>JANOHV010000185.1:0-7038 GCA_031406795.1 Candidatus Rokuibacteriota bacterium
GCTCAAGGGCGCGATCTCCGACGACGTGGCGGCCTGGGGCATCGTCGTCAAGACCGTCGAGATCCAGGACATCAAGCCCTCGCCGACGATGCAGATGGCGATGGAGCAGCAGGCCGCGGCCGAGCGCACCCGCCGCGCCGCGATCACGGAGGCCGAGGGCAAGAAGTCCGCGGCGATCCTGATGGCGGAGGGCGCGAAGGAGGCGGCGATCCGCGAGGCCGAGGGGAAGCTCGAGGCCTCGCGCCGCGACGCGGAGGCCAAGATCATCATGGCCGAGGCCAACCGCGAGGCGATCGCGCGGGTGACGACGGCGTTCGGAGACAAGGAATTGCCGGCTCTGTACCTGCTCGGGGAACGCTACATCGACGCGGTGCGCCTGCTGGCGAATTCGCCGAACGCCAAGACCCTGATGCTGCCCGCCGACGTGCTGCACGCGGTGCAGGGCCTGCTGGGGCGCGCGAAAACGTAGGAGTAGTTACTTCTGGCGCGTCGGCGCTCCCGGGACGGGCGGGAACTCGATGCCTTCCGCTCGAAAGCGCTCGACGATGCGGGCGCGCAGTTCGCTGATCACGGCAAGCTGCTCGGCGAAGGCCGCGACCTGGCAGTGCAGCGTGAAATCGAGCGAGGTCGGGCCGAACCCGGGGGCGAAGCGGACGACGGGCGGAGGATCGGCCAGCAGACCGGGCACTTCGGACGCCGCCCGCACGACGAGATCGAGCAGCACCCGCTCGACCTGTCGCGGGTCGCTCGCGTGGTCGACGCCGACGGGAATCTGCACCGTGAGCCGCGGCTCGGGGAGCGAGTAGTTCGTCACCACGCTCTGCGAGAGCTTGTTGTTCGGGATGATCACGATGTTGTTCTGGAGCGTGCGGATGCGCGTCGTGCGCCAGGTGATGTCGAGTACGGCGCCCTCCTGGCCGGACTCCAGACGCAGCGTGTCGCCGACACGGACGGACTTCTCGACCAGGATGTGGATCCCGGCGAAGAGGTTCGCGAGCGTGTCCTGCAGCGCGAGCGCCACGGCCAGGCCGCCGACGCCGAGGGCGGTCAGCAGCGGGGCGATCGCGATCCCCAACTGGGAAAGGATGATCACGAAGCCGATGGCGAGGATCGTGCCCTTGATGACCCCGTAGGCCAGGCCGGTGGTCGGCAGCGGCAGATCGGTGCGCTGGACGGACTGGCGCACGATCTTCCCGGCGATCGTCGAGGCCGCCATGGTGATCGAGAAGGTGACGAGCACGCGAATGGTGCGCACCAGATAGAGCAGGTACTTGTCGGGGAGGTCCGACATCGAAAGGGCCAGATGCAGGCCGATCGCCAGGCACCAGACGATGGAGGGGCGGCTGAGCGCGCGCACGACGATGTCGTCGATCGGCGAGGACGTGCGTTCCGACCAGCGGTGCAGCAGGCGCAGCGAGACGCTGCGCAGCAGCAGCAGCGCGAGGCTGGTGCCGATGAAGATGCCGAGCGGCAGCGTAACCCTGGTCAGGAGATCGGCGGGCATGGGGGATTATACCGCGGAAGACTTCAGTTCAGCGCGCGCCCGGCGCGAAGCCTGCGCCAGCGCGGGACCACGCGGTGGGAGAGCAGACGAAAGAGCCGGGGCGAGCGGTAACTGATCATGGCCAGCAGGAGGCGCAGTGCCGGCCGAAAGAAGCCGTCGGGAACCGCATGGTGCGTCCGGACGCGGCGCCCGGGTCCGGAGGCGGCGACGACCTTCGCCAGAACGCGATCGCTCGTGATCCGTTCGTCCGGCGCTGCGCAGGCGTCTCCCTTGACCAGCAGCCACGGGGTGCCATCAGCGCAGCGCTCGCGGCGGATCAAGCGATGGAGCACCGGGTATCCCGCGCGGGTCAGGAACAGGACGATGTCGCCCGGTGCGAGCGTCGAGGCACCGACCCGGCGCAGCGTCACGACGGCGCCGTCCTCGAGCCAGGGCGACATGCTGCGTCCCGTCACGCGCAGCCGCACGTCGTGACCGCGGCACAACAACTCGTCAACCAGCGTCACCAACTCCCGGCCGTCCCCGCTCGTGCTTGCAATCATCGAGCCTCCGGGAGGCCGTCGATCGTCTGCAGCAGCGCCTGCACGGCGCCGGCCGCCGGACGAAACGTCAGTTCGTACGCGGGGCAGCTGGCAATCAGGCCCTGGGAGAAATCGACGGCGCGCTCGGTGAGTTCCCGATCGAAGAGCGGCGTCGACAGCACGGGCAGCAGCCTCTTCAGCGCAGCGGCGGGCGCGAGGGGGGAGATGCCGTCCGCGTCGCCCTTGGTCAGAAAAACCAGGGCGGCGAGCGGCAGGCTCCGGTTCGCGGCAAAACGGCCTTCCCCCGGCCAGGGGCTGCCGGCGATGCGCAGGCCCTCGACCGAACGGCGGACAATCACCCGGTCGTCGCTCAGCACGGTGATCCCGGCCGCGTCGCAGAGGCGGGAGATGGTCGTCTTGCCGGCGCGGGAGGGACCCGCGAGGATCACGCCCCTGCCGCCTATGTCGACGCCGGCCGCGTGAACGATCGTCCCTTCGCCGGCAAGCGCGAGCATCAGCACCATCTGGTCCAGCGGATAGTGAAACGGGCTTGCGAGCCACGTGACACCGGCGCGATCGACGAGCAGTTCACGGCCGCAGATCACGCGAGCCGTCCGCCGCCGCCGGTCGATCTCGGCCTCCCACGCGGGGGCGGCGCCGGCCGGAGTCGCCTGGGGGACGATGACGAATTTGCCCCCGAGTTCCCGCAGCGTCCACGAACGGCCCGCCTCGAACAGCAGTCGTCCGCGGGGGGACGCGGGCACTTCGCCGACGAGCAACTCGATGCTGATCGAGTCCGCCGACGCGGAACCGCCCTCGTCGAGGAAGGGAAGATACTCGGGATTCGTTTCCGGGAGCAGCGGGTAGTCGCGACAGATGATCGAAATCGGCAGACCGCCGAACCGGAACCGACAGCCGCCGGGAGCAGCCCTTTCAAGTGCCACGGGGAGGCACCCGCAGGCTCACGACCCGAAGTCGAAACAGGCGCTGATCAGGCAGCCCCCGCCGGGCTGCTTGCTGGATCCGCTTCCCGAGCTCGACTTGCACCCCACGACCATGACTTCCTCGGCGGCGAAGTCGATCACGGTCAGTTCCGGCTTCTCGTACGGCCGCTTGTCCTGCGCATCAGCCATCTTCATGCCTCCAAGCATAGATTCTTTCCCGACGTTTGTCACCCAGCGCGCAGAGATACGCGGAAGGCCGCTCCCGGGAACCGCCTTCGAACTCCATGAACGGCGGGCACAGACCGCAGATATTGCGTCTGTCGCAGGCGTTGCAGCGGTCGTCGTGCGCGACCGTCATCCCGGCGATCTCCTCGACGATTTGCGCCCACGCGGATCTGAAATCCTGCACGCGCAGGTCGCGCGCCGGCCGTCGGGAGAGCAGGCAGGGGCGGAGCGACCCGCGCGGGTCGATGTGGAAGTTGGTGACCCCCGCGCCGCAGGTGTAGAGTCGGCGGGAAGGCGGCTCTGCGGCGCCGCGCTCGTAGCAGTCGCGCCAGTGCGCGGCGCTCTCCCGGTTCGGGATATCTCGAAGAGCGGCCTCCTCGGGGGAGATGCGCAACGCGACCGGGCCGGGGTCTCCATCAAGCCGGGGGAAGATGGCCGGGTCGAACCGCCACCGCGCGCCGTGGTCGGCGGCCAGTCGCGCCATATCCTCGAACTCGCTCAGGTTGAGGTTCATCAGGACGGTCTTGACGGTCAGCGGCAGCCCGGCGCTCCGGAACCGATCGATGCCCGAAAGAAACGACCGGAACGACCCCGGAACGCCGGTGATGTTCTCGTGTGTCATCGCGGTTGAACCGTACACGCTCGCCTCGATCATGGCCGGCGGGAGTTCCCGGAGGAGGGCGACGAGCTCCGCGGAGACTGCGGTCGCATTGGTGAAGAGCGTGACGCGCATGCCGCTGCGCCGGGCCCGGGTGTACAACTCGCCGAAGTCGGGGCGCAGCAGCGGCTCGCCGCCCGTGAAAACGAGGTCGAGGCAACCGGCGGCGACCAGGCTGTCGATCAGGCCAAGCCAGGTTGCGGTGTCCAGCTCCTCCGCGCCGCCCGCCGCCGCGCGCTCCTCGCCGAGATAGCAGTGAATGCACTTGAGATTGCAGCGCCTCGTGATCTCGATGCCCCCGGCGACCGGGACGGCGGCCTCGCGGAACCTGCGGCGCAGGGCCAGGATGCGCGCGGCGTTCCCGGTGCTCCCGGCGCAGACGGCGGCGACGGCGCTCACGGGACATCCTCCACCAGGCCGCGCGAGCGGGCCTCCGCGATAAAAGCTTCCAGGTGCTCGCGCGCCTCGTCGCGGCCGACCTCGAAGGCTCCCACGGTTTCCTCGAGAATGCGGCCGAGATTCCGCTCGCCGTCGATTCGCTCCCAGATGAAGGCGGCGGTCTGGTTGAGCGCGAAGAGGCTCTGCATGTCGGCGGTCCGTCCCCGAATCGGCACGAGAATGGTTTCGCCGGCAATCTCCCGGCGCACAATCTCCCCCCTGGGCCGGATGACGCGCCCGGGTTCGAACGTGCTGGTCATCGTTCCGCCAACCTAGTGCAGGACCAGGGCCGGGTCACCCAGGATACCGTAGATGCCCAGGGTGTAGTCGGGGCCGTACGCCTCCCCGTAGGAGCGCAGGGCCGCGAGGAACAGATCCCCGAGGCGGGGTGCGCCCCCGGAATGGCGGAGCAGGGTGAACTCCCGGGCCAGGCGTCGCGAGCGATCATGGAGCGACAGTCCGCTGGACGAAAGGAGGGCCGCGGCCCCGCCGTCGCTCCTGAGCAGCAGCGCCTCGCCGAGATTGACGTAGCCGGGGTCGGAATAGCTGCCCGCCAGACACGTGAAAAGCGTGAACAGCGGCAGGGGGGCCCCGCTGCCGAGCGACGGCACGTCGGCGGCGAGCAACAGCCCTTCGTCCGCCAGTCGGTCATAGCCGGCGTGTCCGAAGTAGTTGACCTGGGAGACCCCGCCGACGATGCCGGCTGCCAGTGTGCCTCTGGCGGCCGCGAGACCCTGTTCGCCGAGGTACACGGTCGTCCGCCCGTAACCCGGAGGCAGCAGGTCCATCAGCGCGTTACTGTCGGTGACGTAGTCCCCGCCCTGATCCGGCTGGTCCGCGGCGAACAGCACCCCGGGTGTCGGCGGCTGCGGCGCCGCTTCGTAGGCGATGATCTTGTCGACCACCGCGTCCAGTTCGGCCGCTGTTTTCGCCGGTATGCGGCCGATCGCCAGGCTGGGGATGGAATCATCGTCGTCGTCGGCGTACCAGTTGTCGGACGCGAACAGGCCGCGCGGGGTGGAGACCATGGCGGGCGGCACCACGCACTCGTCATGGCCCAGGAAGTTCCGGTAGTCGTAGCTGCCGTCCCCGGCCAGCAGGACATACCGCGGCGGCGTCGCCCAGGAGTCTCGCGCGTAGGCGAGGAATTTCCGGATGGCGTCCGGGCTGTAGACACCGTCGTTGAACTCGTCCATGACCGAATCAACCGTCACCACCCTGGCGCTCAGTCCTTCGGAGCGGCGGTAGGCGGCAAGCCGCTCGGCAGCGCCCAGCATCTCCCCGGCGGTAATGATCAGGTAGTCGGCGGCGTTCGCCGGGTTGAGCAGTCCCGCGGAAACCCACGGCGAGAGAGCGGCGACACCGGCGATCGCGGTGTCGGCGACGAGAAGATACGGGATGTCGGTCCCGGCCGGTGAGAACGTCGCCTGGTAGCTGCCGGCGGCGCCGTCGATCCTGGCGCCCGTGACGAGTTTCGGCGCCCGCGGGTCGGCAATGTTGAAGATCCGGATCGCCGGCGTCGTGAAGCCGGAGACAGCTACGGATGCGTTCCCGTCGCCCCGGATCGTGATCCGGTCGCCGACGGCCTGGTAGTCACGGTAATAGGCGATGTCCATGGCGTCGAGATAGAAGACGCTGTAGGGAATCCCGGCATCGCGCACGGCTTCGATTTCAACGGCGTTGTCGCCGTCGGCGAGAAGGCGCTGATCGAAACCGAGCGTGACGACGAGCGGATCGAGTCCGTTCCATCGGCCTTCTCCGATCATGGTCCCGTTCATGCGGACGATGACGTGGTGCTCCGGGTCCGCGATGGTGTCGGTCGCGCCCCGCAAGGAGACCGCCAGGCTGGCAGTGCCGGCCCCCGACGAACCGGGAGTGGTGAGCGGGAAGGTCTTCCGGCCGAGCGTCACATTTCCGGCTACCAGATAATCCCAAAGCCAGTAGTCGGCGCGGGGGTCGACGGCGCCGCCGGTCAGGGTCATGCGGTTCTCTTCGGCGTGTGCGCCATTGAGGAACAAAGCCCCGGCCGCTGCCGGAAGCGCCGGCGCGGCGCGCAGACTCCGGACGAGCCGTCCGTGACCGGGGGCGATCCAGTAGGCGCTTTCGCCGGAGAATACGGTGTCGGTGCCTTGGCCGTAGAAGAGCAGGCTCTCTCCCCCGTCGACGGGAAGATAGGCGACGCTCGAGGACATGGCGGTGAGATCGATTCTGCCGGTGGCGATCATCGTCCGGGCCTTCTTGAGGCTGATCCCGAGCAGCGGGGCGATCTCGGCCGCGCCGATGCGGTAGATGCCGTCCCGGAGCACCGTGACGCGGATGTCGCTGCCGACGATGCCGGCCGGCGCCAGCGCACGCGCGCGAATGGATCCCGCCGGCCTCGCCGGGGGCAGCCCCGCCTTGCGCTTCGAGGACTGGCGCGGCTTGCGGGAAAAGATCTCCCCCGCGCGAGAGAAGGCGGTGGCCGACGCGGCCTGGGCGGCCGCGGGCCGATCGTCCAGTTGCACACGGAAGGGTCCGTAGGCGATCGGCGCTCCCTGGGTCACGATCTCGACGAGTTTATAGCGCAGCTCGGGGCCGAACGCGCCGGCATCGATTACCGTGTAGGTGCCCCCCGAAGAGGACTCGAGCAGGGCGGGGACGATCTCCGTCGTGACCGGGATTTCGGCCCCGCGATCAAGTCGATACAGGTAGAAGCCGGCAGTCCCGGATTCAGCGGCGGTCTCCCAGGTCACGAGCGCTCCTTCCGCC
>JANOHV010000217.1:0-3923 GCA_031406795.1 Candidatus Rokuibacteriota bacterium
TTTCCTCGCGCGCACCCGCAACCGGGGCCGCCTTGTCGTGGTCTCGGACTTCTTCCAGGAAGAGCCGCTCGCCCCGCAGCTCGGGGCGCTGCGGGAGCGCGCGGGGCTCCTGCACCTGGCCCGGATCCTCGACGAGCGGGATCTCGAGCCCCGGCTGCGGGGGAACTGTCTGGTCGAAGACCCCGAGAGCGAGCGCCGCATCCGCCTCGTGGCCGGCTCTGGGCTGCAGGAGCAGCTGCGGGCGCTCGTGCGCGCCCACGTCGAAGAAATCGCGCGCTCCTGCCGCGAACTCGGGGTCAGCCACGGGGTGATCCGGACCGCGGACCGCTTCGACGACGCGCTCGTGCGCCACCTCCTCGAGCTGGCGCGCTAAGGAAGCGTCAGCGCATGTTGGCTCGTCACACTTCTGAGGCGGGGGCGGGATGCTGACGCTGCAGGACCCGCGCGGGTGGCTGCTCGTGGCGCTCGCGCTGCTGCTGCTGCTCTCGTTCGCCTGGCGTTTGCGCACCCGCCGCGTGGTGCTCGCCCCCTTCTTCCTGCTCCGGCGTCTCGCGGAGAGCCTCCCCGCCGCTCCCCGGGGTTTTCGCCTGCGGCGCCGGCTCCAGTGGCTGTTGCTGGCCGCCGCGGTCTTCGCCGTGGCCTTCGCCGGTCTGCGGCCGAAATACTCGTCGGGCGCCGCCGCGGTCCGGGACCTGGTCATCGTCGATCTCTCGCCCAGCCTCGGCGTGCTCGAGGATGGACGGCCCCGGCTCCGGGCGCTCCGGGAGCGGCTGGAGGACTACGCGGCCCTGCTCCAGGAGCAGGACGCGGTCGTCTTCGTGACCGCCGGCCCGCGGGCGGCGGCCAGCACGCCGCTCGCCGGCGGGCGCGAGGCCGGCTCCTGGGGTCGGCGGGCTCGATTACGCTGACGCCCGGGCGGACGTCGCGGGCGCGGCGCGTCTCGCGGCCAGCCTGGCTGCAGCCGACCGTTACGACCATGTCCTGCTTTTCACCGACCGGGCGTCGCGGTGGCACGAGCAGGCGAAAGACGAGATCACCGCGCTCTCCCCGCGCGTGATCACCTTCGGCGAGGCGACGGCGAACGCGGGGGTCGAAGCCTTCGACGTCCAGCCGGCGAGCGCCGGCCGGCCGGGGTACGACCTGTACCTGCGCGTCTCCTGCCGCGGAGGCGGGGCGCCCGGCGACGAGCGTCCGCTCGCGCTCGATCTGTCCAACAACGGTCGGAAATTCCGCCGGATCGAGCGCCCCTGCGCCCCCGAGTCGCCGGTGGAATTGCTGCTCGAATCGGTTGCGCTGGAAAAAGGCGAGGCGGAAGTGGCGCTCGCCCCCGGCGACGCCTATCCGGCCGACGACCGGGCGTCCGCCGGCGTCGGCGAGGGCGCGTCGGCGAAGGTCGTCCTGGTCACCGACGGCAACAGTTTCCTGGAGACAGCGGTCCGCGCCGCCGCGCCCCGCGAGCTGGTCATCGCGCGCCCCGACGCGGAGCTGCCGCGCGACCCCGCGGCGGTCTATCTCTTCGACGGCCGGGTCCCCGCGGGCGAGCTGCCGGCGCGCGCCCTCTTCATCATGCCGGACCGTCCCCCCGAGGGGATTGTCCTCCAGACGTATCTCTCCTTCCCCTCCCGGGTGGAGTGGGACCGGGGCGACCCGCTGCTGCGACACGCCGACCTCAGCGGGCTCGCCGTCCGCGGCTATTACGCCTACGCCGCCGACCCGGTCTACCGGGTCCCCGTCCTCGCCGACGGGAGGCCGCTGCTGCTGCGGCGAGGCGAGGGCGGCCGCCGCTGGATCGTCCTGGCCTTCGATCCCTCGGAGACGAGCCTCGTCTACGCGCCCGCCTACCCGATCCTGATCGCCAACGCGCTGCGCTGGCTCTCCCTGCTGGGACCGGAGGAGCAGGCCGCCCTGCGCGTCGGGGCGCCGGTCTTCCTGGACGCGGCCGCCTGCGGCGGCGAGATCCGCACACCCGCCGGCGACGCGATCCCCCTGAAGCCGCCCTGCAACCCGCGCCTGCCGTTTCAGGGGGTGTTCCACCCGGGCCGCTACCGTGTCGTCTCCGGCTCCGGCGGGGAGCTGGGCGTCTTCCACGCCAACGTCGACGACCCCGTGGTCACCGCCGACATCGCCGCCGCCGGCTATGGGCGTGACGGTGCCGAACTGCCGGAAGACCTGGACCGGGGACCGCTGAGCCTGGACCTCGCGCCCTGGCTCGCGATCGCGGCGCTCGCCCTCCTCGCGGCCGAACGTGCGCTGGCCCCGCGCCGCTCGAGCGTGCTGCTGCCATGACCCCCGACGCCGTGCCGGTCGATGCCCGCACCGTCCTCGCGATCGTCCTCGCGGCGGCGGCCGTCCTGGCCGGCCTTCGCGCTCCGTCCTTTCCGCCGGGCCGCCGGGCCGCCCGCTGGCTGCTCCGCCTCGTCGCCGCGACCGCGTTGGCGGCCGTCGCGATGTACGCCGCGCCCGTGCGCGGCCCCGAGATGCCGCTTCGAGTGATCGTCCTCGAAGAGCATGGCCCGCAGGGGGCGCCGACTCCGGCGATCGTCCCGGAGATCGAGCAGGCGCTCCGCCGCGCGTCGCCGCTCGCGCGGATCGAGGTGCGCCCCTTCTCGAGCGCCACCGCGCCCGCACCCGCCGTCCCCAACCTCCCCGAGGCCCTCGGCGCGGCACTCGCGCGGCACTCCCCCGGCGCGCGCACGGTCGTGCTGATCGCGGGACGCGCGGCCGCCCGCGACACGGACGCTCTGCTCGGGCAGGCCGTCGCGCTGGGCCGCGCAGGAGTACCGGTGCTGGCGCTCGCGCCCCCCGCCGACCAGGCCGACCCGGCGATCCGGCAGGCGCTGTCGGCGCCGCGCCGGGTCTTTCCGGGGGAACGCTACGACGTCCGGCTCCTGGCGACCGCGGGGCGCTCCGGCCCGGTCAGCGTCGAACTCTTCCGCGGCGACGCCCTCGAGCAGAGCCGCGCCGTGAGCCTCGCCGCCGGGGTGGAGCAGGAGGCGACGTTCGCCCAGACGGCCCCCGCCTCGGGGCCGCTGCGCTACCGCACCCTGCTGCGGGGCGAAGACGGCGCCGCGATCCCCGGCGGGGAGCGCCTCGTTGCGGTCGAGGTCGCCCCGCCGCTCGCGGTGGCGTACGTGACGGCATCGCCGTCCGACGCGGGGCCGCTGCCCGGCCTGCTCGAGCGCGCCGGGATGCGGGTCCGCGTGCTGGGCCCGGAGGAGTGGCTGCGTGGGGCCGACGGCCCGCCCGGCGTGATCGTCCTCGACGACGTCCCGGTGGAGGCGCTCGGCGAGGAGGGGATGGAGCGGCTCGAGCGGCTCGTCCGGGGCGGCCCCGCCGGGCTGCTCGTCGTCGGCGGGACGCGCGGCCTCGGCTCCGGGGAGTACCGCGACACGCTGCTCGAGCGCGTCCTCCCCGTCACCGCCGGCCCGCCCCCGGGGGGACCGGACGCGGACGTCGGGCTCGCGATCGTGCTCGACACCTCGCTTTCGATGTATTTTCGCAGTCGCGGGGCAGGGGACGCCAGCGGGAGCCCGCGCAAGATCGAGGTCGCCCGGCTCGCAATCCTCGAAGTCGTGCGGGCCCTGCGCCCGAACGACCGGATCGGACTGCTGGCCAGCGCGGATCGACTGACCTGGATCCGGCGGCCGGCGCTGCTCGACGACCGGGAGGCGTTCGAGGCCCGCGTCATGTCGGTCCACGCGATCGGGGGCGGGATCAACTTCTACTCCTCGATCCGGGAAGCCGCCGCGGCGCTCAGGGAGGTGCCGACCCGGCTGCGCCACGTGATGGTGGTCGCGGACTCCGACGACATCGACCAGATCGAGGTCCAGGACGAGGGCCGCAGCGAAGAACTGGTCCGCGCGCTGGCGGAGCAGGGGGTCACGCTGTCGATCTTCGCGATCGGCTACCCGAGCGACAAGGAC
>JANOHV010000232.1:0-1644 GCA_031406795.1 Candidatus Rokuibacteriota bacterium
CCGCGGCCAGCAGGGCGGCGAACTCCAGCGGTGCAGCGCGGTCCGCTTCTGCACCTCCCTGGCGACCTTGGGGAGGGTCACCGCGACCGCGGGGTTGGCCGCGATCACCCCGCCGAGCACCGTGTACTTCTAGTGTCGCGCGTCTGAGTTTCGTTTACGGGTGGCGTGGGGCAGGATCTCGTCGGCCGTCTTGGTCCATGTGAACGGCTGGCAGCGGTCGTTCCAGCCGGTTATGAAGCAGCCGATTGCGGTGACCAGTTCGGTGACGCTGTCGAAGGATCCGCGCCGGATGGCTTGCCGGGTGATGATCCCGAAGAACACCTCGACGAGGTTGAGCCTCGACCCGGATGTCGGGGTGAAGTGCAGCGTCACCCTCGGGTTCTTCGCGAGCCAGGTGTTGATCTCATCGTGTTTATGGGTGTGGTAGTTGTCCAGCACGACGTGCAGCTGCCGACGCGGGTAGGCCTTGGCGACCTTCTTGAGGAAGTCGAGGAACCCGGCTTTGCCGTGCCGGTCGTAGCACTGGTCGGTCACCTTGCCGGTCGCGACCTCGAGCGCGGCGAACAAGGTGGTGGTGCCGTTGCGCTTGTAGTCGTGGGTTGCCTTCTCCGGCAGGCCTTCCCGAAGCGGCAGGATCGGAGCGGTGCGGTTCAGCGCTTGGATCTGGGACTTCCCATCCACACACAGCACGATCGCCTTCTCGGGCGGTTTCAGGTAGAGACCGACGACATCGCGGACCTTGGCCTCCAACTGCGGGTCGGTGGAGAACTTGAACGTCTCTCGCCGCCACGGCTGCACGTGGTACTTGCGCCAGGCCCGCGCGACGGTCGCATCCCCGATCCCAAGCCGCTTGGCCAACAACCGGCTCGACCAGTGCGTCACCGCCAACGACTCCGGCGGCGGTTGCAGGGTCGCGGCAATGATCGCCGAGTCGTCGACCTCCTTCGGCCGACCCGGGCGCGGCTCTTCATCCAACCCCGCGATGCCGTGCTCGACGAACCGGTCGCGCCACTTGATCACCGTCGGGCGCGACACCCCCACCTGCCGGGCCGCGCCCGAGGTGCCGGCACCGTGCGCGACCGCCAATACGATCCGCGCCCATTGCACGTGCGACGGCCGGATCGCCCGCGACCGCGTCCACGACTCCAGCGTCGCCCGCTCCTCATCGCCGATCAGCAGCACCGCAGGGTCCATGACCCCATTCTCGAGGACCAGCAGATGTAAATCAATTAACGACGCGTGACACTAGAGGCAGGCTGCGTTGCCGCAGCGTCCAGGACCTCTTCGGGCGCCGGGCCACCGGGCCTAGCACGTCGATCAAGAACACCGGCGCGCCCACAATTCTTGCTACGCCAACGGCGTTCCCCACCAAGCCGCCTGACCGTCCCTTCAGGAGAGCCGCACCCAAATCGATTCGGCCGGGCGGACAACGCCGCCGTACCTGCCGCGCTGATTCGCCAGGGGCGGCCATAAGGGGCATGCTGGCCGCATGACTGAATTGATGATCGGACCTGACCAGGGGCGACTGACCCTGCATACCGGCGTGGAGGGCAAGGCCGCGAAGATGGGGCACGCTCTGACCATCCTGATGAACGACTGGTCCGGCACGGTGACCCTGGACGGGCCCGAGCCAACGTCCCTGAC
>JANOHV010000009.1:0-15995 GCA_031406795.1 Candidatus Rokuibacteriota bacterium
CCGCCTGCCCGACCAGCAACTCCCCGCCGGGAGTAAATCCGACGCAGGAGGGGAGCATCGTCGTCTCGCCGGGACCGATGATCCGCACCCGGCCGTCGACGAACGCCGCGATCTCCGAATTGGTCGTCCCCAGGTCGATGCCGACCACCACGCCAGGTTCTGCCGTCTTCATCTCCATCCTTTCAGGTAAAGGTACCGCGAATCTTCACCGTTATTCACGCCAGCTCTTGTGCTTCGTAGGGGAGGGGTTGATCCCCTCCCCGCCCGTTCCCGGTGAATCGTCTTCATCTTGGACGGTGGTCAACCCCGGCCCCTCGAGTCGCCGTGCTGCGAAAGAAGCAAGTCAACCGATCATTTGTCATGGTCCACCGTAGTGTTCAGCGGCGAGGCCGCAACTTTGACGCGGACCGGCCGGTAGAGTTCCCCCTGCCACAGATACCCGCGCTGATAGACCTCCAGGACCGTTCCCGTGGCGACGCGGGAGGTCACCTCGCGATCCACGGCCTCCATCAGGTGCGGGTCGAAGGGCAGGCCCTGGCATTCGATCTCCCGAACCTGATATCCGGCGAGGATCTCCTCGAGATAGTCCAGGCTCAGACGATACCCTTTTCGCAGGGCCGCGAGGCTTGTTGCGTCCTGCTCCAGCTTTCTCCCGCTTCCGCCGAAGAGACCGGCGAGCCACCCGGCCCGCGGCGGCGCCGCCTGGCCACCCGACCGCAGTGCCTCCAGGCCGCGCATCAGCCGGTCCCGCAGCATAACCAGATGCGCGAGCATCTCCCGGCGCACCCGCTGTTCCACCTCGCGGCGAAGTTCCCGCTCCCGCTCCTGCCGCTCCCCCCGCCCCTCGTCCGCGATGCGGCGGGCCTCGGCGAGGGCCTCACGGTGAAGGCTCAGGATCTGGTCGACGCGATCGCCGAGACCGGCCGTGGCCTCGAGCCGCTCGTGGAGCTGCTTGAAGGCCCGCCCCTGAAGCCTGATCTCCTGGGTCTGGGCAGTCAGGGCCGACCAGATCGCGAAGAGGTCGTCGCCCTCTGCGACCGTGCCCTCGCTCTCGGCGCCATCTCCTTTTTCCAAATCCGCCCAGACCTCCGCGGCAATCCCCGTCGGCGGCGCTTCCTCCGCCAGGGCGTTGTTCAGCAGGTCCCGGAAGCGTTCCACCAGGATCTCCCGACGTTCATCAGGCAGCGTCATTTTCCTTTCAGAACCTCCATCCAGAACTGCGGGCCGACGAATCTCCTCTGCGGGATCCGACCGTGGATGAGCAGCGTGAAATCGAGATCCCCGGTGCCCGCGACAAGCTGATACCGGGCGCGGCGGCGGGGATCGCGCAGGACCGCGTAGGCATCGCGTATCCGTTCGAATTCATCGGCACGATCCGGCGGGTATTCCCTGACCTTCGCCAGGTAGGCGGCGCGGATCTGCTCTTCCGTCGCCGCGGCTGATACACCAAGGATCTCCCAGGGATCATCGATTGCGCTGTCAACCCGGTTCCTCATGTTCCTTCCACCTCTTTCGCGATCTTGAGCACATTACGAAAAATCGAATAGATTTTTCTGCCGTTCCCGCGCTTCCTTCTTCTTCTCCGCGGCGGCTTTTTTCCGGTCGGGCTCCGCTCGCGTACGCTCCGCCACTTTCCGGGCGAGCGCATCGAGCAACTCGAGCATCGCGGGATCGTCGGAATCGGCCGCCCGCTTCCGTGCGGCACCTCCGCGGCAGGTTGCCTGGCGTTCCGCTCGACACTCCGGGCATTCACATTCCGCGGCGAAATCCCTGACTTGTCTGTTTCGGCGGGGTGGCCCGGGTTGCCGCTGCGTGGGGTGTGTGCGCTGCTGCCGCTCCTTTTCGACGACCGCCTGAACCTGTTCGCTGTTCAGGCTCTTCCCCATCTCCTCGAGCAGATCCTGGCCCGCCCACGACAACGTGGACTTCAGCCCGATGCCGTCGTCGATAGACTTCAGGTCCCGGCGCCGCCGCGCGAGCTCCAGAGCCGCTGCGATCGCGTGGACGCGCCGCTCCTCTTCCCACGGGGGGAGGATGCCCGCCCGCAACAGCAGGAACCGGGGGAGGAAATCCCCGCCGCCGTCGATTCCCGCCACGGTAGCGGCATAGGAGAGATGCGGACCTTCGCTGCCGACGAGCGCGGTGGCGATGGCCATGTCATACAGAGGTCCGGGCGGGAGGGGACGCGAGTCCCCTCTGTCAGTGAGTTCCTTGATCAACCTTTTTTCCCACCGCTGCGGGAGCGCAATGCTCAGGCCCAGGCCGGCGCCAAGGGCGTAGACGCGGGCGACGTCCCCTGCCAGATCGCCTCCTTCCGCTTCGGGCGGCGGCAGGAGAGCCTCACGAACGTCGTCGGGCAGGCCCCCGTTGATCGCCAGAGTCGAGAGGAGTGTCGAGGCCGCGATGTCGCCGAGCCGCGCCACCACCCCATCCCGGACGGCCGCGGCCTCCGGTTCCCTCCCGAGCAGATGCAGGGCACCCCAGCGCAGGGCTTCCAGGAAAGCCGGTCGGTCGCCCTCCCGGCACAGCGGCAGCGCCTCGAGCGCGGCGATGTCCGCTTCGATCAGCTTTGGCTTTTTCTGACGCAGGTGCCGGAGGGCGGCGATGACCAGCAGGCGCAGCTTCGTGCGATGGACTTCAGGATTGAGGGCATCGAGACGCTCGGCCTTCGCCAGCCAGCCCAGGGCTTTCTGGAAGGCGCCCCGGCCCTGCGTCGCCGAGGCGAGGAAAAGCAGGGGCTGAACATCCTGCGGGAGGGCGCGGTGCCATCTCTCGGCGACCTCTTCGGCCGCGCCGCCGTCTCCCTGTTTCTTCGCCCAGGCCAACCATTCGCCGAAAGTCTCCCCATGAGGCTCGATGGCGCAGGAGCGCGCGAAGTGGGCCTGGGGGGAAAATTCCGCCGGGGGCAATGCCCCCGGCCGGAGTTGGTTGTCGGCGAAATCATCTTCGTAGATCGTCCGGGCGTCCTCCAAGTCTGCGGCGGGATAGGACGCGAGAATCCCGGCCACGTGGAGAAAAAGCATTGCCTCGGCCGAACTGCCCGCGGCGAACCGGCCCTCCTGGAGCGCCAGACGACGATACTCCTCCCAGGCATCGATGACGACCGACAGCGTTTCGGGTTCGTGAAACTTTTCGATGGTCGCGGCGAAGAGCCGACAATACTCCGCGTCCTGCCGTGGGGCGCCACCCAGCGCGGCCTGCATCTTTTTCTCGGGAAAGCCGTGCACGACGGCCCGTATCGAGATGCGGATACGGAGTCGCTGCACGAGATCCGGAGCGGCGCGACGGCAGAGATCGACCGTGGGGGCGATCTGCTCCAGCGCATCGCGCGCGTGTGCCTGGTGAAAGCTCTGTTCCAGACGCGCCAGCGCCTCGCTGAAACCGGCGCTCCCACCATCGATCTGGTCGACGAGACGGGCCGCGCTTTCGGTCAGATCCCGCGCGGGCTTCCCGGAGCAGATCGCCTCCAGGGCAGGCACGAGCCGCGCGGGGATGGTTCCCGGTTCCACGGCGGCGAGAAAGCGCCGGCAGGCGACGTCGTCCCGACGATAAAACGCGGCGATCGCCCGGACGAGTGTCTTCCACGACGCGAGCGGGCTGCGGCGGGAGATCTCGGAAAGTTCGATCGCCTCATCTTCCACGGGGCCCTGCGTAACCGCATCAAAAGCGGCGGTGAGGGCGGCGGCCCCCCGGCGCAGGGGATGGTCGGACGGGAGGGCGGAGCAGCGCGCCAGAGACTGAAGATCGCCGACATCCCTTTTGATCGTCTCTTCGATGGCCGCTTTGCGCTCCGGCGGGAGGTCGGGATCGAGCAGGGGCCGCACCAGATCGTCCAGCCTGCCCCGGCTCAGAGCGATCTGGCCCCCGATCTGCTGGAGTCGTGGCCGGGAAGCGGGGTACTTGTCCCGCACCAGCCCCGCCAGGGCATCGGCCTCCTCCCACATCTGCTTGTTCGCCATCGCCTGAATGCGGGCGAGGTAGGCCTCGATCAGGAGATTCTCACTTGCGGCCGAGGCCGCGTGCTTGTGGATCTGCTTGGCGAGATCGAGCGCGGACTTGCTTTCGCCACGGCCAATCAGGATGCCGACTCGCTCCGCGTCACCCGGATCGGGCGGGAGCGCGCTGTTCTTCATCTGCAGCTTACTCATGCCACGTCTTCACGGTCGATGATTTTATCCGCTCTTCTCTGGAAATGGTACACGATCCGGCGATGTGCGTGATCTCGCTGATGGCGGAGGCGTCCATGGTCAGTTCAAGCGTTGAGTGCCACATTGCGGCCTACCGCAATTGCGGCAGGGATTGAGCGATCTGCCTGATGCTGACAGGGGAGACCCCGGCTTCGGTGGCGAAGTCCTTCCATCGGGCGACGGCCGCCTGTACCTGATCGATGATCCCGGCGATCTCGCGCTTGGTCACGCCGGCTTGTTCAGCCAGTCGAAGCATCTGCGATCTCCCCGGGTTCTTGCCCTCGCCGGCCAACGACATGGTGTGCTCGCCGCCGGGGCCGGGGGTGTACAACAGATCGTACGAGGGGGAAAGAGCCCAGTCGCCCGTGGTGTCGTCCAAGAGAAATGCGAAGTTCTTCACATGGTCGTCGCGATTGTGGGCCAGTACGTTGAAGACCATGCAGCGGCAGGCTCGCAGCACGTCCTGATGGTTTCGCGTCAGCAGTGACGTGGCCTTGAGCAAGTCGGCATAGTCGGCCGACGGGATGCGGAAGTTTGATTGAATAAGGTTGCCGAACGTGTGGACGTGGTAGCGCCGCTTGCCGTCGCGGTCGAACCGCTTGCTGCCGAAGAACCGGTCGCCTTCTGAAGTCTCGAACAGGCGCGTCGGCGGCAGGTCGATGCCGGCAGCGCCGGCCATCAGGGAATAGGCGTACTCGATCGCCCCGGCGTCGCGGCTTTCGCTCCTGGCCGCGAACTTCACGATCCAGTGCTCGATGCCAGCGGGAAGGTCGTCTTCACCGGAGGTGACGTCGCCGCTGCCGGAGTTGAAGCCCACCAGTACCTTGGGCCGCGCACCACCGGGCGAACCGCCGGCCCGCAGCAGTTGCGGCAATACGTCAACGGCAACGCCGGCCAGTATGTCCTGGGACTGCCGAGCCAGATCATGCAGGTCGAACACGCCGGCATCGACGTTATCGCGATCGGTCGGCGGGTGGTACGTCAGTGCGCCCATCGTCCTCGTGCCGAGCCAGGAGAGCCGGTCCAGCGGGCTTACTTCGGCCAGGTTCCGCCCGCGAGATCGGAAGTGCCGGTCCATCAGCAGCAGGCCCCAACCGTCGGGCAGAGAGTCATCGAACAGGCCCGGCAGTGGCCCGAAATCGCGGTCGGTATGCTCGAACAGCCCGGGCCCGAACGGCAGGCGGAAGGGCGACAGGTTCAGTCCCGCGGCGAGGAAGCCGGGCGCATATTCAAAGTACACCCGGCCGTGATCCTCGGCCAGCGTGCCAACGGGCAACGAGTCGCCGGGGCGGCGTGTGAAGCGGACCTCAAGTTTCCTCATATCCGGCCTCGCTTGGGGAGAGGCCTGGCGGCGCGTTGCTCAAGCTCCGCGATGCTCCGTGCCGACGGCGGCTCGAACAGCTTGTTGAATTCCTCGAGCCGGGACAGGGCGTGGGCAATCTTGAGCACCAATTCCAGCGAGCCCATCCCGGTGGTCTCGAACCGCTTGAGCGATGCAGCTGTCACTCCGGCCCGGAGCGCCAGCGTGCTCCGGGTCCAGCCCTTGAGCAATCGCAGGGCCTTGGAACGGTCGGCCAGCGAGCGGCCCATCTCGGCAGGACCAACCAGTGAAAGTGTCGCCGCATTCACGATGATATTGTACTGCGATTGTGTATTACAGTCAATAAGTTATCCGTATGTAAGATATTTAGCGTAATGCAGTTAATATATTGTCTGTAAAACAACTAGACTTGAAGCTGGTCAGCAGCCTGTTCGGCGTCCTGTCGGGCCATTGAGCAGTCGGATGGTCGGCGCAGCGAGCAGGCGGTCCGTCTCTTCAGGGAAGGGAGCATGGACTTCACCGATGCCTATGCGCTGGCGGCGGCAGGGCAGGCCGGGTGCGCCTCGATAGCGACGTTTGACCGAAGACACTTCCGCCCTTCCACCTCTGATTGCCCCATTGACATGCCCGCGTCTCCGTCGCAAAGTAATTCCGACTGTGAATAGAGGGTTTTCACAACAGATACACTCGAGACAGGGGGAATGCCATGGGATACACGATCGTCGGGTTGAAGGACAAGGTCATGGAGATGTACCCCGAACTGCAGCGCAGCGGGATCGCGGTGAATCTCTCGTTCGACGCGGAGAAGGACGCCTACATCTTGAAGATGCAGAAGGATGGCCACGAGCTCACGACGCACCTCGAGAGGCAGGACGCGGACGACTGCATGCGGGGCATCAAGTGCGTCACGCTCGGCATGCAGGTCGAGCAGTTCTCCAAGAACTTCACGATTCGCGAAGGGCTGTAGTCGACTGACCTCGGGTTCTTTGCCTCGGTGCAATTTCGACTCATTGCCGGTCCGTGTCAAGCATCCTTGCCGCATTCGCCGGATAGCGTCTTGACCCCATGGGAATCGGTGGAACGAGGAAGTATGCTCGGAGCGGCATGACCATCCAGGCAGACACTCACGGAGAGGGCGGATCGATGGAACGACTGATCCGGATCGAAGTTGCCGCGGGGAGGATCGAAGGTGATCTCGTGGTGCCGGCGGACGCGCGCGGGGCAGTTCTCTTCGCTCACGGGAGCGGCAGCAGCCGCCACAGTTCCCGCAATCGTTACGTCGCCCAGGTCATCCAGCGGGCGGGATTCGCGACGCTGCTCATCGACCTGCTGACGCAAGGGGAGGAAGCCGTCGATCTGCGCGGCGGACGGGTGCGCTTCGATATCGGCCTGCTCTCAGGCCGACTCTTGAGCGCAACGGAGTGGCTGCAGCAAGCCGCCGAAACCGCCGGCCTGCGGATCGGCTACTTCGGCGCAAGCACCGGCGCCGCCGCCGCGCTCGTCGCGGCCGCCGAACGCCCGGACGGGATCGGCGCCATCGTCTCGCGCGGCGGCCGACCCGATCTGGCGGGAAGCGATCTCTCCCGCGTCCGCGCTCCGACCCTGCTCATCGTCGGCGGCGAGGACACCGCGGTGATCAGGATGAATCGCGACGCTTTCGAGCTGCTCCCGGGCCGGAAGGAGTTGACCATCGTCCCGGGCGCAACGCACCTCTTCGAAGAGCCGGGGACCCTCGAGGAAGTGGCCCGCCTCGCGGCGAGCTGGTTCTCGGCTTACCTCGCGCCGCCCGGTCAGAAGCCCGCTGGCATCGCAGGATACGCTCGCCGCGGCGCCTAGTCTTCCCTCCACTGCGGCCATGCGCTACAATGCGCCCATAAAAACTCGGGCAAGGGAGGCGAGATGGCAACGAGCAAGGCTGGATCAGGCAGACGGTGGGTGGTGACCGGCGCGATCGTGGCCGGAGCCCTCTTCTCCTTGGTGGTCTTCTCAGGCGGCTGCAAGAAGGAGTCCTCGAGCGAGAAGGCCGGGCGCGATGCCCGCGAGGCGTTCGAGAAGAGCAAGGAACTCATCAAGGAAGGGCTCCAGAAGAGTGGCGAGGCCGCCAGGGAGGGCCTCCAGAAGAGTGGCGAGGCCGCCAAGGAAGGCCTCGAAAAGTCCCAGGAAGCGGCGAAGGACTTCTCGAAAGGCTGGCAAGAGGGCGGCAAGAAGTGAGTCGCCCCCGATGAGTGCGATGGGGGAGGGTCCCGTCTCGGGCTGCTTCACCGCGGAGGAGGAGCGGCTGCATGAAGCCGGATTCGCCGCGATCAGCGCGGGTCTGGCCGCCGGGCTTGGTTTCGACAAGGCCTGCGCCGGCATTGAAGCGACGGACGCCGAGCTTCGCCGGATCATCGCCGACGATTATCTCAAGGTGGCGATCGCGCAGCGCAATTTCCAGGGTACCGAAAGCACCGCGGACATCGCCGCGGCCTTCGGGATCCCCGTTGAGCGCGTCGAATGCGCCCGCCGGGAGATGCTCGCCGAAGTCGCGTCGGCCTCCGTGGACGTCTTCCGCCGCCAGGGAGGAGAAGTCCCCGACGCCTGAGCGGCCGCCGGGTGTGGCCGATCCGGCTCGCCCTGCGTAGGACTGTCCTCCACCGGAGCGTGTGTGGGCGGGTCTCACGATTCCGGCGGGTATGGTACCGTTACCACGTGAACATCGATCGTCCGCAATTTCCGTCAGCACAATTCAGGGGACACCTCCTGGCCGCGCTGCTCCTCTGCGGACTGGTCGCCGCCTGTTACTTCTACGTCGATCGGCCCGCGGCGATCTGGGTGCGCGGCATCGATCCGCAGATCGTTGGTGTCTTCAAGAAGATTACGGTCCTCGGCAGTTCAACTCCCTATCTGATCGCGCTGGCGGTGCTCTATCCACTCCTGCGCTTCTCCCTGCGACGCGAGGCGGCCGCGACGCGGGCGCTGTTCGTCCTCACGGCCATTGTCGTTTCGGGCTTGTCGGTCGATCTTCTGAAGTGGATCGTCGCTCGCTGGCGCCCGAAAGCCTTCTTCGCCGACCCTTCGGAGTATGGCTTCGCGTTCTTCAGGTCCGGCTACATCCACTACTCGTTCCCCTCCGGGCACGCGACAACCGCCCTGGCGGTGGGCTGCGCGTTGACGCTCCTGTATCCGCGGCTGCGCGCGGTGTGGGTAAGCGTCGCCACGCTGGCGGCCGCGAGCCGGGTGATCGTCGGGGCGCACTATCCGGGCGATGTGCTCGCGGGTGCCTGGTTCGGGATCGTGCTCACGCTGGCGCTCGCCCGCACGGCCTGGTTTCGCGCCGCGCTCGAGGCGCCGCGTTTGACAACCACGCCCCGGAAATGATAAAAAACTGCGATATTTTCGGCACTTTCCACGAAAGGGAGGCCATGGAAGAGAAGATCCGTTCGCTCGGTGAGCGCGCGCACGCCGAACTCGGCGCCGCCGTCGAACCCGGGGCGCTCGAGTCCTGGCGTGTCGAGCATCTCGGCCGCAAGGGCGCGCTGGCGGCGCTGATGACGCAGCTGGGTGCCGTCCCCAAGGAGGACCGGCCGCGTCTCGGCGCACTGGCAAACGAGATCAAGAACGGGCTGCAGGCCGCGTTCGACCGGCGACTCGCGGCCCTCGAGGCGGAAAGCCGCCGGGCCGCCGAGGCCGCCGAGCGCGTCGACGTGACGCTGCCGGGCGCTCCGCCGAACCCCGGCCGCCTGCACCTGACGACTCAGACACTGCGGCGCATCTGCCGCATCTTCCACGGCATGGGCTTCGAGATCTTCGAGAGCCCCGAGGTCGAGAGCGACCAGTACAACTTCGAGCTGCTCAACATGCCCCAGCACCACCCGGCGCGCGACATGTGGGACACCTTTTACGTCAACGAGACGACGCTGCTGCGCACGCACACCTCGCCCGGGCAGATCCACGCGATGAAGGGCCGCGCCCCGGAGCCGCTCCGGGTCGTGCTGCCGGGCCGGGTCTTCCGCTACGAGGCGGTCTCCGCGCGCTCCGAGTTCATGTTCTACCAGGTCGAGGGGATCGCGGTCGGGCGCAACGTGACGATGGCGCAGCTCAAGGGGCTGTTCGAGAGCTTCGCGAGCCAGATGTACGGCGGCAAGCGGCGCCTGCGCCTGCGCGGCAGCTACTTCCCGTTCACCGAGCCGAGCGTCGAGATCGACATGGACTGCATCCTCTGCGGCGGCAGGGGCTGCCGGATCTGCAAGGGCGCCGGCTGGCTCGAGATCGGCGGCGCCGGCATGATCCACCCGACGGTGCTCGAAAACGGCGGGTACGACCCGGCGATCTTCTCCGGCTTCGCGTTCGGCATGGGTCCCGAGCGCATCGCGATGCAGGTGCACGGGATCGACGACATCCGCTATTTCTACTCGAACGACCTGCGTTTCCTGGCGCAATTCGGATAACGGGAGATGAGCGGGCGCCGGCGGGAGGGGATCAACCCCTCCCCTAGAAACCTGGTTGACGATCGCGCAGGGGCGGGGTACATCCCCGCCCGGCCGAAGATGAATTGGAATGGCGTAGGGGCGGGGTTGACCCCCGCCCATGAGGAGCCCCGATGCGCGTACCGCTGAAGTGGCTGTCCGAGTTCGTGACGATCGACGTCCCGCTCGACGACCTGCTGGAGCGCCTGCCGACCGCCGGCATCGAAGTCGGCGAGATCGAGCGCGTCGGGGCCGACTGGGACCGCGAGAAGGTCCTGGTCGGCGAGGTCACCGCGGTGCGGCAGCACCCGAACGCCGACCGGCTGACGCTGGCGACGGTCGCCTACGGCGGGGGACGATCGATCGAAGTGGTGACCGGCGCCCCGAACATCACGATCGGCATGGCCGGCGTCAAGGTGCCGCTCGCGCTCTCGGGTGCCAGGCTCGTCGACGCCTATGCGCCCGCGGGCGGCTTTATCGTGCTCAAACCCTCGAAGATCCGCGGTGTGCGTTCCGAGGGGATGGTCTGCTCGGAGAAGGAACTGGGTATCAGCGCCGAGCACGGCGGCATCCTGATCCTTCCCGAGGACGCCGAGCCCGGCACGCCGCTCGTCGACTACCTGGGCGACACCGTATTGCACGTCGAGCTCACCCCGAACCTCTCGCATTGCCTCTCGCTTGCCGGGATCGCGCGCGAAGTGGCGGCGATGGGTTGCGGTACGCTGGTGGATCGCGCCGAATCGGTCGTCGAGGGCGACGGCGTCGCGGCCGAACAGGTCGCGGTGCGCATCGAGGCCCCGGAGCTCTGCGGCCGCTACTGCGCGGCGGTCGTCGCCGGGGTGACGATCGGTACCGCGCCGTTCGCGATGCGCCACCGGTTGCGGCTGGCCGGCATCCGGCCGATCAACAACGTCGTCGACGCGACCAACTACGTCATGTGGGAGACCGGGCAGCCGCTGCACGCGTTCGATCTCGATACGCTGCGCGGCGAGGCCGGATCGGTCGGGCCGGTGATCGTCGTGCGCCCGTCCCGCGAGGGCGAGGTCATGAAGACACTCGATAACGTCGAGCGCCCGCTCGCGACGGGCACGCTGCTGATCTGCGACGGCGCCGGACCGGTCGCGCTCGCGGGCGTCATGGGCGGCCTGCACAGCGAGGTCACCGACCAGACGCGGCGCGTGCTGATCGAAGCCGCGCAGTTCGACCGCACTAGCATCCGGGTGACCGCGATCGGCCAGCGCCTGCCGAGCGAGGCGTCGCTGCGCTTCGGGCGCGGCGTGCCGGCCGCCGGCAGCCTGGGTGCGGCCCGCCGCGCCGCCGAGCTGATGCGCCGGCACGCCGGCGGCTCGATCGCCCGCGGGGTGGTCGACGTTTACCCGCGCCCGCAGCCGGCGACGCCGGTGCGGCTCCCGGCAGGGGAGATCGAGCGCATTCTCGGCTTTGTCGTCCCCGCCGCGGAAGTCGGCCGTATCCTCCGCTCCCTCGGCTGCACGGTGGTCGAGGAGGGAACCGACTTCGTGGTCACGCCGCCGCCGACGCGCCTGGATCTCACGATCGCCGCCGACCTGGTCGAGGAGGTCGCGCGCATCACCGGCTACCACCGCATCCCGAGCGCGCCGATGTCCGGCGAGTTCGCGCCGCCGCGCCCGAACCCGGAGATGGACGCCGAGGACCGCGCGCGCGACGCGCTCGTCGCCTGCGGCCTGACCGAGGTCATCACCTACTCGCTGACCGACCCGGCCTGGTGCCTGCGCCTCGGCATCGAAGCGGACGTCAGCGGCTTCGTCTGCCTCGCCAACCCGATGACCGCAGATCGCACCCACCTGCGCCGCCACATCCTGCCCGGCCTGCTCGAGACGCTGCGCTACAACCTGCGCTACGTCGAGCGCGTCGCGATCTTCGAGCTGGCGCGCGTCTACCTCCCCTCGGCGGTGCAGCTCCCCGAAGAGCCGCGGCGGCTGGCGCTGCTGCTCAGCGGCGCATCAATGCTGCCGTGGTGGGGCAACCCCGCGCCGCCCCCCTATGACTTCTTCCACGCCAAGGGGATCCTCGAGACGCTCGCCGAACGGCTCAATGTCGGGCCGCTGTCGTTCGCGCCCTACGAGGGTTCGCCGTACCAGAGCGGCCGCGCCGCCGTCGTGTCGCGCGGCAGCGAGACGCTCGGCACCTTCGGTGAACTCGACCCCTCGCTGCGCCACGTCTTCGACCTGCCCGAGCGTCGCGTGGTGCTCGGCGAGTTCGACGCCGCTGCGCTGCTGGCCGGCGCGGGCCTCGGCGCCTACCGCACCCTCTCGCGCTACCCGGTGCTGACGCAGGACCTGGCGATCGTCTGCCCCGAGGAACTGCAGGCGGCGCTGGTCGAGGAGACGGTCCGCGCGGCCGCCGGGGATCTGCTCGCCTCGGTGCGGCTCTTCGATGTCTACCGCGGCGACCCACTGCCCGCGGGGACCAGAAGCCTGGCCTTCACGCTGACCTTCCAGGCCGCGGATCGCACGCTGGCCGAGGAGGATGTCCAGCCGGCGCGCGCGAGGATCATCGCGGCGTTGAAGGACAAGCACGGGGTCGAGCTGCGCGCCTGATTGGCCGCTGAGGGGCCTATTTGCGGCGTTGCCCTTTTCGCGACTTCCTGCGACGTGCGAGAGTACGTCGCGGTGTATGATTTGTGTTGACTTGCCTTTGAATGTGCCTAAAGATCATGCCATCCAATGAGAGGAGCAGGTCAGGGGATGCACCTTTCCCTTGCTCGAGGGACGGATCGAAGGAATAGCGCGATCATCCCCAGCCCGAGGTGATAGAACGCATGGTACCAGCGGCGCTGAAGCGGGACGCGAAATACACTTATACAGATTACATCCAGTGGTCCGAGGACGAGCGCTGGGAGTTGATACACGGTGTCGCGTATAACATGACACCGGCGCCCTCGCGGACCCACCAGAAAATCTCGAAGAGACTGCTGGTTGAGTTTGAAATTCATCTTCGGGGCAAGCGGTGCGAAGTGTACGACGCCCCTTTCGACGTCCGCCTCACGGCGCCCGGCGAATCCGACGAAACGACGAGCACGGTTGTCCAGCCGGACCTGGTGGTGGTCTGCGATCTGTCAAAGTTGGACGACCGGGGCTGCAAGGGCGCCCCGGATCTCGTGATCGAGATCCTCTCCCCCGAGTCAGTGGCGAGGGATCAGAAGGAGAAATTCCTTCTCTATGAACAGGCGGGGGTGCTGGAATACTGGCTGGTCCATCCAACAGATCGTATCGTCACGGTCTTTCATCGCGGTGCCGACGGTGCCTACGGCCGCCCGGCGGTTTACACGCCCGACGAGCGGATCCGGGTCGGCGTCCTTCCGGAGCTGGAGATCGATCTCGCCGCCGTGTTCGGGGAGTAGGGAACTCACGCCAGGACGAAGGTTTCGTGCAATCGTGATAGGGTTCCATCTCTCCCAATTCCGTGGCCAGCGACATTGAGGCTGATGGAATCATGCCGCCGAAGACAAAGGATCTGATGGTTGAACTGGAGCGGGCCGGATTCGTGGATCGGGGTGGCAAGGGCAGTCACAGGAACTACGTTCACCCCTTGGTTTCGAGACCGATTACGATTTCCGGAAACCCGAGCGAAGACGCAAAGTATTATCAAGTACGAGCAGTACGGATGGCGGTTGAGGAGACCAAGCGATGAAGGAGAGCGCCCGCTACGTAAAGTTGGTGGAGTGGTCCGAGGAAGACGGATGTTATGTGGGTAGCGCCCCCGGTCTCATCTACGGCGGCTGCCACGGCGAAGACGAGAAAGCAGTCTTCGAGCAACTTTGCCAAGTCGTCGAAGAGGCGGTCGCGCTCTATCAGGAGGAGGGCAGACAGCTTCCCCCTCCCACCTCTGGGCATGACTTCGCCAACAAGATGCAGCATGTTGCATGATCCAGCCCAATGGCAGTTGACCATGAGCACCGAAGGCTTCTGGCAGACGCAGTTCGGCTACGCCGGGACGATCCCGCTCGGCGGCACTCTGAGATAAATGATGAACTTCAGTAGCTCGGGTCCGTCTCGAAGTCAGCAGAGACGGGTAAGGAGACCGGCTCTGGTATAGAGTATGCAAATCGTGGCACTGCAACGGTCGATTCAAGCCTTGGTGCGCCCGGCGTGTCTCGTCGCAGCGGTCTTCTTCGCCCTCTGCCTTGACCCCGTTGTCCTGCGCGCGGCCGGTCCTGTCGTCACGGTGACCTCCATGAATCCCGACTCGGGAGTCTGGATGACCCCCTGCTGCGGCATGAACGCCTGCGCCCAGTTCGTCGAGTCGACCCCATTCACGATCAGCTGCCCGGGTGGGACCCCCGTCCGGCTCGAGGCCCCCGCCAGCGTCGGCGAGACGCCCTTCACCGAGTGGCGGCGTCCGGGCTCTTTGCCTTACACCATCTCGCCGACGTTCATCGTCCTGCCGGACACCGACGTCACGCTCACCGTAGTCTACGGGAATCCCGTCGAACCCCTCCCCGACTTTGCCGTCACCGGCATCACCCTCACGCCCGCGTCGCCCATCACCGGGCTCACCTTCAGCGCTCAGGTCACGGTGACGAACCAGGGCGCGGCCGTCAATACGTACGACGGCTGGCTCGACATCTGGACCGACCGGGCCGCCGCCGCCGGGTGCAGGATCTACGGCACCACCGGCAGAGGGTTCGGCAGCCTCGCCCCCGGGGCGGGCCGGGTGCTGACGTTCACCGGCCTGACCGCCGGACCGGCCGGGGCCGCGACCTTCCGCGCCTTCGCCGAGGTGGACTGCCTGATCGAGGAAGCCGACGAGACGAACAACGAGGCGACCCTCGCCTACACGGTGCGCCCGCGCAAGACCCTGTCAGTCTCCTCGGTGAACCCTGCGAACGCCGCGATCCAGGTCTCCCCAAACGACCTCGTGGGTCAGGCGACCGGGACCGCCCCTTTCAGCCGCTCCTACGACCCCGGCGCGGTTGTGACCCTCACCGCGCCCGCCGACGTGGGGGGCTACGTCTTCCAGAAGTGGCGCCGGGACGGGCTCGATTTCGCGACGACGCGCTCCGTCGAGGTGACCATGGAAGCCGACCACAACCTCGTCGCCGTCTACGCGCGCCCGCCGTCACCGGATTTCTGGGTCAGCAGCATCACCGTCATGCCCACGCAACCCACGGCAGGGTATGCCTTCAGCGCCTCGATTACCGTCCAGAACAGGGGAAACGCCGGCGGCAACGGGGGGAGCCTTGCCGTCTGGGCCAACAAGCTCTTCAACTCCACGTGCACCCGGTACGAGTCGGGGATGTGTTTGGAGTACACCCCCTCGTGCAACTGGTACGAGGCGGATCAGGGGCTCCAGGTCGGCACGCTCGCCGCTGGCGAAAGCAGGACGTTCGTCTTCAGCGGCCTCGGACCGCTCGCCCAGGGCAGCGCTTACTACCTCCGCGCGTACGTCGATGCCGAATGCGAGACTTCCGAAGGCGTGAACGGCGACCTGGAGGGCGACAACCAGAGCACCCGCAACTACCTCGTGATCACCGGTACGGTTCATACCTTGTATGTCGACACCCTCGACGGCCGGGACACGCAGATCGCCCACAGCATGGACATCTCCGGGAAGACGATCGGCACGACGCAGTTCACGCGAAACTTCCGGGACCGCTCGACGGTGACTCTCACCGCGCCCCCGACGACTCCCGACGGTGGCGTCTTCCAGAAGTGGCTCGGGCTCGAACCCGTGGTCCCAACCACCCCCGAGGTCACGTTCACGATGGACACCGACAAGTGGGTTGAGGCGGTCTACGTCGGCCCTGGGGAGCCCGACTTCGCCGTGACCGGTCTCGCCCTCGAACCGCCCGGCCCGCCGGCGGGGGGGACCTTCTCTGCGACGGTGACCATCACCAACGTCGGCACCGGCCGCGGGGTCCCCGGCACGCTCGTCCTGTTCCCGGACCGGAGCGTCCCGGCAAACTGTTGGGCAACGACGATCTACGGTCCGATGCACATCTACGATCTCGCCGCCGGAGCGTCCCTGACCTTTACGATCCCGGACATTCCCGCTGGTGCG
>JANOHV010000236.1:0-58141 GCA_031406795.1 Candidatus Rokuibacteriota bacterium
TGCAAGGCGCGCTTCGATCCGGCGACTGAGGCGTACGAGTAGTACGCCGCAGGGAGCCGGGAGAAGTGCAACGCCGCAGGCGGGCCGTTTTCATCGGCTGCAACGGTAGCGGAGAGGCTGATCAAAAGGGTCCGGATGCAAGGCGCGCTTCGATCCGGCGACTGAGGCGTACGAGTAGTACGCCGCAGGGAGCCGGGAGAAGTGCAACGCCGCAGGCGGGCCGTTTTCATCGGCCGTCACGGCGCCCAGGCGTCGTCGCCGATGAGGCTGACAAAGACGCAGCCGCCGAGCAGCTCCTGCTGATCCCGGTCCTCGCCCCGGGTGATGCGCAACAGGCTCTGCTGTTGACGGTCGCCGACCGGGATCACGAGACGGCCGCCGCTGGCCAGCTGGCCGCGCAACTCCCGGGGGACGTGTGGTGCGCCCGCGGTGACGACGATCGCGTCATAGGGCGCATGGTCGCGCCAGCCGAGGGTGCCGTCGCCGTGGCGCAGCACGACGCGGTGATAGCCGAGCTGGTCGAGCAGTCCGCGCGCCCGGCGATACAGGGGCGCGATGCGCTCCACGGAGAAGACCCGTTCGGCGAGTTCCGCCAGCACCGCGGTCTGGTAGCCCGAGCCGGTGCCGATCTCGAGCACCTTCTCGCCGCCCTCGAGGCGCAACGCCTGGGTCATCGTCGCGACCATAATCGGTTGGGAGATCGTCTGATCGTAGCCGATGGGAAGGGAGCCCTCGCCGTAGGCGCGCTCGCGCAAGGCCTCCTCGACGAACAGGTGCCGGGGCACCCGGGCCATGGCGCGCAACACTTCGGGTTCGCGCACGCCGCGCGCGAACAGGTGCGAATCGACCATGCGCCGGCGGGCGGTGGCGAAATCACTCACGCGTGGACTCACCGAACCGACCGGACCGGGAGTGGAAAACTGGTCGGGGCGAGAGGATTTGAACCTCCGACCACCTGAACCCCATTCAGGTACGCTACCAGGCTGCGCTACGCCCCGACTTCATCAGTCTAACAGCTTTTCCAGAGATGCCAAGCCCTCGCGGATTCGGCGGATCGCCGCCTCGCGGTCCGCCGCGTCAAAACCGAGTTCCAGCTGGCGCTCGCCGGCCGGCAGCCGGCCCTCGCCGTTGAGCCACTTCTTCGCGCCCGCAATCGTGAATTTGCGCTGGTGCAGCAGGTCCTTGATTTCAAGGGCGGTCTCGATATCGCGGCGGCGGTAGACCCGTTGCCCCGACTTGTTCTTGTTCGGCCGGAGCAGACGGAACTCCGACTCCCAATACCGCAGCACATAGGGCTTCACGCCGGTGATCTCGGAGACTTCCCCGATGCGGAAGAACATCTTGTCCGGGATGTTGATTTCCGCCTTCATGGCGCCACGATCAGGGGTTCGCGACTTTGCGCAGGATCTGGCTCGGCCTGAAGGTCACGACCCGGCGCCGGGAAATCTCGATTTCCTCACCCGTCTTCGGATTGCGGCCCTTGCGGGCCACCTTGCGGCGGACTACGAAGTTCCCGAAGCCCGCCAGCTTGATCTTTTCGCCCTGCTCGAGATTCCCCTTGATCGTCTCGAGCACCACCTCGACGATGTGGGCAGTCTCCTTCTTCGAAAGTCCGATCTTCTCGTACAGCGAATTGACGATGTCGGCCTTAGTCATGCGAATCGCTCCTCCTCGAACATCCGCTCGCCGGCGGGCCCGGCGTTACGTCGGAAATTCTGCCCACCGGCGACGCGGAAGTCAAGAAGATTGTTACGCTTTCTTCTCTTCGTCGGCGCCCCGGCGCGAAACGGCGACAATCTTCTCCGCGTTCTGCGCCGGCACCTCCTCGTAGTGGTCCAGCACCATGGTGAATTGCCCCCGACCGCCGGTCATCGAAGTCAGATCGGTGGCGTAACGCAGGATTTCGGCGAGCGGCACCTTGGCGGCGACCCGCTGGCGTCCCCCGCCGCCCTCGACCCCGGAGATGCGGCCGCGGCGCGAATTGAGATCGCCGATGACATCGCCGACGAATTCGTCGGGGATCGTGATCTCCAGCGACATCACGGGTTCGAGCAGTTTCGCCCCGGCCCCCTGGACGGCAAGGCGGAAGGCTTCGCGGCCGGCGACCTGAAAGGCGATGTCCTTCGAGTCGACGGGGTGCTCCTTGCCGTCGGTGACGGCGGCCTTGATGTCCACGACCGGATACCCGGCGATGACCCCCTGCTCCAGCGCCGACAGGATCCCCTTCTCGACCGACGGCTTGAAGGAGGTCGAGATCGCCCCGCCGAAGACTTCCCAGGCGTACTCGAAGCCGGCCCCGCGCGCCAGCGGGTCGACCCGCAGATGCACCTCGGCGAACTGCCCGGCGCCGCCGGTCTGCTTCTTGTGCCGGTACATGGTGCTGAAGCTTTTGCTGACGGTCTCCCGGTACGGAACCTTCGGCTCCTTGAGCAGGACTTCCACCCCGAGCCGCTTCATGCGCTCGACGACGACATCGATGTGCTGCTGGCCCATCGCGGAGATGAGCAGCTCCTTGGTCTGCGGTTCACGCGCGACGCGGATCATCATGTCCGCCTCCGTGACGCGGTGCAGCACGGTCGAGAGCTTGTCCTCGTCGCCCGTGCTCTTCGGTTCGACCGCCATCGAGATCACCGGCGTCGGGAAGACGATCGGCGGGAACACCAACGGATGCTTCTCGTCGCAGAGCGTGTCCCCGGTGTGTGTCTCCTTGAGCTTGGCGACGGCGGCGAAATCGCCCGGGCCCACTTCGGGAACGGACTTGAGCGTCTTGCCGAGCACCTGGTTCAGCGAGCCGGCGCGCTCGCGCACACCGTGCGTCGCGTTGTAGATCTGGTCGCCGGCGAGTCGGCCCGAGAAGACCCGGAAGAGCGAAATCTTGCCGGTGTAGGCGTCGACCAGGGTCTTGAAAACCAGCGCGGAGAACGGCGCCTGCTCCAGCGCGGCCCGTGACTCCTCGCCGCCCCCGGGGTTGAGCCCGGTGACCGGCGGACGCTGCGCCGGCGAGGGCAGCAGCGAGAAGACCGCCTCCTCGATGGCCGCGGTGCCCCCGTTCTTCGTCGGCACGGCGAACAGCAGCGGCACGATCTTGCCGGCGAGCGTCCCGGCCCGCAGCCCCTTGCGGATTTCTTCCTCGCCGAGCGGTTGGCCGTCGAGGTACTTCTCCAGCAGGCCGTCGTCGCTCTCGGCGACGCCCTCGGTCAGGCGCTCGCGCGCGGCCGCGACCTCGTCCGCCAGCTCCGCGGGGATCTCACCGAGGGTCTCCCCGCCGCTCGCGTCGCTCTTGAAGAAGCGCGCCTTGCCGAGGAGCAGGTCCACGACCCCGCGCAGGGCCCCTTCGGCCCCGATCGGCACCTGGATCGGGATGGGACGCACGCCGAGGAAGGTCTCGGCTTCGCCGAGCACTTTCGCGAGACTCGTGCGTTCGCGATCGAGCTTCGTGACCACGATCATCCGCGGCAGGGCGTTTTCGTCCGCGGCTTTCCACAGGGCCTCGGTCTCGAACTTGATGCCGGCGGCGGCGCTGACCACGAAGACGGCGGCGTCGGCGACCCGGCAGGCCGCCCGGCTGTCGCCGAGAAACACGGAAAACCCGGGGGTGTCGAGGAGGTTGATCTTCCCCTGCGGCGTCTCGAAGCTGGCCAGACTGGTGTTCAGGGTGAGCTTGCGGGCGATCTCGTCCGGGTCAAAATCCAGGATGCTGGTGCTCTCGTCCACGGAACCGAGCCTGCTCGTGGCGCCGTACGTGAAGAGCAGCGCCTCGGCGAGTGAGGTCTTTCCCGCGCGGCTGCCGCCGAGCAGGACGACGTTCCGGAGCTGTTCGACCTCGTAACGCTTCATCGGGACTCCTTTCGACCGACCGCTGTCAATGAAAGCCGCACCCGTCACCAGACATTTGCTATGTTTAGCATCGGGTCCCAAGTGAGTCAAGCGACGCGAACGCGCGAACGCGCGCCAACCGGGCAGTCTGCGGGAGTTTTTGATGTCCGACGCCGCACTATGCTATCGTCAGGGCATGGCAGGGCAGGAATAATGCTGTTTCCCGGGAGCCGCATCTGGTACGAGGGCTCGGCGGCGGATCTCGCCTCGCTGACCGACGAGATCAAGACGTCCGGTTTCTCCGGACACGTCGTCCTCGAGTTCCAGGATTCGATCGATGTCGTGATCTGCGTCGGCGGGGAGTTTCTCCGGGTCATCGAGAAGATCGGCCGGCGGATCCTATCGACCAAGAAGTATCGCGAAATCTGGGGCAAATGCCAGATCAAACCGGGCCGCATGACGATCTTCGAACTCCCGCCGCAGCTGATCCGACGTCTGCGCGCGCCGCACCTGCGGCGCCTGCACAGCTCGGGAACGGCCGCCACGGGCTGCGACCCCGGGCGGCTGCTGGACGGGCTGCGCGCGCGTGCGTTCACGGGACTCCTCGACTGCGTCACCCCTGAGGGCAAACTGCTGCTCGAGTACGAGGCCGGAAAGATCTCCGCCTGCTACTACTCGGCCTTCGAAGGCTTGAGCTCCTGCGGTCTGGAGGCCTTCCGCACCTGGCACCGGGGTTTCCTGGACTCGACGCACCCCAGCTTCTTCTTCACCAGCGAGCCGGGCGGGGCCGGCGAGAACCAGCTGTGGGACGAGATCCTCATGGATTACTCCGACCAGATCCCCCTGCCCCTGAAGTCTTCGATCGAACGCCTCTATGCAAGCTTCGGTCGCAAGGCCGCCGCCGGCGAGGAACTGATCGCAGCCGGCGCGAACAGTTTCCCGCTCATCTACCTGGTCGACGGCGAGTTGGAGGCGGTGCCCGCTGACGCACGCGGCTGGTCGGCCGGCGTCCCGCTGAAACCGGGGGAGTTCTTCGGGTTCGGCCGGCTGCAGCAGGGCCAGCCGGCGCCGATGAGTGTGCGGGCGCGCGTTGCCAGCCGGTATCTGGCCTGTGACACCCGGGCGCTGGACGCGGTGTTCACCAACAGCCCGACCCTGACGGCGCGGCTGGTGCGGGAAGCGGCGAGACACCTGGGCGGCCTGCGGGCCCGTCTTGAGGCGTTTCGCGCGGAGCCGCGGCTGCGCGATGTGGAATCGGCCGTGCTCAGGACGCTGCTCGCGCACCCCCAGGGCGGGCGCGAAGGCGTTTCATCGGCCGACCTGTTCCGTGAACTGACCCAAAGCCTGCCGCTCTCGCTGCGGGAGATCGACGGGCTCTTTCGCAGACTGGCGACGCTCGAGGGCCTGCGTCAGGCCGGCGGGCGCGTCGCCCTCTCCGCCCGGGATTTCTGACCCGCTCGCGGCGGTTCAGCGGCCGGCCGGCGCGGCGGTCACGTTGCGGATCATCGCGAGGAGTTCGGTCGTCTCGAAGGGCTTGTTGATGTATTCGCAGGCTCCCAGGTCCAGCGACTGCAGGTAGGAGCCGACATCCCCGAAGGCGGTGGCCATGATGACCCGCATGCCCGGCGCCGACCGGCGCGCCTCCCGGAGGACCTCGAAACCGTCCATGCCCGGCATCATGATGTCGAGCAGCATCAGGTCGGGGCGCTCCGCGCCGACGACGCGCAGCGCCTCCGCGCCGCTGTAGGCGCTCAGGACCTCCCAGCCCTCTCCCGCGATCATCGTACTGACGATACGCACAATGTCGACGTCGTCGTCGACGATGAGGATCTTCTTCAGCTTCATGCCCGCAACTCTCCGATTTCGCCGAGCCGTCCGGATTGTCTATAGACCGATTCAGCGGCGCCTGTCAACGAGCCGCGCGCTCGCGCTCCCACAGCAGGCGCAGGCCTTCGAGGGTCAGGTGCTGGTCGACCAGCGGCACGACCCCGGTTTCACGCACGATCAATTCCGCGAGACCGCCGGTGGCGATGACTCGGGGGGAGCCGCCGATCTCCACCGAAATGCGCGCGACCAGAGCTTCGACCAGGCCGGCGTAACCGAAAATGATCCCGGACTGCATGCTCGCCGCCGTGTTCGTCCCGATCGCGCGCACGGGACGGACCAGGTCGATCCTCGGCAGCCGGGCGGCACGCTGCGAGAGCGCTTCGATCGAAATGCGCAGGCCAGGGGCAATCGCCCCCCCGAGGTAGGCGCCGTCGGCGCCGATCGCGTCGAACGTCGTCGCGGTGCCGAAGTCGACGACAATCAGCGGGCCGCCGTAGCGGGCGAACCCGCCGACGGCATTCGCGATCCGGTCGGCGCCCACCTCCCGGGCATCGTCGTAGCGGATGGCGATCCCGGGGTCGCTCCCGGGACCGAGTACGAAGGGTTCCACGCCGAAGCGGCGCTGCACGGCCGCGGCGATCGTACCGGTCGTCATGGGCACGACGGACGCGATCGCCGCCCCCGCCAGGCCGCCCGGGTCGAAGCCGCGGCTGCCGAAGAGCTGGATCAGCAGCAATCCCAACTCGTCCGCGGTCCGGTCGCGGTTGTTGGAGATGTCCCAATGGGCGAGGAGTTCCTCCCCGCGGAAGACGCCGAGGTGAATGTTGGTGTTGCCGACGTCCAGCGCGAGGAGCACGGCTAGCGGAACTCCAGGCTGATATCGACCGCGGGGGCCGAATGCGTGAGCGCGCCGGAGGAGAGGCAGTCGGCGCCGCTCAGCGCCATCGCCCGCGCATTCGCCGCGGTGATGCCGCCCGAGACCTCGAGAATGGCCCGGCCGGCGATAAGCCGCGCCGCGGCACGGGCGAGCGCGGGGTCGGCGTTGTCCAGCAGTACGACGTCCGCCCCGGCGGCGAGCGCCGCGTCCACTTCGTCGAGCGTCCCCGCCTCGACCTCGACCCGCGTCCCCGGCAGGCTCCGCCGGCGAACGGCGGTGACGGCCGCATGCACGCCGCCGGCGAGACGGACGTGGTTGTCCTTGATCAGAATGCCGTCCGAGAGGCTGAAGCGGTGATTGGTGCCGCCGCCGTCGCGCACGGCGGCCTTCTCCAGCAGACGCCAGCCGGGCGTCGTCTTGCGGGTGTCGAGCACGATGCACGGCAGCCCGGCGACCTCGTCGAGGAGCTTTCTCGTCGCGGTCGCGATGCCGGCAAGGCGCTGCAGCAGATTCAGCGCCGTGCGTTCGGCGGCAAGCAGCGAGTCCGCTCGACCGCTGATGACGGCGAGTTCCGTTCCGGCGGGGACCGTCTCGCCGTCGCGCCTCCGGATCTCAAAGCGGACTGCCGGGTCGACGACCGCGAAAACCCGCTGCGCCACGGCCAGCCCGCTGATCGTGCAGGCCTGCTTGGCCAGGAGCACGGCCTCGGCCGGGCGCTCGCCGATGCCCAGCGCGAGCGTCGTGAGATCGTGAGCGGGCAGGTCCTCGTCAAGAGCGATCCGGATCAGCCGGTCCAGGTCGCGGCCGGAGGCGTAATCGAACATGGCGTCCGCGCGGCCTCGCTAGACCCGGCCGCCGCTGAGGCCGGCGACCCGGACACGGCTGGCGGCGAGCAGCGCGCGCTTCTCGCGCAGCTCCTCGAGACGGCGACGGTCCTTGGCCACCACCTCCGCGGGGGCGTTGCGGACGAAATCCTCGCGATCGAGCTTCTTCTCGATGAAGGCGGCATCGGTGTCGACCTTGCCGAGATCCTTGTCCAGGCGGCGCAGTTCGGCCGCGAAGTCGACGACGCCGACCAGCGGGACGCGCAGGATGCCGCAGGAAAGGGCGGCGGTCGCCGACTCGCCGGGGTCGGCCCGGGTGTTGAGCAGCAGCTGCCGGGCGTTCGCCAGTCGGCGGATGATCGGGGTTTCGCGTTCGATCATCGCGGCGGCCGCCGCGGGGACCTCCTCAAGCACGAGTTCGACGCCGAGGCTGGACTTGATGCCCATCTCGCCGCGGATGTTGCGCACGGCGGCGACGATTTCGATGACGAGCGCCATCTCGCTCTCGGCGGCCGCATCGGGCCAGCGCTTTTCGGGGCGCGGGTAGGCGGAGATCGCCAGGGGCCGCCCGCCGCCCGGCAGCCGGTCGGCGATCTCCTCGGTGACGAACGGCATGATCGGGTGCATCAATGCCAGCACGCGCCGCAGCACGAAGACCGCGGTCGCGCGCGCCGCCTCGCCCGAAGCGTCCGCGACTCCCAGGCGCGGTTTGGCCATTTCCAGGTACCAGTCGCAGAATTCGTGCCAGGTGAACTGGTAGAGCGCCGAGGCCGCCTCGTTGTAGAGGTACTCCTCGAACGAGCGGTTCACCCGAGTCACGAGCCCGTCGAGTCGGGAGAGGATCCAGCGGTCCTCGATGGCGGCGAGCGGCTGCCGCGGTTCGGCGGGGTCCGCGTGGCCCTCGAGGTTCATCGCGACCAGCCGCGACGCGTTCCAGAGCTTGGTCACGAAGTTGCGGTAGCCGGCGATCCGGTCTTCGGCCAGCTTGATGTCGCGCCCCTGGGCGGCGAGTGCCGTCAGCGTGAAGCGACAGGCGTCGGTACCGTACCGCTCCATCATCCCGAGCGGGTCGATGACGTTGCCGCGCGACTTGGACATTTTGTGGCCCTCGGCGTCGCGCACCAGAGCGTGGATGTAGACGTCCCGGAACGGGACTTCGCCCATGAACTTGAGCCCCATCATCATCATGCGAGCAACCCAGAAAAAGAGGATGTCGAAACTCGTCACGAGCACCGAGGTCGGGTAATAGGACGCCAGCAACTCGGTGCGCTCGGGCCACCCGAGCGTCGAGAAGGGCCAGAGCGCCGAGGAGAACCAGGTGTCCAGAACGTCGGGGTCGCGCACGAGTGCGGTGCCGCCGCAGTTCGGGCAGCGTTCGGGAGGTTCCTGGCTGACGATCGGCACCGCGTCGACCGCGATGCGCAACGTGGTCTGCGCAGCGGCGCCCGCGTTCGCGGCGACCGACGGCGTCTCCTGCACCCGATCGCCGTTGCAGTCGCGGCAGTACCAGGCGGGAATCTGGTGCCCCCACCAGATCTGGCGGGAGATGCACCAGTCGCGGATGTTCTCCATCCACTCGAAGTAGGTGCGCTCCCAGTGCTCCGGGATGATGCGCGTGCGCTTCTCCCGCACCGCCGCCATCGCCGGATCGGCGAGCGGCTTGACGCTCACGAACCACTGCGGTGACAGGGCCGGCTCGACCACGCTGTGGCAGCGGTAGCAGTGCCCGAGCGGGACCGCGTACTCCTCGCGCCGCAGGAGCAGGCCGCGCTCCTCGAGATCGGCGAGGATCGCCTTGCGCGCGGCGAAGCGCTCCAGGCCGGCGTAGCGACCGACATCGCCGGTCAGCCGCGCCGACTCGTCCATGATCTTCGGCGCCTCGAGTCCGTGGCGACGCCCGGTTTCGAAATCGTTGGCATCGTGGGCCGGGGTGATCTTGAGCGCGCCGGTGCCGAAAGCCGGGTCGACCGCCGTGTCGGCGACGACGGGAATCCGTCGCCCCGGGTCGACCGGGAGAACGAGCATCCGCCCGGTGAAATCGCGATACCGCGGGTCGTCGGGGTGGACGGCGACCGCCGTGTCACCGGGGATCGTCTCGGGTCGGGTGGTCGCGACCACGATGCCTCCCTCCCCTTCGGCGAATGGGTAGCGGACGTGAAAGAGATGCCCCGGGGTGCTCTGGTTCTCGACCTCCAGGTCCGAGAGCGCCGTGTGACAGCGCGGGCACCAGTTCGTGATGCGCTCGGCGCGGTAGATCAGACCCTCGGCGTGCAGGGAGATGAAGACCTGACGCACGGCGCGGGAGAGCCCCTCGTCGAGCGTGAAGCGCTGCCGCTCCCAGTCGCAGGAGCAGCCGAGCCGCTGCAGCTGGTTGATGATCTTCCCGCCCGACTCCTCCTTCCAGAGCCAGACCCGGCGCACGAATTCCTCCCGCCCGATCGCGTGCCGGTCGGTTCCCTGGGCCGCCAGCTGCTTCTCGACCACATTCTGGGTGGCGATCCCCGCGTGATCGGTGCCGGGCACCCAGAGGACGCTCCGCCCCTGCATCCGGCGCCAGCGGACCAGGATGTCCTGAAGCGTGCTGTTGAGCGCGTGCCCGATGTGCAGTACACCGGTGACGTTGGGCGGCGGGATCACGATGGAAAAATGCGGGGAGTCGGCGTGCTCGGGTGCATGAAACGCGCGGATAGCCTCCCAGCGCTCGCGCCAGTGACGCTCGACCTCATCGGGGCGATAGGTGCTCTCGAATGCCATCTGCTCCTCGTTCCTGGGTACCGGGGTGGTCACCGGCTCGCCGGCGGCGACGACCGGGTCCTCGGGGAACCTGCGATTTCCCGTGCGCGGTGTCGGGGCTGGTTCAATCGGTGCGGGTGGCCTGCCTGACGCGCTCGATCTCGGCGCGGATCATCGCTTCGGCGAGGTCGGGGATGACTTCCCAGGCCACCGATTCGATCATCGTGCGGGCAAGATCGCTCACGAGCGGTTCGAGGACCTTTCTGACCGCGGCCTCGATCCGGGAGGCCACCAGGCGCTCGATCTCGGCCTGATCGACCGCCAGCGTCGCCGCGGGTTCCGGCGGCGGCGCTGGCGCGGGTGCGAGTGCGGGTGCGGATGGGGTTTCGGGTTCGTATGCGGGCAGTTCCGGAGAGGCCTCGAGGACGGCCGCTGGTTCCGCGGGGAATTCAAGCGGTTCCCTGCGGGCGGTGGAGACTTCCTCGAAAAAGGCTTCATCCTCGAACTGCACCTCGGGCACGGCTACCGCGCTTTCCTCCCCCAACTCCATGATGTCCGCAGCGGACGCGACGTCGGCTCCGGCGGGGGCGCGGGCCTCCAGAAGATCGCTGGCATTCCCGCGCAGGCTCACTTCGCTCCAGAGATCCTCGTCGCTCTCCGCTGAAGTCTCCAGTGGCGTAGCGGGAGACGACTGCGAGGCCGGCTGGGCGGCAAGCGTCCCGAAACGATCGCCCTCCGACTCGCCGAAATCGAAGCCGAAGTCGTCGATTGGCGGCCGCGCGGCCGGTGGCGGCGCCTGGTAGACCGGTGGTGGTGGCGGCGCTGGCGCCTGAAAGACCGGCGGCGGTGGCGGTGGTGGCGCCTGGTAGACCGGTGGCGGCGGCGGCGCCTGGTACACCGGCTGAGCTGTCGGTGGCGTTACTGCCACGGGCCGGACCGGCCGGGGAGGAAGCGGTGGCGGCGGAGGGGGAGGAACCGGGCGGTTCTGTGGCGTCGGAATCGGCGGCACCGCCACGGCACTCCGCTGCTGCACCATGGGTCTTGGCGGGACGATCCCCGGACGCGGCGCCACTGCCGGAATAGGCGCCGCCGGAGGCGGCGATGCAAGGGGCCGTGGCGGTACCGGCGTCTGCGCGGCGGCGGGCGTCGACAGAGGGCTGGCCGCCGGTGGTCGCTCCGGCGGGATCGGCATCGGCCGGCTCTCGATGGGAGTGGGTTTCGGCGCCTCGGGGGCCGCGGGGCGCTGGATGTGCTGCACCGGCGGCTGCGGTGCGGCGGAAACCGCCCGCGAGATCAAGTCCCGGACTTTGGCGACCATTTCCTGAGACTCGAAAGGCTTGATGATAAAACCATCGGCGCCGCTGGCACGCGCCTGGTCCTCGTCGAAACTCTCGAACGTGCCCTTGAGAAAGAGGAAAGGGACGGACTGCAGAAGCGGATCGCGCTTCACCTGCCGACAGAGTTCATACCCGTTCAGACCAGGCATGACGACATCGGAAATGATGATGTCCGGACGCTGTGCGCGGGCATGCTCGAGGGCCTTGGTGCCGTCGCCTACCGAATCGATCGCAAAATCCTCGTCGGAAAAGGTGAGTTCCACGACCTTCCGGATGGTCACGCTGTCGTCGGCCAGCAAAATTCTCTGTGTCATGCCTCTCCAGGCCCCCTTTGTCCGCCCATGGCCGCCGCTCCCGAAAGCGCCGCGGGATCGACGACCAGGCAGCTGCCATTCGCATGAAGTGCAACGCCGCGAAACGCGTCTTTCACAAACGGTGCAACAAGCGCGGGCAGCGGCCGCATCTCAACCCCCTCGACAATGCCCTCAACGCTGTCAACCATGAGCGCAACCGGTCCCCCGCCGCTGCGGACGACGATCACCGCCGGCGTCGTCATCGCGGCCGCCAAACCGCTGCAGTTCCCCCAAAGCACCCGCACGTCGACCGCGGCCACCGCGGAGCCGTGAAACACCTGCGTGCAGTCGCTCGAACCACTGCAATCGGCCGGCTCTTGAACACCAAGAACATCCTCCAGGAACACCGCAAAGCGCCCCGAGCCGACGCGGAACGTCAACAGACGCCCCGTCTGCTTCGACCCTTCAGCGACCATCGCTCTTCCCCTTGATGTTCATAATGCCTTTCCCCCGGAGTGTCAAGTCTGCCGGGGCGAGAACACAGCCGGACCGGGCCGATATGCCGCGGTGCAGCGGATTTCCGCGCGCCTTTCGCGACGGCCGCCCCGTGCACTTCGCGCCCCGAGATGTCTCCCCCAATCTCAGATGATCGGCCAGGGTCGGGGAATGAACAAGCGTTCGTAAGTCTGCACCACGAAACGATCGGTCATGCCGGCCAGGAAGTCGCCGACGGCACGCGCGGCGCCTTCCTCGGCGGCGATCCGCGCGTAATCCGCCCCCATCAGCTCGACGCAGCCGAGGTAGTGTTCGTAGAGGTCACGGAGGATCTTGGCCGCCTTGAGAAACTCGGTGCGCGTCCCCGGGTTGAAATAGACCCGGGCGTACAGGAACTCGCGCAATTCCGCGCAGTCCTGCTCGAGTTGCGGGCTCATCGCGACGTGCGAGTATTCCACCCGCAGGGTCTCCCCGATGATGTCGCTCACCATGGCGCCGATCCGGTCGCCGTGGGTCGGCCCGACCCGACCGATCGGCCCGCACGGCAAGTCGGCAAGAGCGATGACCCCGGCGCGAAGGGCGTCGTCGATGTCGTGATTGATATAGGCCACCAGATCGGCCAGCCGCACGATCTGTGCCTCGAGCGTCGCCGCCGGAGCGACGATGGGCCCGAGCCCCTTGGAGTGGGTGCGGATCCCGTCGATCACCTCGAGCGTCAGATTCAGTCCACGACCGTCGCGCTCGAGACGCTCGACCACCCGGACGCTCTGGTCGACGTGGGAGAAGCCCCCCGGCAGGATGGCGCGGAGGCCCTTCTCGCCCGCGTGCCCGAACGGGGTGTGGCCGAGGTCGTGACCGAGCGCGATCGCCTCGGTCAGGTCCTCGTTCAGGCGCAAGGCCCGCGCCACCGTCCGCGCGACTTGCGCGACCTCGAGGGTGTGCGTCAGTCGCGTGCGGTAGTGGTCACCCTGCGGCGAGAGAAAGACCTGCGTCTTGTGTTTGAGTCGGCGGAAGGACTTGGCGTGCAGGATCCGATCCCGGTCGCGCTGGAAATCCGTGCGCAGTGGACAGGGCGCCTCGGGGAGCGCGCGGCCCCGGCTTTCGGCCGCGCGGGCGGCGCGCGGGTGCAGCACGGCGCTCTCGGTCCCCTCGCTCTGCTCTCTGATGCTCACGGCCCCTCGCTCAGATCTTCACTAGCTCGTAGGATCTCGTGCCGAGACCTATTGTCTCAGCGTAGTCCAGCTGGATCCCCCAGTCGACCTTCGGTGCGGCCGCGCGGAACTTGTCCGCACCGGGCCCAAGCAGCGCGGTGTGGCTCGAGAGGGGATGACCGGGCTGCTCGTTCACCAGATCGACCGAAGCCTGATCGACGGCAACCGGGTCGGTCGAGGCGAGAATGCCGATGTCGGGAACCAGCGGCGTGTCGGCGAAGGGGTAGCAGTCGCAGAGGGGCGAGATCTGCAGCAGAAAATTGACGAAGACCGCCCGGTCGCGCTTGGGGGCGATCGCGCCGAAAGCGTACTCGACCAGCCGCTCCTGCATGCCGCGCAGGTCCTGGTTCCAGTCGATCTGGATTGCGCCGGCCGGGCAGGTCGGCAGACAGGCGCCGCAGCCGCTGCAGCGTTCCGGGTCGATCGCGACCTTCCGCTCCTCCCCGGTCGGACGAATCGCGCCGAAGGCGCACCAGCGGATGCAGCTGTGGCAGGCGGTGCAGGTTTCCGTCTTGACCCGCGGATTGGTCGTCGAGTGCATGCTGAGCTTGCCGTGGCGCGAGGCGGTCCCCATGCCGAAATTCTTCAGCGTGCCTCCGAAGCCGCTCATCTCGTGGCCCTTGAAATGCGTGATGCCGACGATCGCGTCGGCGTCGACGATCTCGGGGGCGATCTCGACCTCGCGATAGTGCTTGAGATCGACCCGGACCGGTGCGAAGCGGTTGCCCCGCAGGCCGCCGCCGATGACGACCGGGGCCCCGACGGCCGACCAGTCGAAACCGTTGGCGATCGCCGTTTCGTAGTGGCTCGCCGACTCGCCGCGGCTGCCGACGTACAGGGTGTTCGTATCGATCAGGAAGGGCCGGGCGCCGGCGCCGCGCACCCGCTCCACGATGCGGCGCACGTACACCGGTCGCACGTAGGCGGTGTTTCCGAGTTCGCCGAAATGGATCTTGAGGGCCACCAGGTGCTTGCGGCCGACCCGCTCCTCGAGCCCGGCCTTGGACAACAGCAGTTCGAGCTTCGCGAGAATATTCTGCTTCGTGGTGCTGCGCAGGTCCGCGAACCAGACCTGCGCTGGCACTCTCCCGATCTGGTCTTCGGCCATCAGCCCCTCCCCCGTTGTGCCCCGGGCGCAATTGACGCCGCATTCTCGCCCCGGAAGTCCCCGGAATCAAGTCTCACCGCACCGGCCCAAATCCGCGCGTAACGCGCGGAACCGACTCGCCGCTAGGAACTGAGATCGAGGGCGGAAATCAGGACCGAGGGCGCCGCGACCGACCCGAAGAACCGCAAGTCGTCGCCGACTTCGGCGATCGACGCGAAGAGCACTCCGAGATTGCCCGCGATCGTCGCGCCCCGAAAGGGACGGCGTCGACCCTTTTCGCAGATGAACCCGGATGCGCCGACCGAAAAATCTCCGGAAACGGGGTTCATGGTGTGCGCCCCGAGGATGTCGTCGACGAGAACGATCGTCCCCGCCGTACGTGCCCAGACCTCGGGGGATTGTGGCCCCGGTTGCAGCACGAGATTTCCCGGCCGCGGCAGCGGCAGCGACTCGAAGCCGCCGCGGAAGCCGTTGCCGGTGGGGTCCACCCCCATCCGGTGCGCGGTCTCCAGCGAGTGCAGGTAACCGCTGAGCACCCCGGCATCGATCAGGACCTTGCGGCGCGTCGGCTGGCCTTCGTCGTCGCAGGGCGCCGAGCCGGGGGCGCGCGGCAGCGTGGGGTCGTCGATGATGCTGACCGCCGACGAAGCTACGCCGACGCCGACCTTTCCGGCCCAGAGCGAACGGCCCTTGAGCACCGCATCCGCGGAGAGCGTCGTGCCGAGCAGCGCCAGGAACTCGGCGACAACCTCGCGGTCCAGGATCACCGGCTGGCGACCCGCCGCGGCGCGGCCGGCGCCGAGTCGCGACACGGCCTTGCTCGCGGCTGCCGTGCCGATGTCTCCCCACGGCAGCGCTCCGCGGGAGGTGGCGACATCGGATTCCCACCCGAGTTCGGACTGACCGTCGCGTTCGGCGACCACGCCCGCGGCCAGCGAGAACGAACTGCGACGGTAGGCGGCGTCGGTCCCCGTGCTCGAGCGCACGATCGTCTCGCGCTGCCCGGAACGCACGCTCACGCTCTTGATGCGGCGCACCGCGGGGTCGGTCGACCGCGCCTGCGCGATGATCCGCTCGAGGCAGGCGCGGTCGTCGGCGACGGTGAAGGCGAGCCCCGGCGCGTCGAAGATGCCCAGGTCGTCCTTCAGCGCCACGCCGCGCAGGGTGGGAAAGGCCGGCAGTTCGGCAAGCCTGGCCGACTCCACCGCGCGCACCGCAAGCCGTTGCAGGCCGCTGCTCGTGAAGTCCTGTCCATACGCGAAGCCCGCCTTGCGGCCGACGAACACCCGCAATCCCAGCCCGGCGGCCTCAGAGCCGCGATACGATTCCAGGCCGCTGTCGGCGTACTCCACCGCCCGACCGCTCGCGGTGACCCGGAAAGCCTCCGCGCGCTTCGCGCCGGCGACCCGTGCCTGCCGCAACGCCTCACCGAGCACTTCGATTTCACGTTTCACCCCGGACCTCCGCCACGTGCGCTTGACAGTCTTTCGGACCCAGTGTTACAGAAGTGTACCATCTTACCCAGGAGGGTACGCGCGAATGAAGAAGCGGAATTGTGCGAGCCGCGTCGCAGTCATCGGCGCCGGAAGCTGGGGCACCACGCTGGCGAATCACCTCGCCGGCCGCGGCCTTGCGGTCCGACTCTGGGCCTTTGAAGCCGAAGTCGTCGACGCGATTACGCGCAGTCGCGAAAACGCCGTCTTCCTGCCGGGAGTCCGCCTGCACCCGGCCCTCGAGGCCGGCGGTTCGCTCGACGAGGTTCTGACCGGGGCCGACCTCGCGCTGTTCGTCACCCCGTCGCACGTCGCCCGGGGCATCCTGCTCGAGGCGCGGCAGTATCTCCCCCGGCAGATCCCGGTCGTCGTTGCGTCCAAGGGGATCGAGACCGATTCGCTCAATACGATGGCCGGCGTCTTCGCGGAGATTCTTGACGCGGGCGGACACCAGCTCGCGTTTCTCTCCGGGCCGAGCTTTGCCCGCGAAGTCGCGGCCGGACTGCCGACGGCGGTCACGGTCGCCAGCCGCGACGGCGCGACCGCGCGGCTGGCGCAGGCGAGTTTCAGCACCGAAGCCTTCCGCGTCTACACCACTGACGATGTCGTCGGGGTCGAGATCGGCGGTGCGCTCAAGAATGTGATCGCGATCGCCGCGGGGATCGGCGACGGCCTCGGCCTCGGTCACAACGCCCGCTCCGCGCTGATTACCCGCGGCCTGGCCGAGATGACGCGCCTCGGCGTGGCTCTCGGGGCAAGGGCCTCGACGTTTGCCGGTTTGGCCGGTCTCGGCGATCTGGTGCTGACGTGCACGGGGGACCTTTCACGCAACCGTTCGCTCGGCATGGCACTCGCGGCCGGACGCTCGCTGCACGACATCCAGACCGCAACGCGCACGGTTGCGGAAGGCGTGCGAACAACCGCCGCCGCGGTCAAGCTCGCCGCGCGCACCGGGGTCGAGCTGCCAATCGCGGCCCAGGTCCACCGGGTGCTGTTCGACGGCGTCACCCCCCGCGTGGCTCTCCAGGAGCTCATGACCCGCACCCTGAAGGACGAAACGGGTTAGCCCGGGTCGCTTAGGCAATTCACCACGTTCCTGAAACAACGTGAACGTGCTGCCGACCCGGGCGAATGCTAATTCGCGAAGAATTCGAGGAGGCGGGAGACCGTTTCGCGGAGTTTCGCCCGTTCGCTCACCAGGTCGATCAGGCCGTGGGCCAGCAGGAATTCCGAGCGCTGGAAGCCCTCGGGGAGTGTCCCGCCGATCGTCTGCTCGATGACCCGCGGGCCGGCAAACCCGATCAGGGCCCGCGGCTCGGCGATGATGACGTCGCCGAGCATCGCGAAACTCGCGCTCACGCCGCCCGTGGTCGGGTCGGCGAGGATCGACAGGTACGGCAGCCCGGCCTTGCCCAGTTTCGCCAGGGCGGTCGCCGTCTTGGCCATCTGCATCAGCGAGTAGAGCCCCTCCTGCATCCGCGCGCCGCCGGAACAGGAGACGATGACCAGCGGGGTGCGCGAGGCCAGCGCGCGCTCGGTGGCGCGGACGATCCGCTCGCCGACGACGCTGCCCATGCTGCCGCCCATGAAATCGAACTCGAACGCGCAGACCTGCAGCGGACGCCCGAGGATCGTGGCCTCGCCGCAGAGGATCGCCTCGGTGCTTTTGCTCTTCCGCGCGGCATCGCGCGCCCGCTCCGCGTAGCGCCGCGAGTCTTTGAACCGTAGCGGGTCCTCCGGGGCGACGCCTTCGTCGTGGGGGGTGAAACTGCCCTCGTCGACGAGGAGCCGCACCCGCTCCCGGGCCCCGATCCGGAAATGATGCGAGCACTTCGGGCAGACGCGCTGATTGCGCTCGACTTCCTTGCGGTAGATGATTTCGCGGCACCCCGGGCAGATGATCCAGAGCCCCTCCGGCACGCGCGGCTGCCGGCTGCCGCCCTCCCCGCTCCGCCGCACTCCCGTGACCTCGGCGCCGCCGACTTCCGCGCCGGCCGGCAGGCCTTGCGAACCGGGATCCTCACCGCTCTCCCGCTGCCCCACGTCCGGACCTCCCTTCATGAAAACGTGTAGATCCGCCCCTGGTGGAGCATCTCCACCGGGCGGCTGAGTCCCGCGAGCTCCTCGGCGATGGCCGGCAGGTGCAGCGGTTTCATGTGGTAGAGATAGATCGGCACCTCGCGGCGATCCAGCAGCTCGAGTTCGCGCTCGAGCAGGGTGGGCGTGAGGTGGCCGCTGGCCAGCGCGACTTCCTCCATGCCGCTGGGGAACGAGCACTCCACGATCACCGCCTTGAGATCGGGGAGCTTGCGGGCGACCTTCCAGATGGCCGCCGTGGGGCCGGTGTCGCCGCTGTAGAGGACCGCGGTGCCCGGCTCGCGCAGGATGTACCCGGTCGCCGGAACCGGGTGGTTGACCCGCACCGGCCGCAGCGAGAGACCGCAGACGCGCGAGTAACGACCCTCGGGAATGACCCGGTATTCCAGTGTCGGCTCGCGTCGCGACGGGATGCGGGTGAAGTCCGGCCAGATGCGGTCGTTGAACAGATTGCGCCGCAGTCCGGCGACGACCTCGGCCACCCCGGTGACGACGAGCGGTTGCGGCGTCCGGCCGGCGCGGTTGTCGACGAGAAAGGCCAGTTCCTTGACGTGATCGAGGTGGATGTGACTGATGCAGACTTCGCTGATGCCCAGCTGCTCCTCCCAGGTCAGGACCGAGGACGCCGTCCCGGACTCGAGCAGCAACCGGCCGTTCACGAGAAAACCGCTGCTGTGATACCCGGGCAATTCGCTGCCGTAGCAGCCGGCGACCTTGATGATCACGCTCGCACCGCGGCGGTCGGGTACCCGTCGATCTCGCGTTGCAGCAGCACGGGATCCGCCGCGCGGTAGCGGGACCCCTCGCGCAGCAGGCAACCGTGCTCTCGCAGCTCCTCGAGCACCAGCACCACCTCGGAGACGGACAGACCGGAGTGCTCGGCGAGATCGGCAGGGAGCATGGCGCCGCCGCCGGCTGCGGTCAGGTTCGGCGCAATGCGGTGCAGCAGTTGCCCGATCGTCCACGCCGTCAGCTCTTCTCCGGCACGCCGGTCGAGTTCGAGCAGCTGCTGGAACAGGGCGCGCGCAGTCTGCGGGCCGTGCCGGACAACCGCCTCCAGCGTGCTGTCGTTGACCTGGATCAGCCGCGCGTCCTGCACGACCTCGGCCCTGGTCGGGCGCGGCGCCCGAACGAAGAACGCCCCCTCTCCCAGCAGGTCTCCCGGCCCGAGCAGCCCGGCCTGCGGGTCATCCGGGCGGGCCGCGCCGAGGCGCACGGCGCCGCTCTGGATGACGTACAGCTCCTGGCCCGGGGACCCCTCCGTGTAGAGGATGGTCCCCTCCGGGCAATACTTCCCGAACAGCCGGAAGAGTACCTGCTCGCGATCCACGAGACCCGCGGTTACGCGCCGGCCTTCGGCAGGTGGGTCAGCGCGTCGTCGATGTCGGACTGCGGCAGCTCGAAGTCCTCGAGCTTCTTGGCGAAGTAGTTGTCGTAGGCCATCATGTCGAAGTGCCCGTGGCCGCTGAGGTTGAAGACGATGACGCGCGCCTCCTGGGCCTCCCGGGCGCGGATCGCCTCGTCGATCGCCCCTTTGATCGCGTGCGCCGATTCGGGGGCCGGGATGATTCCCTCGGAGCGGGCGAACGTCACCGCCGCGTCGAAAACCGGGTTCTGGTGATAGGCGACCGCCTCGACGACGCCCTCGTGCACGAGCTGGCTCACCAGCGGCGAGTCCCCGTGGTAGCGCAGCCCGCCGGCGTGAATCGAGGCCGGCATGAAGTCGTGGCCCAGGGTGTACATCAGCATCATCGGGGTCAGCTGCGCGGTGTCGCCGAAGTCGTAGGCGTATTTCCCGCGCGTCAGCGTCGGGCAGGCCTTCGGCTCGACGGCGACGATGCGCACCCGGTCGCCGTGCGCCTTGTCGCGCACGAACGGGAAGGTGAAACCGCCGAAGTTGCTGCCGCCGCCGACGCACGCGATGAGGACGTCGGCCTTTTCGCCGACCTTCGCCAGCTGCGCCTTCGTCTCCAGGCCGATCACGGTCTGGTGCAGCAGCACGTGGTTGAGCACGCTGCCGAGAGCGTAATTCGTGTCCTGCCGCGTCGCCGCATCTTCGACGGCCTCGCTGATCGCCGCGCCCAGGCTCCCGGTCGAGTCGGGGTGCGCCGCGAGGATCGTGCGGCCGGCGTTGGTGCGATTGCTCGGGCTGGCGATGATCTCCGCCCCCCAGGTGGCCATCATCGAGCGGCGGTAGGGCTTCTGCTCGTAGCTGACCTTGACCATGTAGACGGTGCATTCGAGCCCGAACATCTGACAGGCCAGCGCCATCGCGCTGCCCCACTGGCCGGCTCCGGTTTCCGTGGCGATCCGCCGGATGCCGGCGTCCCTGTTGTAGTAGGCCTGCGGCACGGCGGTGTTCGGCTTGTGGCTGCCCGCGGGGCTGTTGCCTTCGTACTTGTAGTAGATGCGCGCCGGCGTCTTGAGCACGCGCTCCAGCCGCTTCGCCCGAAACAGCGGGCTCGGCCGCCAGAGCGTGTAAATCTCGCGCACCTCGTCGGGGATCGCGATCTCCCGCTCCGGGCTCATCTCCTGCTCGATGAGCGACATCGGGAAGATGGCCTTGAGGTCGTCGGGCCCGATCGGCTTGCCGGTTCCGGGGTGCAGCGGCGGGGCGGGCGGCGAAGGCATGTCGGGGAGGATGTTGTACCAGTGCTTCGGGATCTCTTGCTCGCTCAGGATGATCTTCGTGTCGGTCATATCCGTTTCCCCCCGTGCCAGAGGCGCCGCGAACCGGCGCCGGAGTTGGTGGCGAACCCAGGCAGCTAGAAAGCGACCTTCATTCCGCCGGTGAAGAGCCAGGTGTTGAGATCCAGAGAGCCGTCGAGCACATGGTCGTCCTTCGCCGTTCCCCTGACCTGCGGTGCGAGGAAAACGTAGCGGCCTTCGATGGTGGCGCTCAGCCAGCCGCTGAGCGCGTATTCCAGCCCCACGCCGGCGTGGTACCCCCAGGCATCGCGCACGACCTGGTCGGGAAGCCCCGCGCCGGAAGCGCTCAGCACGCCGCGCGGGGCATCCGCCATCGTGTAGTCGATGAAATAGTACCCGGCTCCCGCCAGCAGAACGAAGGTCGCCATGTTTTCCGGAAAGGGCGCGCGGTACTGCACGGTAAGGCAGACGGGCAGCATCTCGAGCCGTCCCGAGGCGATGTCGTGGGTCGGAAAGCCGTCCGTTTCGGGCTGGGAGACCGCCGCGGCGAAGCGGCCCGCATCCAGTCCGACTTCGAAGCGCGGGTTGCGGCTGTAACCGACACCGAGGCGCCAGGCGAGAGCGTCGCCGAATTCGTCGGTGTTCGGGATGGCGTAGCCCAGGGCGCCCGTGGCCGACCACCTGCCGACGTAGTCGCCCTTCCCGGACCGGGCCTCCGCCGGCCCCGCCGCCAGGCAAAGAAAGACTCCCGCCGCAGCGGCCGCCAGACGTCGCAGCGCGGCACCTCGGGGGAAGAAACGGCCGTTCGCGCGCATTGCGGCGCATTCTACCAGAGCAGCGCGGCTTCCTGTCAACCCAAGCGTTTTCGTTGACATTCGGTGGCCGATGGGCTATGGTTTCGCCGCTTTTTTCAGGGCGTTCCCGGGGGCCGGCGGGAGCGTCGCCCGCGCGTGCCGGCTGCGCTGCCAGGAGGTGACGGGATCGTGCCTGAGATGAAGCTTTTTGCGGGAAACGCCAACCCGGTGCTCGCCCGGGAGATCTGCACCTATCTCGGTGTCGAACTCGGGGCCGCCGAGGTCGGGCGGTTCTCGGACGGCGAAATCCACCTCCGCATCCGCGAGAACACCCGCGGCTGCGACGTGTTCGTCATCCAGTCGACCTGTCCCCCCGTGAACGACAACCTCATGGAGTTGTTGATCATGGTCGACGCGCTGCGGCGCGCCTCGGCCGACCGCATCACCGTCGTGCTCCCCTATTATGGGTACTCCCGCCAGGACCGCAAGGCCGAGCCGCGCGTGCCGATCACGGCGAAACTCGTCGCCAATCTGATAACCGCCGCGGGGGCCGACCGGGTGCTGTGCATGGACCTGCATGCGGGGCAGCTGCAGGGGTACTTCGACATCCCGGTGGACAACCTGATGGCCTCGCCCGTGCTGCTGGAGTACTTCCGCCGCAAGGGGCTCGACCGCCCGGTGGTCGTCTCCCCGGACGCCGGGGGCGTTGAGCGCGCGCGCAACTTCGCCAAGCGCCTCGACGCATCGCTCGCCATCATCGACAAGCGCCGTCTCGCGCCCAACGTCGCCGAGATCATGAACATCATCGGCGACGTCGAAGGGCGGCCGGCGATCATCCTCGACGACATGATCGACACGGCCGGCACGCTCGTGCAGGCCGCCAGCGCCGTGCGCGCCAAGGGGGCCTCGCAGGTCTTCGCCGCGGCCACGCACGCCATCTTCTCCGGCAAGGCGCGCGAGCGCATCGGCGCCTCGCCGCTGGAGGAGGTCGTCGTCACCAACACCGTGCCGCCGGGCGACTGCGCCGGCGACAGGATCATGGTGCTTTCCGTCGCCAACCTCCTCGGGGAAGGCATCCGGCGCATCCACGAGAACACCTCCGTCAGCTCCCTGTTTCTCTAGGCGGGGTTTACAGAGCGGGCGAATGCTCGTATAATGAAAAATTCTTATTGAGAAATAACTGGATGCGGGGAGGAATAACGAAATGGCAAGCGTTGCGCTGGCAGCGGAAAATCGCACTGAAATGGGCAAGACCGGGGTGAACAAGGTTCGCGCCCGCGGACTCTGCCCGGCCGTGGTCTATGGTCCCGGGACGGAACCCCTTCACGTCTCCGTCGACCCGAAGGTCTTCCTCAAACTCGTGTCGACCGCCGGCGAGAACGCGCTGATCGACCTCGCCATCACGGGGGTCGAGGGCGCGAAGAAGGTCATCGTCCGCGACATCCAGTACAAGCCGCTCAAACAGCTGCCGATCCACGTGGACTTCTACCTGGTCAACCTCGAACGCACGATCGAAATCAAGGTGCCGCTCGAGCTGGTCGGGACGCCGGTCGCCGTCGCGCAGAAGGCCGGGACGCTGACCCAGGCCGTGCACGAACTGCACGTCGAGTGTCTGCCGACCGCCATTCCCGCGTCGATCACGGCCGATGTCTCCGGCCTGGCCCTCGGCCACGCCCTGCACGTCCGCGATCTGATCCTGCCCGCGGGGGTCACGGTCCTCGACTCTCCCGATCAGACGGTTGCGGCCGTTGCCGGCCTGGCCGCCGAGGTGGCGCCCGTCGCGGCGGCGGCGGAGGTCGCGGAACCCGAAGTCATCCGCGAGCGCAAGCCGGCCGAGGAGAAGGAAAAGAAGTAGCGGCACCGTCGGACGCCTTCCCGGCGTCCATGACGACAGGCGGCGTCCGGGCGACCGGCGCCGTCTTTTTCATTTGAGGTTCGCGCAGGCATGACTTTCGACACGGTCATCGTCGGTCTCGGCAACCCCGGAGCGCAGTACGAGCGCACCCGCCACAACGCCGGTTTCCTGCTCGTCGGCCTGCTGGCCGCCGCGCACGGCATCAAGATCCGCCAGGAGCGCCACGGCGCCCTGGTCGGCGACGGCGGCATCGGCGCGCGTCGCTGTCTGCTCGCGCTGCCGCAGACCTACATGAACCGCAGCGGCGAGTCGGTCCGCCGCCTGCTCTCCTACACCGGCCTTGATCAGGAGTCCCTGGTGGTCGTGCACGACGACATGGACCTGCCGCTCGGGCGCCTGCGGCTGCGCCGCGGCGGCGGCGGCGCCGGCGGGCATCGCGGCATCGCCTCGATCCTCGAGCATCTCGGCAGCCCCGACTTCAGCCGTCTGAAGATCGGCGTCGGCCGTCCGCCCGCAGGAATCCCGGCCGAGAGCTACGTTCTCCAGGAGTTCGCGGCCGCGGAGCGCGAACCGCTGCGCGAGATGCTCGAACGCGGCGCCGCGGCGCTCGAAGTCTTCCTGGCCCGCGGCCTGGCGGCGGCAATGAACGAGGTCAACCCGCCGTCCGGCCGCTGAATATCCGGCGTCTTGCGCTGCGGGGCGCGGGCGTGGTATAAGACAGGTCTTTCCCATGGGGGGAAAGATGCTTCCTTGCCCGCGGCCCCGACCGCGGGCTTCACATCCGGAAGGAGGAGGACAGACACCGTGCAGAAGTATTACGAGACCATCTTCATCATGCGTCCGACCCTGAACGACCAGGAGATCGCCGAGCTCATCGAGACCTACCGCGGCATTCTGGTGCGCGAGGGGGCCGAGATTCTCTACCAGGCCGACCTTGGCAAGAAGAAGCTGGCGTACATCATCCGTCACTTCCAGAACGGCCACTACGCGCTCTATCGCTACAAGGCTCCGGCCGCCGCGGTCCACGAGGTGGAACGCAGCATGAAGATCAACGAGGACCTGTTGCGGATCCTCACCGTGAAGCTCGACGAGGTCGAACTCGCGGCGGCCACCGCGGCCGTCGCCGCCGCCGCTGCCGCCGCCGAGCAGTACGCTCCCGCCGCGGTCGCCGCTCCCGTCGAGGGCTGATCCGATGGCCGATATCAACGTCGTGATTCTCGTGGGGCGGCTGACCCGCGACCCCGAGCTGCGGTACACGCCCGCGGGGACGGCGGTGACCAGTTTCGGGCTCGCGGTCAACAACCGCCGCAAGGTCGGGGACGAGTGGAAGGAAGAGCCCTGCTTCGTCGACGTCAAGATCTTCGGCCGCATGGCCGAGACGAGCAGCGAATACCTCTCCAAAGGACGGCAGTGCGCGATCGAAGGCCGGCTTTCCTACAGCAAGTGGGAGAAGGACGGGCAGACGCGCAGCAAGCTCGAGGTCATCGCGAACAATATCCAGTTCCTCGGCCAGGGGCAGGGTCAGCAGGGCCGCGGCGGTGAACGCGCGCCGGGAGCGGATGCCGACCCGCTGGCGGACATCGGCGGCGGTTCGGACATGGGCGAGGCGCCGTTCTAGGCTGCGGGTTGGACAATTCTGTCGTGATCGCGTCGCCCCCGGGCGGGCCGGCGGTCGCGGATGATAAAAGGAGAGACGCACCATCATGGAGCCGGTCAAGAGAAAGCGCTTTCAGAAACGCAAGTCCTGCAAGTTCTGCGAGGACAAGATTCCCGCCATCGACTACAAGGACGTCAAATTGATCAAGCTCTACGTGAGCGAACGCGGCAAGATCATCCCCCGTCGGATCACGGGGACCTGCGCGAAACACCAGCGCAGCCTGACCACGTCGATCAAGCGGGCGCGCAACATCGCCCTCATCCCCTTCGCGGCCGGTTAACGGGCCGCTGCCGGACGCGAACCACCCCGGTCCCGTAACGGGCCGGGGTGGTTTGTTTCTCTGATGCGCATCAGCGACGAACTGCGGGACCTGGCCGCGGCGAGCGCCCTGTCGACGCTGCTGTTCGCCTCCGGCGTGCTCGTGCCGCTGATCGGTCCGCCCGCCGGTTTCTTCTCGGCCGCACCGCTGATCTGGCTGGCCGCGCGCCACGGCTGGTCCCTCGGTCTGCTCGGCGGGCTGCTGGCAGCGGCGGCGCTCCTCCCCGCTCTGCCTCCGCCGATCGTACTGATCTTCTCCCTCGAGCACGCGCTGCCCGCCTGGTTCCTCGGTTCGCGTCTGCGCCGGGGCGCCAGCATCGTCGCCGCGAGTTCCACCGCGGCGCTGGTGGTGACCGCCCTGATGCTTGCCGGGGCGCTGCTCCTCTCCGGCGGCGGCCACGACCCGGTGCGAGTCCTCGAGCAGCAACTGCGCGAGGGGCTCGCCGAATTCGGCGAGAGCGGCGGCACGCCGCCCCCGGACGCAGGCACCAAGGCCGCGCTCGAGGCGGGCCTCGAGCAGCTCCTTGCAGTTCTTCGCCGCGTGCTCCCGGCCGTCACGCTCATCGGGATCTTCCTGGAGTGCTCGCTCAACAGCCTCCTCGCCCTGCGGGTGCTCCCCCGGGGCGAAGCGGCGGCCCCGCCGCGCGACCTGACCCTCTTCCGGCTGCCGGAGTGGCTGGTCTGGGTGCTCATCCCGTCGCTGGCGCTCTGCTGGGCGCCGCAGGAGCAGGTCACGACCGTCGCGCTCAACGTGGTGGTGCCGCTGCTGTTCGCTTACCTGCTCCAGGGGCTCGCGATCACCCTGCACCTGGCGGCCCGGGCGCGGATCTCGCGTTTCGGCAGGGTCATGTTCGTGCTGGCGCTGTTCTTCTCCCAGGGTTGGCTCCTCGCCGTTCCGCTGCTCCTCGGGCTGCTCGATTTCCGTTTCGGTTTCCGCGAGCGCTGGCCGCTCGGTCCTCCCGCCGCATAGCGCTGCGGATCCGCGATTTTCTGAGGTCAGCAAGACGCACAAAAGCAGGATTTCCTGTAGGAAGCCTCACGTCCTTGACTCATCCCGTTGCAGACCGTATCATCACCCGATGATGTGCCGCGAAGTGGCTTTTTCCCCGGCATCCATCAACAGTTGGGGCTTTCGCGGATGAGCGGGTCGACCCCGATGATGCGCCAGTACCAGCGCATCAAGCAGGAGCATCCCGAGGCCATCCTGCTCTTCCATCTCGGCGACTTCTACGAGATGTTCTTCGACGATGCGCGCGACGCCTCCCGCATTCTCAACATCACGCTGACGTCCCGCGACCGCCAGAAGGCCGACCCCATCCCGCTCTGCGGCATCCCGGTGCATTCGGCCGAAAACTACATCACCCGTCTGCTCAAGGCCGGCCGCAAGGTGGCGGTCTGCGATCAGGTCGAGTCGCCCGCGGAGGCCGCGGGTCTGGTCCGCCGCGAAGTCACCCGGGTCATCACCCCCGGCACGGTGCTGGACGAGCGGATGCTCGAGGGGCGCGCGACCAATTACCTCGTTGCGCTCGTCCCCGGGCAGACGAGGACGGGGCTCGCGGCGCTCGATTTCTCCACGGGCGAATTCCTCGTGCTCGAAACGGCCGCCGACAACAGCCGCGAGATCGAAGACCGGCTCGAGGGGTTCGCGCCCGCCGAACTGCTCCTGCCGCGCGTTGCCCGGCCGGAGGTGGAGAAGATGATCGCGCGCGTGCTTCCCGCCGTCGCGCTGACGCGACCGGACGACCCGGTCTCGTTCGACTCCGTCTCCGCTCGGCGCAGGCTGCTCGAGCATTTCGGCACCGCGACCCTCGACGGCTTCGGGCTCCCGGGGTACGAGGAGGGGGTGACGGCCGCGGGCGCGCTGCTGCACTATCTGCAACAGACGCAGCGCCGCCCGCTCGGCAACATCACGCGGCTCGCGCCCTGGCGCACGGAGGGGCGCCTGGCGCTCGACGCCGCCACGCAGCGCAATCTCGAACTGCTCGTCAACCTGGAGGACGGCCGCCGCGAACGCAGCCTGCTCTGGGTCCTCGATCGCACGCGCACACCGCTCGGTTCGCGGCGGCTGCGCGCCTGGATCATCGCGCCGCTGCTGGCGCCAACGGCGATTGCGGCGCGCCAGGACGCCGTCGAACGGCTGGTCGGCGAAGACGCGCTGCGCCAGCGGCTGCGGAGCGCGCTCGGCGGCATCCTCGATCTGGAGCGGCTGGCCAGCCGCATCGCCCTGAACAGCTCCGGACCGCACGATCTGGTTGCGCTTCGCGCCTCGCTGCGGCTGCTCCCGGAACTCTTCAGCGCCCTGCGGGACGACCCGGTGCCCCTGCTCGCGGGACTCGGCATGGCGGACAGCCTCGCCGACCTGTGCGCCGAGGCCGACCGGACCCTGGCCGAGTCGCCGCCGCCGCGGATCAGCCAGGGGGGCGTCGTCCGCGAAGGCGTCTGCGCCGAACTCGACGAACTGCGCCGACGCTCGCGCAATGCCCAGGAAGAACTCGCGGCGCTCGAGCGACGCGAGCGCGAGCGCACCGGCATTGGCACGCTCAAGGTCGGCTTCACCAAGGTCTTCGGCTACTACCTCGAGGTCACGCGCCCGAACCTCCCCCTGGTTCCGGCCGACTACGTCCGGCGGCAGACGCTCGTCAACGCCGAGCGCTACCACTCGGCCGAACTCGCCGCGTTCGAGGAAGGGATACTCGGCGCCGAGGAAAAGTCGCTCGCCCTCGAAGCGCGGATCTTCGAGCAGCTGCGCGTCTTCCTTTCCGCGGCCGCGGGCAGGATCCAGGCCGCCGCCGCGGTCGTCGGCGAGATCGACGCGCTGCAGTCGCTCGCGGAAGTCGCGCTGCGCCAGGGCTACTCGCGCCCCGCGATCGACGACGGCCTGACGCTCGAAATCGTCGGCGGGCGCCACCCGGTGGTCGAGCTCGCCGGCGAAGAACGCTTCGTGCCCAACGACTGCCGCCTCGATGCGGGGGATTGCCAGCTGATGATCCTCACCGGTCCGAACATGGCCGGCAAGTCGACTTTTCTGCGGCAAACCGCCCTCATCGCGCTGATGGCGCAGATCGGCAGCTTCGTCCCGGCGGCCTCGGCCCGCATCGGCGTCGTCGACCGTATTTTCACGCGCATCGGCGCCGCCGACCGGCTTTCGCGCGGACAGAGCACTTTCATGGTCGAGATGACCGAAACGGCCAACATCCTGCACAACGCCACGGAGCGCAGCCTCGTGATCCTCGACGAGGTCGGGCGCGGCACGAGCACGTTCGACGGCCTGGCGATCGCCTGGGCCGTCGCCGAGCACCTGCACGGCGGCGGGCCGCGCGGGCCGCGCACCCTGTTCGCGACGCACTATCACCAGCTGACCGAGCTGCAGCTCACGTTGAGCCGTGCGCGGAATTTCACGGTGGCCGTGCGCGAGTGGGAGCAGCAGATACTCTTCCTGCGCACCATCATCCCGGGCGGCGCCGACCGCAGCTACGGGATCCAGGTAGCGCAACTGGCCGGCTTGCCGGCCTCGACGCTCATCCGAGCCCGCGAGATCCTCGCCAATCTCGAGAGCGGCGAGCTGACGCTCGACGGCCTGCCGCGCATAGCGGAGCATGCGGCGGCGCCGGCGCCCCTGCCGCAACTCGAGCTTTTTCCCGCGCAGGAGCACGACGTCGTCCGTTCACTGCGCGGCATCGACCCGGACCGTCTGACCCCGCTCGAGGCCCTGCAGCTGCTCGTCGGCTGGAAGGCGGCCATCGGGCAGCCGATGCGCAGGATCGTCCCGTGAGACGGAGTCCGCGCCTCGCCGCCGCTGCGCTGGCCGCGCTGCTGCTTCTGCCCCTGCCGGTACGCGGCGCGGCCCCGGCCGCGAAGGGATCCGCAGCGCCGGCGGCGCTCTTCGCCAAGGCCGAGGAGTCCTTTTCCGCGCTTCGGGCGGACGCCCGGTCCCAGCGGCTGCGCCAGAATTTCCTCCGGGTGCTCGACGCCTACCGCCGGGTCTTCGAACAATTCCCCGCCACGCGCCAGGGCGAGCGCTCGCTGCTGCGCGCCGGGGAACTCATGACGCTGCTGTTCCGCTGGACCGGGCTGGAGGGAGACCTTCTGCTGGCCCAGAACTACTATCAGCGGCTCGTCCTGGCATCGCCGAAGAGCCCGCTGGCAGACGATGCGCTGCTGGCGATCGCCTACCTCCATCTCGATCATTTCAAGGACCCCGCCCAGGCCTGGCTGCGCTTTCGGGCTGTCACGGAACTTTCGCCGAAAGGCGACAAGGTCGGCGAGGCAAAGAGGATGCTCAAGCGGCTTGCGGCTCACGCTGCTACGGACAAGCCGGCCCCGGCCAGCGAGGCTGTCGATCTCTCCTGCCCGGTGCCCCCGCTGGCGGCGTCGGCCACGGCTGTCCCGGCGCCGACGGTTATCTCCCTGCCCCCGCCGACGGTCATCACGATGCCGGCGCCGGCAGCCGGCGCTTCGCCGCAGTCGAGCGGCCCGCCCCCCCCGAAGCCGCAGCCGCCGCTCCCGGCGCCGGAGACCGCCTCGGCGCTCAACCGCGTCAGCAATCTGCGCCACTGGTCGAACCCCGAATATTCGCGCGTCGTCATCGATCTCGACCGCAAGACCAATTTCTACTCCAACCTGCTCGAAGACCGTTCCGGCAGCGGCGCCCCGCCGCGGCTGTACATCGATCTGTTCAACTCGGTCATCGAGGAGCGGATCTGCAAACCGATCCACGTGAACGACGGCATTCTCCACGGCATCCGGGCCGGGCAGCACTCCGGCGACACCGTCCGTATCGTCCTCGACATCGACGGGTTGCGCACCTACCGGATCTTCCCGATGCAGAACCCGTTCCGGATCGTCGTCGACGTCACCGGTGGCGAGGCGGCCACGGGCGGGACCCCTGTTGCCGCGACTGCCGACTTACCCGCGCCCGTCGTCGCGATCGCTGAACCGCGGACCGTGGCCGCCAAGGGCGCGCCGCCCGCGGACTCTCTCCCGTCCCCGGCGAGCGCCCCGTCGACGCCACCGGCGCCCTCGCCGCGCTACACGCCCGAACCGGTGCCGGAACTCATCCCGCTGCCGACATTCAGCCGCGAACCCGGCCCGCCGATCCCGGGGGCGTCGCCGCGGCCGGCGCCGGACGTGCCTCCGCCCGTCGCGGCCCCCACGACCTTCTCCGGTTCCGTCGCGGAAACGGCGCCCGCGGCCTCGCCCAGGCCGGCGCCGACGCCCCTGAGCGGCGGCCGCCCGGCCACCGGCGCCCCACGGTCCGCCCGCCCGGTTGCCGGCTCGCCCAGCGGCGGCGGCAAGCCGTCGCTGGCGCGTCAACTCGGGCTGGGGGTGCGCCGCGTGGTCATCGACGCGGGCCACGGCGCTCACGACCCCGGGGCCATCGGTGTCGACGGCCTCCAGGAGAAAGAGGTGACCCTCGACCTGGCGCTGCGCATTCGCGACATCCTGCAGGCGGCCGGCTACGAGACGGTGCTCACCCGCGACCGCGACGTCTACCTGCCGCTCGAGGAGCGCACGGCGCTCGCGAACACCGCCCGCGGCGACCTGTTCCTCTCGCTGCACTGCAACGCGAGCGACACCGGCAAGCTCAGCGGCGTCGAGACCTACTTCCTCAACCTCGCCTCGAACGTGCGTTCCATGAAGACCGCTGCGCGCGAGAACAGTATGGCCGTCGCCAACATGAGCGATCTGCAGCAGATCGTCCGGGAGATCCAGAACTCCAAAATGGACGAATCCAGCCAGTTCGCCGCGCGGATTCAGCGCTCGCTGCACGACACCCTGCACCGCAAGTACCCCGACATCAAGAACCTCGGCGTCAAGCAGGCGCCCTTCTACGTGCTCATCGGCGCGCAGATGCCCAGCGTGCTCGCCGAAGTCTCCTTCATCAACCACCGTACGGAGGGCCGCAGGTTGGCCGACCCGGCCTACCGTCAGCTGATCGCGCAGGCCATCGTCGACGGTGTCAAGCGCTACGTCCGGACGGTGAAGACCGCCGCTATCGAGAGTCCCGGGAGACCGACCCCATGAGCCAGCACCCGCCGATCGCGCGCACGCGCAATATCGGCATCATCGCGCACATCGACGCCGGCAAGACCACGGTCAGCGAGCGTTTCCTCTTCTACTCCGGCCGGAGTCACAAGATCGGCGAGGTTCACGATGGCGCCGCGACGATGGACTGGATGCCCCAGGAGCAGGAGCGCGGGATCACGATCACCGCCGCCGCCACCACCTTCGCCTGGCGCGAGCACCAGGTGAACCTCATCGACACCCCGGGGCACGTCGACTTCACGATCGAGGTCGAGCGCTCGCTGCGCGTCCTCGACGGTGCGATCGCGGTCTTCTGCGGCGTCGCGGGGGTGCAGCCGCAAACGGAAACCGTCTGGCGTCAGGCGCAGCGCTGGCGGGTGCCGATTGTCTGTTTCGTCAACAAGCTCGATCGCATCGGCGCGGACTACGACGCCGTCGTCGCCGCGATCGCCGAGCGTCTCGGTTCCGTGCCGGTGTCCCTGCAGCTGCCGATCGGCATCGAGAAGGAGTTTCGGGGCGTCGTCGACCTGCTGCGCATGCGGGCGCTGCTCTGGGGGAGCGAGGATCTCGGCGCGGAGGTCGAGATCGCGGCGATCCCCGCCGAGCTGGCCGCGCCCGCCGCCGCCGCCCGCGCACGCTTGGTCGAGACGGTCGCCGAGCATGACGAGGGCCTGTTGGCGATCTACCTCGAGAATCCCGACCCGAACGCCGAGGAGATCCTCGCCGCGGTGCGACGCCTGACCATCGCCCGCGCGATCACGCCGGTGCTCTGCGGCAGCGCGCTTCGCAACAAGGGCGTGCAGCCGCTGCTCGACGCGGTCGTCGACCTGCTCCCCTCCCCCGCCGATGTCCCGCCCGTCGAGGGCACCAACCCCGGCACCGGGGCGATCGAGCACCGCGAGCCGCGGATCGGGGCGCCGCTCTGCGCCCTGGCTTTCAAGGTCATGACCGCCGAGGATCGGCGCCTGACCTACCTGCGCATCTACTCCGGCCGGCTCCGCGCCGGCGAGTCCGTGCTCAACACCACGCGGTCGCAGCAGGAGAAGGTCGCCCGGATCTTCCGGATGCACGCCAACAAGCGCGAGCGCATCGACGAGGCGGTGGCGGGCGACATCGTGGCCGCCGCCGGGCTCAAGAGCGCCGGCACCGGGGACACGCTCACCGACCCGGCCCGACCGCTGCTGCTCGAACCGATGCGCTTCACGAACCCGGTGATCGCCCTGGCAGTCGAACCGCGCAGCGGCGCCGACACCGACAAGCTCGCGCAGGCGCTCGGCAAGCTGGCCGGCGAGGACCCGACGCTCGGGGTGCGGACCGACCCCGACACCGGCCAGAACATCATCTCGGGCATGGGCGAACTGCATCTCGAAATCGTCCTCGACCGGATCGACCGTGAGTTTCGGGTGCCGGTGCGCTCGGGCCGCCCGCAGGTCATCCACCGCGAGACGATTTCGCGCGCGATCGAACACGAGGCCGCTTTCCAGCGCGAGATCGCCGGGCAGACCATGCGGGCCGAGGTCGCGCTGTCGATCCGGCCGCTCGAGCGCGGCGCCGGCACGCGGGTCGTCTTCGAACCGCGCGCCGCGCCCCTCCCCGAACCGGTCAGCACCGCAATCACCGAGGGCGTCACCGACTGCTTCGGCGCCGGAATGCTCTCGGGTTACCCGGTCACCGACCTCGAGGTGATCGTGACCCGAGTCCTGTTCCGCGCCGACGACCCGTTCGTGATGGGCTTCAAGATCGCCGCCGCGCGCGCTTTTCGCGAGGCGACCGGGATGGCCGGCCTGATCCGGCTCGAGCCGATCATGCTCCTCGAGGTGGAGACGCCCGAGGAGTACACCGGGGAGATCATTCGCGATCTCTCGGCGCGCCGCGGCCGCATCGAGGCGATGCATCAGCAGGGGACGATCCGCCTGATCGACGCGCTCGCCCCGCTGCGGGAGCTCTTCGGCTATTCGACCGCCCTGCGTTCGCTCTCCCAGGGCCGCGCCTCGTTCTCGATGCATTTCTCGCGCTACGGCGAAGTGCCCCCGGAGCGACCGAACCCGTAATCGATGGCGGACTTCGCGGCCTACCGGACGCTCAAACCGTCCTTCACCCGCCAGCGCCGGGTCCTGGCGCTGGGCATTCTCACGCTGCTGCTGACCAACCTCTTCACCTTCGTCGGGCCCTGGGTCGCGAAACTGGCGATCGACGGCCTGCAGGCGCGGCTGACCGCGACGACCCTGCTGAGATATTGTTCGTTGATCATCGGCGCCGCGCTGCTGCAGGGCCTCTTCCGCTACTGGTCGCGGCTGCAGGTCATCGGCGTTTCGCGCGAGGTCGAATTCGATTTGCGCAATCTCGTGTTCACCCGGTTGCTCGCGCAGGGCCCGGAGTTCTTCCAGCGTCATCGGATCGGCGACCTGATGAGCCGCGCCACCTCCGACATCGAGGCGGTGCGGATGGTCGTCGGTCCGGGCATCATGCAGCTGGCGAACACGGTCTTCACCTTCGTGATCGCCATCGCGATGATGCTCTCCCTCGACCCCGTGCTGACGCTCTGGTCCCTGCTGCCGATGCCGGCGATCGCGCTGGTCATGTACCTCTCCGCGCAGCTCTACCACCGCCGCTTTCTCGACGTGCAGGTGCAGCAGGCCCGGCTGAACTCCGCCGCCCAGGAGAACTTCTCCGGCATCCGCGTCGTGAAGACCTACGGGCTGGAAGAAGCTCAGCGCGAGGTCTTCCTCTCGGCGAACCGCGAGTACCTCGCCCGCAACATGCGACTGGCCCGCGCGCTCGGTTTCTTCCACCCGCTCGTGGCGATGATCGCCGGCCTCGGCACGCTCATCGTCCTCTGGGCCGGCGGGCGCCGCATCATCGCGGGCGGGTGCACCCTCGGCACGCTCGTCGCCTTCATGGCGCTCTTCGGCCTGATGACCTGGCCGACCATCGCGCTGGGCTGGGTCGTGAGCCTGTTTCAGCGGGGTTCGGCGGCGATGGGCCGGATCAACGAGATCCTTCTGGCCCCGGTGGCCGTCGCCGACCCCGCGGATCCCGTCGCCCCCGCGGCGTCGAGCGGCGGCGCCTCCCTCGAGTTTCGCCGGCTCACGTTCACCTATCCGGGACGGGCCGACGCGGCGCTGCGCGAGCTCAGCTTCGCGGTGGCGGCCGGCGAGCGGGTGGCGATCGTCGGCCGCACCGGGTCGGGAAAGAGCACGCTGCTCTCGTTGATCCCCCGGCTCTGGCCGCTGGCTGACGGCTGCGTCTTCGTCGACGGGGTCGACGTCAACCGCCAGCGCCTGGAGCGCCTGCGCGCAGGCATCGGTTTTGTCCCCCAGGAGACCTTCCTTTTCTCCGACACCATCGCGGCGAACATCGCGCTGCCCGAGGGCGAGGTGGACGCGTCGACGCTCGCCGAGGTCGCGGCGGCGGGGGCGACCGCGCAGTTCGCCGATGACGTTGCAGGCTTCCCCGACGGCTGGAGCACGCTGGTCGGCGAACGCGGCATCACGCTCTCCGGCGGCCAGAAACAACGCGCGGCGATTGCCCGGGCCCTGTTGCGGCGCCCGCGGCTGCTGATTCTCGACGACGCGCTCTCCTCGGTCGACACCGAGACCGAGGAGAGGATTCTCGATGGCGTGATGCGCGCGCACCCCGAGCGCACCGTGGTGTTCGTCTCGCACCGCCTCTCGACGATGCGGCGCGCCGACCGCATCCTGGTGCTGGAGGGCGGGGCGCTCGTCGAATCGGGGACGCACGAGGCCCTGATGGCCGCGGGCGGCTCGTATCGGCGGCTCATCGACCAGCAGCTGCTGACCGAAGAGCTCGAGCGCGAGGACGGCTGATGCGCCACGACCACCTGATCGACGAAATCGAGCCGCGCGGCTTCGACCGCGCGTTGCTGCGCAGGCTGCTCGGCTATCTCGCGCCCTACCGCGGGGAGGTGGCGTTTTCGATCCTGCTGCTCTTCGGCGCGGCGTTGCTGCAGCTGGTCGGTCCGTACCTGGTCAAGGTCGGCATCGACCAGTACATCGCGGCCGGGAACCTCTCCGGGCTCGATCGGGTCGCGCTGCTGTTCATCGCGGCCGCGCTTGCGGGTTTCGCGCTGCGTTACGCCCAGACGCTGCTGACCTACCGCATCGGCCAACGCGCCATGATGGATCTGCGCCTGGCGGTCTTCGACCGGATCGAGGCCCAGTCGCTCGCGTACTTCGACCGCAACCCCACCGGGCGGCTGATGACCCGCGTCGGCAGCGATGTCGAGGTGCTTCAGGAACTCTTCTCCAGCGGTGCGATCACGGTCTTCGGCGATCTGTTCACCGTGATCGGCGTCGTCGCGGCGATGCTCGCCATCAACGTGCGCCTCGCGCTGGTCTCCTTCGCGGTGTTGCCGCTGCTCTTCGGCGCGACGATCCTGTTCCGCAGCCGCGTGCGCCGCTCGTTCCGCGCGATCCGCCAGAAAGTGGCGCGGATGAACTCCTATCTCAACGAGCACCTGAGCGGCATCGCGGTCGTCAAGCTCTTCTGGCGCGAGCGCTCGGCGGCGGCGCGCTTCGAGAGCATCAACGACGAGCACCGTCAGGCCTTCCTCGGCGCCGTGCAGGCCTACGCGATCTTCTTTCCCGTCGTCGAGTTCATCGGCGCGCTGGCCATGGCGCTGCTGCTCGGGTACGGCGGCGTGCAGATCATCGGCGGGACCCTGAGCTTCGGCAGTCTCGTGGCCTTCCTCGAGTACGTTCAGCGCTTCTACAAACCCGTGCAGGACCTCGCGGAAAAGTTCAACATCCTCCAGTCGGCGATGGCGGCCGCCGAACGCATCTTCTCCGTGCTCGACAGCGTGCCGGAAATCCGCGACCCCGAGGCTCCCGCCCCGGCCGGCCGCGCCCGGGGCGCCGTCGAGTTCCGCGACGTCAGCTTCTCATACAAGCCCGGGGAGGAGATCCTGCGCAACATCTCCCTCGCGATCGCCCCGGGGGAGCTCGTCGCGATCGTCGGCGCGACCGGCGCCGGCAAGTCGTCGATCATCAGCCTCCTCGGGCGCCTGTACGACCCGCAGTCCGGGGCGGTGCTGCTCGATGGACGCGACGTCCGCGAATACACGCAGCGGCACCTGCACCGGCAGATGGCGGTCGTGCTCCAGGATGTCTTCCTCTTCTCGGGGACGGTCCGCGGCAACATCGCGCTCGGGAACCCGCAGATCACGCCGGAGGCGACCGAGGAGGCGGCGCGGCGTGTCGGCGCGGACTCGTTCATCCGCCGCCTGCCGCGGGGGTACGAGACGGAGGTCGGCGAGCGAGGGGCGCTGCTGTCGGTCGGCCAGAAGCAGCTGCTCTCGTTCGCCCGGGCGCTCGCCCATGACCCGCCGCTGCTGATCCTGGACGAGGCGACCTCCTCGGTCGATTCCGAGAGCGAAATGCTGATCCAGCAGGCGCTCGCGGTGCTCTTCGCGGGGCGCACCTCGATCGTCATCGCGCACCGGCTCTCGACGATCCGCGGCGCCGACCGGATCGTGACGCTGCACAAGGGCCGGATCCGCGAGAGCGGCACGCACGCCGAGCTGCTCCACCTCAACGGCATCTACGCCAAACTTCACCGCCTGCAATACTCGTAACGTTCCGGCCGCTGAAAAGGGCCGATCTGACGCGGGAGGGGGTGAACCCCTCCCCTACGTCCGCACGAAGTCGTCGTAGGGGCGGGGTTGATCCCCGCCCGGCATCTCGATGAACGCGCCTTGCACCTGGACCCTTTTGATCGGCCTCTCCGTTACCGTTGGGGCCGCTGAAAAGGGCCCATCTACGGCGTTGAGCTCCGCACGAACGGAAAGCGCCCCGACCGCTGGCTGCGGCCGGGGCGCTTCGAGGCGATTGAAGGCGGTGTTACTCGGTCTTGACCTTGCCGTCCTCGATGATCAGGTCGTACTTGTAACCCATGCCGAAATCCTTCTTCAGCGTGATCTTGCCGCTCACGAGCACCGTGTCGCCGACCTTGGCGTTGTCCGCGGTCGTGACGGTCAGGTCGTTGCCGCCGGTCTGGCCGGTGCCGTCCTGGACATGGACCCAGTTCTTGCCCATGATCTGCGCGCTGAACTTGACCACCTTGCCGCGAACCGTGACTTCCTTGCCGCCCAGGCTCGCCTGCTGGGCGTAGATGTCGCCGACGGTCTTGTCGGCCTTCTTGATCCCGCTGAAGGAAACCTTGGCGTCCTTCGCGGCCTGCGCGGGATCGAGTTTCGGGTGCGCCCCTTCCGGAAGCTGGCCCTGCTCGCCGGCAACCGGGCCGCCGGCCGGCGCCGCCATCTGCGCGGGCGGCTGGTCGCCCTTGCCGATCGCGCCGACGAAATAGACCACGTCGAACTTCCGGTTGAGGGTCTTGCTCTCGTAGTCCTTCATCGGCATGCCCTCGGGGACCGTGACCTTCTCCCCGACCTTGATCGCGAATTGCGGAGCGGCGGCCCAGATCTTCTCCGTGCCGTTGTCGACGTGAACGTACGTGTAACCGCCGGCGTCCATGGTCTCAAGCACCTTTCCGGTGAAATACCGGGCCGGCGCCTGAACCGCGGACTCAGCGGCCTGCGGCGGCGACGTCACCGGGGCGGGCGCCGTCGTCTGGGGCGGCGGGGCGGGCTGCTGGGGGGACTCCTGTATCTTCGACTTGCAGGCAACCAAACCGGTGACGAGAACCCCGGTCGCGAACATCATCCGTACTGCTTGCTTCATTAATCCACCCTCCGTCTTCCATCTTCCATGTTCGACAACGGGAACCGTTCCCGCATCCGAATGAACGCTGATTTATACCAGAGACCCCCGGGGCGCGCAAGCACCTGCCAGGTCTCCCGAATTCCCAGGCGCAGCCGCAGACTTCCGCGAAGCCGCCCCTGCCGCAACCCGCCTTGGCGGTGTGGCCATCTTCTGTCTGGCATCCTCCCTGTCTCTGGTGTCGGAGCCGCAATCCCGGTTTTCCGTCGGATAGACGGCAGCCGCGGCAAAAAGTTCCCGGTAGCCGCTACCCGCCCCGCTTGCGCATACGCAATTCGCTGCCGTCGAGGAGTCGGCGGATGTTCGCCCGGTGCTTGAAGAAAACGAAGGCCGACGCCAGGCAGAAGAACAGGGTCGTCGAGCGGTCGGCCTGCGCCAGCAACGAGCCCAACGGCAGCGCCAGAGACGCGAGGATGGAGGCAAGGGAGACATACCCGCAGCCGAGAAAGACGCCCATCCAGACGGCCCCGAAGGCCAGCGCCGCCGGCCAGCAGAGCACCAGCGACACCGTGATCGTGGAGGCGACGCCCTTGCCGCCGCGGAACCTCAGGAACGGGGAGTAACAATGCCCGGCGATGACCGCCGCCGCAGTCACGGATTGCCAGAGTGGCGTGCTTCCGACCAGCCGCGCCACGAGAACCGGCACCAGGCTCTTCAGCACGTCGCCCGCCGCTGCGGTGATTCCCGCCGAGCGACCGGCCACCCGAAAGACGTTGGTGGCGCCGACGTTGCCGCTGCCTTCTTTGCGGATATCTTTCCCGGAGAACAACCGCGCCGCAAGATAGCTGCAGGGGATCGACCCCGAAATGAAGCCGGCGCATGGCAGGAGAAATTCCATCACGACGGGGTCGTCTCCGGAAGCGCCACGATCTCGACGTCGCCCCAGGCCCCCAACTGCCCGCGTCGCAGGACGACGACCCCGAGGACACCGGGGATGTCGCGGGCGGCGGCCAGCCCTTCCTGGACACCATGGCTGCCGCGCACCCGGTTGCCGACCGCCGTTGCAGCGGCATCAGCGAGGGCGCAGGAGCGGGCAAGCACGGTTACCGCGGACGAATCGCCGAAACTCAGCGAGTGCCCGATCCTCCCCGAGGAGGTGCACACGCCGATCGGTGTGCGATCCGGCGTCAAGCGCAGGCCGATGGCGCCGCCGCCCTCGTCGGAACCGGCGAAAATGCCGACGATGCGTTCCCGGGTGCTGGAGACGTAGAGATCGCCGCCGTTCTCGAGGATGAGCTCCCGCGCCCGGTCGCCGACCGCGCCGGCGATGGCTCCGCAGACGGCGCCGGCGACGCTGGCCATCGGGCCCACCCCGGCAGCCTGACCGGCCCGCGCCATGCACTTGACGATCGCCGGCGCGGTATCGGGGACGACCATCGGCGCGAGCGAATCGCGAAACGCCGGGTTTTTCGCGATGAAGCGCTCCAGGCGGTCCCGCTGCGTCAGGACTATGTCTCGCACGAGAGCGCCGATATCGCACTCCGAGAGTACCAACACGTCGGTTTCCTTCACGACAACCCGGGACCGTACCAGATCGGTCGCGGTGATGCTGTTCCGGTACAGGTCCCGGTCTCCAGGATCGAGCTTCACAGAAACCTCACGAGAATTCAACGAGTTACCTTTGGTTTTCACAACAGCTGTTGAAAAGTTGTTGGCAAAGGTGTGAATTTCTCAAGGTGCGACGCAGAATACAGGCTGATGAACCGCCATGCATAGAATGTGTGCATATAATGTCGTTGTATTTCATTGAGTTACAAGATCATTCGATCTATGACTTCCGCAAGCGTGGAAACGCCGGAAATGGTGATTTCCCGTTCCATTCCCGCGACCCGCGGCATGTTCGCGCGCGGGAGCAGGCAGCTTCGAAACCCGAGTTTCGCGGCTTCCTTGATCCGGGCCTCGGGGTTGGAGACGCCGCGAACCTCTCCGGTCAGGCCGACTTCTCCGAAGACGACCATGCCCGGGTCGACCACGGCGTTGCGGAAACTCGAGAAGACCGCGAGGGCGATCGCCAGATCGGTCGCCGGTTCGACCACACGGATGCCGCCTGCGAGGTTGAGATACACATCCTGATCGGCGAGCATCAGCCCCAGTTTCTTCTCGAGAATCGCGAGGAGCATCGCCAGGCGACCCGCGTCGGTGCCGCTGCAGCCGCGTTTGGGCGAAGCGAATGACGAGTGCGCGCAGAGCGCCTGGACTTCGACCAGGAATGGGCGTGTCCCTTCCACGGACGCGGTGACCACACTGCCGGCAAGTTCGCCCCGGTCTTCCCGCAGGAAGAGCCGTGACGGGTTGGCGACCTCACGCAAGCCGCCGTCCCCCATCTCGAACACCCCGATCTCGTTCGTCGAGCCGAAACGGTTCTTCACGGCACGCAAGATCCGGAAATCCCGGGTGTTTTCTCCTTCGAAATACAGCACGGTATCGACCATGTGCTCGAGAACGCGCGGTCCGGCGAGCGTCCCGTCCTTGGTGACGTGTCCGACGAGGAAGACCGGGACCTCCAGGCGCTTGGCGACGGCGATGAGTTGGGAGGCCACCTCGCGCACCTGGCTGATGCTGCCCGCCGTCGACTCGAGCGCTGCGGTCGTGACGGTCTGGATGGAGTCGACCACGACTGCGAGGGGCCGCAGGCGGCGGATTTCCGCGAGCACCGGCTCGAGCGAATTCTGCGCGAACACGATCAGTCTGTCCGTGGCCAGACCGATACGGTCGGCGCGCAGCTTGATCTGCCGAGGCGACTCCTCCCCGGAGCAGTAGAGCACCTGCTCCGAGCGTGAGGCGGCGAGGCGGCCGAGATATTCGAGAAGCAGCGTCGTCTTGCCGATGCCGGGGTCGCCGCCGAGAAGGACGACGCTCCCCGGCACGAGCCCGCCGCCGAGCACCCGGTCGAATTCGGCGCTGCCCGTGGGGATGCGCGGCGCGTCGTCGGCCGAGATCTTGTCCAGGGGCTGCGGCCGGGCATCGTCGGCCGTGGCGGCGCTCGCTCGCGGCGAACGGCCGCCGCCGGTGACCTCCTCGATCAGGCTGTTCCACGAACCGCAGTCGGGACAGCGCCCCAGCCATTTGGGCGACACGAAACCGCAGCCCTGACAGAGATAGCGGCTCTTCTCGCTCACGAGCGGGCACGCCGCCGGTCGCCCGGGATCCGGGCGTCGGCTCCGACGGCGGCAGCGCACTCCGCGGGGCCGCCGCAGAAGACCCGCGGGACCCGCGGTCCGATGCCGCAGAAGATTTCGTAGGAAATGGTCCCGGCATGCGCCGCAAGTTCCCCGGCGGTGATCCGCTCCTCGCCCTGGCTGCCGAGAAGGACGACTTCGTCGCCGACGGCAATCCCCGGGATGCCGGTGACGTCGACCAGGCACAGGTCCATGCAGACGGTGCCGACCACGGCGGCGCGCCGACCGCGCACCAGGACGCTCGCGCGGTTCGAGAACGCGCGGCGGTAACCGTCGGCGTAGCCGACCGGAAGAGTCGCGATCAGACTTTCGCGCCGCGTCGTGAAGGTTCCGCCGTAGCTCAGCGGGGTCCCCGCCGGCACCCGTTTGAGAAAGGCGACCGCGGTGGTGAAGCTCATCACCGGGCGCAGTTCGCCCGCATGGGGCAGCCCGGGCGCGGGCGAAGCTCCGTACAGCATCAGACCAGGACGCACGAGGTTTCCCGGCGGCTCGCCGGGCAGCAGCAGCGCGCTGTTGGCGATGTGTCGCCAGCGCAGGCTCCCGGCGATCGCCTCGACGGCGCCGCAGACCGCCTCGAATGTCGCGATCTGTCCGCGCGTCACCGCGCTTTCCCGTTGTTCGGCCTCGCTCGGGTGCGTCATGAGCCCTTCGAGGACGAGGTGCGGGAAATCGCGAAGCCGCGCGACGAACGGCAGCGCGTCGGCTGGAGCGATGCCGAGCCGCCCCATGCCGGTGTCCACTTTGAGGTGGACGGCGACGCGCCGGCCCGCCCGCTGCGCCTCGCGTTCGAGCGCCTCGGCGAACGCGAGCGTGTACAGGGTCAGCGAACAGCCGAGTCGGGTCATCTCGCCGGCACGATCGGGGGAGACTTCGCTCAGCAACAACACCGGGGCTTCGATGCCGGCGGAGCGCAGCGCGCGGACCTCGCCGGGCGTCGCGACGCCGAGCTTGGCGGCGCCGGCGGCGAGCGCGGCGAGCGCGGCGGGGACCGCGCCGTGACCGTACGCGTCCGCCTTGACGACGGCGAGCACCCGCCGTTCCGGCCCAGCCAGGCGCACGGCCAGGCACACGTTGTGCGCGAGGGCCTCGAGGTCGATCAGGGCCCGCGTCGGGCGCCCCGGAGCGTGCGTGCCGGTGATGCCCGGCGTCACTCCTGGTAGCCCGGCGCCAGGTTCGCGAAGCGCGTGCATTCCTTGCGGAAAGCCAGTTTCACGGTGTCCGTGGGCCCGTTGCGCTGTTTGCGTACGATGACCTCGGCGACGCTGGTGTGCTGGTCGGCGGTCTCGCGGTACATGTCCTCGCGGAAGATGAAGGCCACGACGTCGGCGTCCTGCTCGATGGCGCCCGACTCGCGCAGATCCGACAGTTGGGGCCGCTTGTCCCCGCCGCGCGACTCGACGGCGCGCGAGAGCTGCGAGAGCGCGATCACCGGCACCTTGAGCTCCTTGGCGAGGCTCTTGAGCGAGCGCGAGATCTCGGAGATCTCCTGCTGGCGGTTCTCCGTCCGGTCGCGGCCGCGGATCAGCTGCAGGTAGTCGACGATCACGAGGGCCAGCCCGCTTTCGGTCTTGAGCCGCCGGGACTTGGCGCGGATCTCCAGGACCGTGCAGGCGGCCGAGTCGTCGATGAAGATCGGCGCGTCCGAGAGCTTCCCCGCGGCCCGCGACAGCAGCGGCCAGTCCTCCCGGCTGAGGAAGCCGCGGCGCAGCCGGTTGCCGTCCACGCCGGAGACCGAACTGAGCATGCGCATCGCCAGCTGCTCGCGACTCATTTCGAGCGAGAAGATCGCCACGGGCACGCGCGCCTCGATGCCGACGTGTTCGGCGATGTTGAGCACGAACGCCGTCTTGCCCATGCTCGGCCGGCCGGCGATGATCACGAGGTCCGAAGGCTGAAAACCGCAGGTCAGCTGATCGAGATCGGTGAAGCCCGAGGCAACGCCGGTGATCTGGGTCTTCTTCTCGAAGAGTTGCTCGAGGATCTTGAAACTCTCCTTGACGACCTTCTTCATCGGCACGAACCCGGCGCGAATGCTGCGCTCCGAGAGGGCGAAGATGCGGCGTTCGGCCTCGTCGAGCACACCCTCGACATCGCGCGAGCCCTCGTAGCTCATCGCCGCGATTTCGGTGGAGGCCGTGATCAGGCCGCGCATCATGGCCTTCTCACGCACGATGCGCGCGTGATAGGCGACGTTGGCCGCCGTCGGCACCAGATCGACGAGGGAGGCCAGGTACACGGCGCCGCCGATCTCTTCGAGCTGGTTGTTCTGCTCGAGGCGCTCGCGCAGCGTGAGCAGGTCGATCGCCTGGTCGCGCTCGAACATGTCGAGCATCGCGGCGAAAACACGGCGGTGCGGCCCGCGGTAGAAATCCTCCGGCTGGAGGATCTCGATGACCCGCGGCAGCACGCCGTTGTCGAGCAGGATCGCGCCGATGACGGACTGTTCCGCCTCGATGTTCTGCGGCGGGAGCCGGCTGTAACCCGGGTCAGCGGCGGCCGTGGGCGCCATGGCTCAGGGCCTCCGGGAGGCCCTACTCCCGGACGACCCAGACCTTGAGGGCGGCGCTGACGTCGTGGGTCAGCTTGACCGGCACCGTGTAGATGCCGAGCGTCTTGATCGGCTCCTCGACGGTGATCTGCCGCTTGTCGATCGCGAACCCTTCCTTTTCGAGTGCCGCGGCGATGTCCATCGTGGTCACGGTCCCGAAGAGCTTGTCGCTCTCCCCCGCCGCCTGGCGGATCGTCAGCGACAGGGCGCCGAGTTTGGCCGCAAGGGCTTCCGCCTCCACGCGAGCCTTGGCCTGAACCTTCACGTACCGCTTCTTGTCGACCTCGATGCGGTTGAGATTCCTCTCGGTGGCCTCGAAGGCCAGTTCGCGGGGCATCAGGAAATTGCGGGCGTAGCCCGGGGCGACGGTCACCACTTCTCCGACCTTGCCGAGCCGTTCGATGTCTGCCTTCAGGATGACTTTCATGGGAATTGTCGCACTCCTTTTCTCGATTGCAGGTTACCGCCCGCCCCGGCTGCCGGGGCGCCTCGCCCTCAATTCGCGGACGGAAGCCGATAATAGTAGTTGTGACGGGCGGGACTTGTCAAGAAGGCGTCTCGCCGCCGGGTTTCGGTCGCTCGGGCCGCTCCCCCCCCCGCTCCGGCCGGCGGCCCCCCTGCCCCCGGCGGGAACCGCGGTCGCGGCGGTCCTGCCGCCCCTCCCCGGCCCGCGCCGGCGGCGCGACCGGCGGCGGAGCCGCTGCCGAACCCTCACCGCCGGCGGGGGCGGCGGGGGCCGGCGCCTCGTCCGCCCGCGGCACCCGGCTCCAGTCCTTTTTCGGCACCTTCACGAATTCCCCACCCTCGAGCTCGACCGTGAATGCGTCCTCGAAGATGTTGTACTTGCGGACCCGGCCGACGCCCTCGCGCACCCGCACCTTCTCGCCGATCCTCGGCAGCCCCCTCTTGAACTCCTCGTAGACCCGGGCCTCGTAGCCGAGGCAGCACATCAGGCGACCGCAGACGCCGGAAACCTTGCCGGGCGAGAGCGGCAGGTCCTGGTCCTTGGCCATGCGGATGGAAATCGGCTCGAAGTCGGACAGGAAGCTCGCGCAGCACAGCTCCCGGCCGCAGATGCCGTAGCCGCCGATCATGCGCGCCTCGTCGCGCACGCCGATCTGCCGCATTTCGATCCGCATCCGGCACTCGTGCGCCAGTTCCTTGACCAGCTGCCGGAAATCGACCCGGCCCTCGGCGGTGAAGTAGAAGACCGCCTTGCCGCCCTCGAAGAGATACTCGACTTCGACGAGTTTCATCGGCAGCTGCAGCCGCGCGATGGCATCGACGCAGTAGCGAAAAGCGTCGCGCTCGAGCTGTCGGTGGCGCAGCACGTGCGTCTCGTCCTCCGGCGTCGCCGGCCGCACGATCCTGCGGAAGGAGACCTTGATGTACTCCTCGTCCAGCCGCTGAGGATTCGAAACCACCGTCCCGAGGGTCAGGCCGTCCGGGGTCGGGACGATGACGCGCGTGCCGATCTTCAACTCCTGGTGGTTGGTGTCGTAGTCCTGGATCTTGCCCCCTTCGCGGAGGCGAATTTTCACGACCTCGATCATGCGCGCGTCTCCCCTCCGGCATCGCGCCCGGTGCGCGCCGCCGCTTTTGTCAGATTCATTGCCGCACCCGGGCGTCCGTCGCGCCCGCCAGCAGCGTGGCGAGGGCGAGTTTCGCGTTCGGGGGGCGGTCTCCCTCGAGCCGCCGGTGGGTCTCCAGAGCACCCGCCAGCAACCAGCCGATCTGCTCCGACCCCATCCGCCCCAGCAACACGGGCACCGAGTCGGGGTCCACGCCACGGTCGCCGAGACGCTGACGCGCGGCCAGCCGCGAGAAGCCGATCAACGCGCGCAGCGCCGCCAGCGCCCGCTCGCGCCCCTCCCCCGCGGACTCGGCGAAGGACAGAGCCGCACCGCGCTCCCCCGATGCGAGCGTGTCGAGGAGCGCGCGCACGGACACCGCCGCCTCCTGCCAGAGGCGCCCGTCCTTTTCCAGGGCGCCTCCGGGGCTCCCTTCCGCGAGCGCCGCCGCCTGCCGCGCCGACTGCGCCGGCCAGCTGTTGCGCCGCAGCACCTCGGCAACCTCGTCGACCGCGAGCGGGCCGAACGAGACCTGCTGACAACGTGAGCGCACCGTCGGCGGCAGCGCCCCGGGGCGCTGCGCGATCAGGATCACCACCCTCCCGGGCGGCGGTTCCTCCAGCGTCTTGAGCAGGGCGTTGGCCGCGGGGGTACCGAGGGTATCCGCCGGGTCGAGGATGGCCGCCTTGCGCTGGCCGTACGTGGGGGACTGCGCAAGCCACTCGCCGAGAGAGCGGACCTGATCAATGGATATCGATTTCGCTTTTTTCTTCTCATCGGGCGCGACCGTCGTCGAATCCGGGTGCGCGGGGCTGCCCGCGAGTTTGCAGGAGGGACACAGACCGCAGGGCGCGCTCCGGGTTCCGGCCTCACGACAGAGCAGCGCCCGGACGAACTCGGCGGCAGCGAGGTGTTTGCCGACGCCCGCCGGTCCGGCGAACAGGTATCCGGTGTGCACGGTCGAATGGGCGAGCGCGCGAGCGAGCAGCTCTTTGGCGCGCTGATGACCGACGAGGTTCGCGAAGATCATCGCCTCACCCGGCCGCTGACGCCCGCATCCCGACGAAGTCCTGCAGCTGCGCAAGCACCAGCCGATGCAGTTCTTCGGCCGGAAGCTCGGCGGGCAAACGGCGAATCCGCTGTGGTTCGGCCGCTGCGAGCGACCGGTAGCCGTCGCGCACCCGCACGTGGAACGGGAGATCCTCGTACTCGAACCGATCCTCCACGCCGGCAGTCCCGTCAACCTGCTGGTGCCGCCGCGCCCGGTCGATGCCCACGGCGACGTCGTCGAATTCCAGCAGCAGCGTGAGGTCTGGCGCCAGCCCGTCGGCGGCGCGGGCGCAGGCCTCCCTGATGAAGGCCGCGTCCAGCCCCCGACCGAACCCCTGGTAGGCCACCGTTGCGTCCGAGAATCGGTCGCAGATGACCCACTCCCCGCGCTCGAGCGCGGGAGCGATGACCTCGCGCGCGTGCTGCGCCCGATCGGCCAGGTAGAGAAACAGTTCCGCCCACGGCGCGATGTTCGCGCCGGCAGGGTCCAACAGCATGCCGCGCAGAGAGCGTCCGAAAGCGGTGCCCCCGGGTTCGCGGCTGACGATCATGCGCCGTCCGGCAGCCCGGAGAGCGTCGGCGAGCAGCCGCACTTGCGTGCTCTTGCCGGTGCCCTCGGTCCCCTCGAAGGTGACGAAGACCCCCCTCACGGAGCACCCGGCGGGCGGCATTCCCGGTCGCCTCCGCGAGCTTTCTCGATCGCATGCCCGAGGACCGGACCGAGAAAGCGCACGATCGCCCGGATCCGCGCGCGTCGAGTCGGCAGGTTGACCACGAGCGTCCCCTTTCGCATTCCGGCTCTCCCGCGGAAGAGCAGATCGGACCAGCCTTTCCCGGGAGCGAGATACATGCGTTCCTCGACGCCGGGGAGGACCCGATCCAGCAACCCGGCAGTCAGCTCGGGCGCGAAATCCGCGCGCTCGTGCCCACTGCGGCCTACGGTCAGCACGACGTCGACGCGCTCGCGATCGCACCAGCGGCGTAGGGACCGGGCGGCGAGGCCGCCGTCGTCCCCGGCCCGGTGGCTCTGGATCCCGACCGTGGCGAAACCGGACCAGGAGTCCTCGACGGCGGCAGCCACCCAGGGCAGCGCCCTGTCGCCCTCATCACCGAGCCCCAGGATGCGAACCACAAGCGCTTTCGGGGTGTCCATGCGCCCGAAGGATAGCACACTCGCGATCTCTCGGAAAACGACAGGACTCCGTCGACCGCAAGATGTGTGTCTGCCGGGACCGGAGCTGCCGGAATCCGCGGACCTTGAGGGAGCAAGACTCACGCGTGTTCATGTCGCCGGGATCTCCAACCTGTTGAATAGACAGGCGTCTGGCAACTGGCACGGCTCATGCTACGCGTCGTAGCGTGTGGCAGGCCGCTGTAGCGACGATGATAAGGAGGCGTCGGGATGAATTGCGCGAACAGCTGTCTGCATGATCCGTTCATGGTCGACTCACGAAGAGGAGGAAGCAGCGTGAAGAAAGTGGTGATGGTGTTCCTGGCGGTCCTGCTGTTCGTCCCCGCGCTGGCGTCGGCCGCGGACCGCAAGCCGCAACCGGTGCCCGCCGCGGCGAAGGCGGAAAAGCCGCTGCCGAAGAAGCTCGACCTCAATCGGGTTTCGCGAGAGGAACTCGTCGGCATCCCGGGGATCGGTCCGCGCATGGCTCAGGCAATCATCGATCTGCGAACGAAGAAAGGATCACTCAAGAGACTCGAAGAACTCCTCGAGGTGGCCGGCATCAAGGAGAAGAAGCTCGCCTCGCTCGGGGCGTATCTGGAGATCATCCCCCCTGAAACTGCCGCGGCGACCAGCCCGGCGACCCTGCCGAAGTAATTCTTGCCAGGGCGGGGACTTCGGTCCCCGCCCTGCTCCCCGGGAAACAGACCAAATTGATCGCCTATCATTGTGAAACGTTTCTCTTGACTTGCTTATTTATTTGGTAATACAATTTAACAGTGGGTTAGTAGGACTTTGCCGTAAACTACAATGCTGTTTGTCTGAAGGAGACACGCGGACCATGCGACTGACCACCAAGGGACGATACGCCGTGCGGGCGCTTTATTGTCTGTCCACGTACCAGACGGAACGGCCGACTCCACTTTCAGAGGTCGCGAAGCGTCAGAACATCTCCCTCAATTTTCTCGAGCAGCTGTTCGTCCACCTGCGAAAGAACGGCATAGTCACCAGCGTGCGCGGCCCCCGCGGCGGCTACATGCTGAGCAAGCCCCCCGAGAAGATCACCATCGGCGAGATCCTTCGCGCGGTCGGCGAAAGCACCTTCCCGGTGTTCTGCAACGACGATTTCAGCGCCGGCAAGAAGCCGTGCCCGCGCGCCGACGAGTGCGTCACGCACATGCTCTGGGAGAAGCTCGGATCGACGATCAACAAGTTCCTCGACTCGACGACGCTCGCCGATCTCGCCGACCTCGGCCCGCGCTGTTAGCGGACCGCTGAGGCGGCCCCGGCCGCGGCAGGCGCGCACCTGGCCCTCCGGGCGTGCGGACGGGGAGAACACGGCGAACCTGCTGGCGGCCTGCTTTTGCCGGGCGTTCGTCCCGCACCCTGTTATAATCCGGCCGGATGAAACTCGTCGATCGCTACCTCCTGCGGGAACTCGTCCCGCCCTTCTTCCTCGGCGTGATGATCTTCACCTTCCTGCTGCTCATGAGCCAGATCCTGCGGCTCATGGAACTGATCGTCAACAAAGGCGTCGACATCCTCACGATCCTGCGGCTGGTGCTGTATCTGCTCCCCTCGATCCTCGTGCTCACGGTCCCGATGTCGGTCTTCCTCGCGACGGTTGTCACCTTCGGGCGGCTTTCGGCCGACAACGAGCTGACCGCGCTCAAGACGGGCGGGTTCAGCCTGTTGCGGCTTTCGCTGCCGGTTGCCCTGTTCTCCGTCGCCGCCTGGGCGCTCTCCAGCTGGCTGATCATCACCGCCCTTCCCGCCGGGAACCAGGCCTTCCGCGTCAGCATGTTCGAAATCGTCCGCACCAAGGCCAGCGTCGGCCTGCGGGAAAAGATCTTCAACGACGATTTCGAGGGTCTCGTGATCTACATTAACCACATACCGCAGACCGGCAATCCGGTCATGGAGGGGATCTTCATCTCGGACGCGCGGCCCGAGAAGCACCAGCCCCCGGGCGAGCCCATCACCATCATCGCCGAGCGCGGCTGGCTCATCGCCGATCCTTCGTCGGAGCGCATCGTCTTTCGCCTCGAAAACGGCGGCATGCATCTGGTCTCGCGCAACTTCACCACCTACCAGCACTCCGAATTCCGCACCCACGATCTGCAGCTGAGCCTCGGCGACGAGGCCGGGGAAAGCCTTTCGTTGCCCAAGGGGCTGCGGGAGATGACGCTCGGCGAACTGCGGGCGAAAATGGTCGAATACCGCAAGCTGGGCGTGCAGCAGTGGGCGCCGCTGGTCGAGATTCACAAAAAATTCTCGATCCCGTTCGCGGCGCTCATCCTCGGATTTCTCGGGGTGGCGATGGGCGTGCTCTTCCGCCGCGGCGAAAAACTCGCAAGCTTCGTCATGAGCATCGCCGTCGCCATCGTCTACTACGTCTTTCTGCTCGCCGGCGAGCCGCTCGGCAAGCAGGGACGGCTCAGTCCCTTCTGGGCCATGTGGTCCGCGAACTTCTTCTTCGGGGGCGCCACGATCCTGCTCTTCCGCAAGGTGCTCGCGGAGACCCCCTTCACCTGGCCGCGCCTGCCCGGCCGCCGCCGCGGGCGGAGAGCCGCGAAATGACGATCCTCCAGCGCTACGTCAGCCGCGAGTTTCTCAAGATCTTCGCGATCGTCTTCTTCGGTCTGCTCGGCATCACCGTGCTCGTGGACTTCTTCCAGCGGATCGACATGTTCGTCAACTACCCGACGCCGGTTCGCTGGAAGTTCCTGTACTTCGCTCTGAAGATGCCCCAGTTCATCTTCTACATCACTCCCGTCTCGATGCTCGTGTCCCTGCTGGTGACGCTCGGCATCCTGAATCACCACCGGGAGATAACCGCCGTGCGCTGCGGCGGCGTGACGCTGATGCACCTGTGCGCCCCGCTCGTTGCCCTCGGCGCCTTCTCCAGTCTGCTGGTCTTCTTCACCAACGAGTTCGTGGTCCCGGGATCGGCCCGCCAACTGCAGAACGTGCTCGACGTTCACATCAAGAACCGTCCGCCGCGCAGCATCTTCCGCCAGAACCGCATCTGGTTCTACGGCGAGCGCAACACGATCTTCAACATCCAGCTGCTCGACCCCGTCGAGAAACTGCTCGAGGGGGTGACGCTGTACCGGTTCGACGCAAGCGGCACGCGGCTCGTCCAGCGCATCGACGCGCGCAGAGCCCGCTACCTGCGCGGGCGCTGGGATTTCTACAATGTCACGATCAGGACGTTTCTTCCCGACGGGTCGATCAGGGCCGGCTACTTCCTCCGCCAACGGATACGCCGGCCGGAGCGGCCCGGGGACATCTCGCAATACCGGGAGCGGCCCGAGGTGATGAACTTCCCCGCGCTCGGCGAGTACGTGCGTAAACTCCGACGCAGCGGCTTCAACCCGACCGCCTACATCGTCGACCTCCACGCGAAACTGGCACTGCCGTTGCTGAGCTTCATCGTCACCTTGCTGGCGATCCCGATTTCCTTTCGCGCGAAATCGGGGGGGAGCGTCGTGGCCAGCCTCGGCGTGAGTCTCGGCCTCGCATTCGTCTACTACATCGTCATCTCGCTCGGTATCTCGCTCGGGCATGCAGGAAAACTCCCGCCCTACCTTGCGGCCTGGCTCCCCAACCTGTTCTTCATCTCGCTGGCCGGTTATCTCTGGATGGATTTGGAGAAGTAGCCGGCGCTTCGACTTCCGCTTGACACCTGATATGCTGTTGTGCATAGTTATCAACACGCTACGCGTAGTGCTTTCAGCCTTGCCGGTTGACAAGGTGTCCATACGGGTGCGAGGGAGGAATCGCCTTGATTTTCAAGAAGCTTCAGCTGCACGGTTTCAAGACCTTCTTTGATCGCACCGAGGTGCACTTCAAGCCGGGGATCAACGCCGTCGTCGGGCCGAACGGCTGTGGAAAGAGCAACATCGCCGACGCGATCCGCTGGGTCCTCGGGGAGCAGAGCCCCAAACAGCTGCGCGGCGAGAAGATGGAGGACCTGATCTTCTCCGGCAGCCAGACGCGCCACCCGCTCGGCATGGCCGAGGTATCCCTGACCGTCGAACTCACCGGGGAAGAGCTGCCGGTCCCCTACAACCTGTTCACCGAAATCTGCGTCACCCGCCGGCTCTACCGTTCCGGCGAGAGCGAGTATTTCATCAACAACACCATCTGTCGGCTGCGCGACATCCGCGAGTTGTTTCTCGACACCGGCCTCAACCCCAAGGCGTACGCCGTCATCAGCCAGGGGAACATCGGTTCCCTCGTCGACGCCCACCCCGAGGATCGGCGGGTGCTCCTCGAAGAGGCGGCCGGCATCGCCAAGTTCAAGGAGCGCAAAGTCGCGGCGCTGCGCAAACTCGACGCCACCGAACAGAATCTCGTCCGTCTGAACGACCTGACCGCCGAGATCAAACGCCAGCTCGGTTCTCTGCAGCGCCAGGCGCGCAGGACGGAGCGGTATCACGAGCTCAAGGGACAGCACGAGGCTCTCGAGGTCCGGATCCTGATCCACCAGCACGATACCCTGCTCGAGCGGGTGCGCTCCCACACGGAGCGAATCCGCGCGCTGGAGGAACTGCAGGAAGCGCTCAAGACCGAGACTGCCACGCGGGAAGCCGGGCTCGAGGCCGGCTCCCTCGAGTCGGTCCAGGTCGAGCAGTCGCTGGGGGGGCTGCGGGAGGAGTTCTACGCCCACCGCTCCCGCCTGGAATCGCTGGAACAGCAGCTCGACGCCGCTCGCGGCCGGCTCGCCGCGCTCCAGAAGTCGCTCGCCAGCGATCGCGCGGAATCCGAACACCTGGCCGGGCTCGTGACCGGCCACTCGGCCGATCTGGCCCGGATCGAGGAAGAGCTGGCGCGGCTCGAGGAAACCCTCGGCGGCCAGGAGGAGCTTCGCGCCGAGACCGCGGCGCGGCTCGCCGAGGCCGCCACCGAGGCGCGCGAGCGCAAGGAGGCGCTCGACGAGGCTTCCGGCCGCTACCGGGACGGCGTCCGTGTCGAGTCGGAATCCCAGCGCACGCTGGCGCGCCTCGCGGCGCGCGCCGAAGCGATCGACCGTGAACTGGACCGCGTGACCGGCGAACTCGCCGCCCTGGAAGCCGAGGACCGCGTGCTCGCCGCCCGTGAACAGGACCTGGCGCTGCTGTTGTCGACGCAGCGCGAATCGTTGCAGAGCAACGACGAACTGGCCGCGGCCGCCGCGCTCGAGCTCGGACAGGCGCGCGAGGAGGCGGCGGTCGTCGAAGCCGGACTCAGCTCCGCGCGCGAGGAGTTCAACGCCTCGACCGCACGCCTGGGCTCGCTCAGCGAGCTGGAGCGCAACCTGAGCGGCTGGCCGGAACTCTTCCAGGAGGAGTTGGCCCGCATCCTCGCGCATCGCGATCTCGACGGGGGGTTGCTCGGCATCCTCGCCGACGCGCTACAAGTTCCCGCCGAGCACGAGGTCGCCCTCGAGGCGGTGCTCGGCGACCGTCTCAAGTTCCTGCTGGTGAGCGCCCCGGAAACCGGGATCGAGGCGGCGCGCGTCCTGCAGGAGGGCACCGCGGTGCGCGGCACCTTCCTGCCGATCAGTCCGCGCCGCGCGGCCGCGGAACCGCCCGCCACCGCGGTCGGCCTGCCGCGGCTGATCGATTTCGTGACGACGCCGGCGCACCTGCGGCCGCTCGCCGAGCACCTGCTGCGCGACGTCCACCTCGTCGGCAGCCTCGCCGCGGCTCTCGCGATCTGGCGCGGGGACGCCCCGGGATGCACGTTCGTCACCCCGCTCGGCGAGGTGCTCTGGCCCGACGGTTCGGTGACCGCGGGACGTCTCGACCCCTCGCGCGAACTGCTCCCGCTCGTGCGTTCGATTCGCGAGACCCAGGCGATCGCCGCCGCGGCCGGCGAACGGACCGCCGACTTCGCCGGGCGCCAGGAGACGGTGCGCGAGCGCGTCAGCGCACTCGATCAGGGAGCGCGCAGCCTCGAGCAGCAGGGGCGCGCCATCGCCCAGCAGATCGCCTCTCTCGAGAAGGACTTGCTGTTTTCGCGCCAGAAACGCGGCGCCCACAGCACGCAGCGCGAGCGCCTCAGCGACCTGTCGGGGCGCGTCAGCGCCGAGCGCGAGCAGGTCGAACAAGGTCTCGAGCAGGAGCGCGCCCGCCGCAACGAGCTGACGACGGCCCGGGCGCGCTTCGAGGAGGAGATGGCCACGCTCGAAGCGGATCTGTCCGCCCGCCTGCTCGAGGAGCGCTCCTCGATGGAACGGCTCGCCGCGCTGCAGGTGCAGCTCGCCGCCGGACGCGAGCGCACGGCCCATCTGGGCACGCGTCGCGAACACCTCGTCGCCGACACGGCGCGCGCCACCCGCCGGCGCACGGAACTCGCCGGCACGATGGAGCTCGCGCTCGCCGCCTCCACGGAGGCCGCGAGCGCCGTCGACACGCTCGCCTGCGACCGGGCGCTGCTGGCCGCGGAGCGCGACCGCATCGAGGCGCGTCTGAACGAGGCCCAGGATCGCCACCGCCAGCTGCTCGGCCGCGCCCGCGAAACGGAGGAGCGGCTGCGGCTGATGCGCGCGCGCCGCGAGGAGATCCAGACCGAACAGGTCACCCTCCAGGTCAACCTGGCCGAAGAGCAGGTCCGGCGCGAGCACCTGCACGTGCGCGTCGTCGAGCTGCGCGGGAGCGGCCCCGAGGAGCTCCTCGACGAGCCGGCCCGCGCCGAGCTGCTGGCCGCCTCGCTGGCCGCGATGGAGGAGAGCCATCGCGACCTCGACCGGCAGATCAAGGCACTCGGACCGGTCAACCTGGCGGCCCTGGGCGACCAGCAGGAATTGCAGGATCGTCTGGAGACCCAGCGGCGTCAGCAGGAGGATCTCGACCAGGCCGCGCGCGACCTGCGCCAGGCGATCGCCAAGATCAACGCCACTTCGCGCGAGAAGTTCCTCGAGACCTTCGAGAAGGTCAACGAAAAATTCCAGGAAATCTTCCCACAGCTGCTCGAAAACGGCCACGCGCTGCTGCGCCTGGCGGAAGGCGAAGACCCGCTGGAGGCGGGGGTCGAGATCCTGGCCCAGCCCGCGGGCAAGAAGCTCAAGCACATCTCGCTGCTCTCCGGCGGCGAACAGGCGCTCACCGCCATCGCGCTGCTGCTCGCGATCTTCATGGTCAAGCCTTCGCCGTTCTGCCTGCTCGACGAAGTCGACGCGCCGCTCGACGAGTCGAACATCATGCGCTTCCTCAAGGTGCTGCGCCGCTCCGTCGGCAACTCGCAGCTGGTGATGGTCACGCACAACAAGCGAACCATGGAGAACGCCAACAACCTGGTCGGCGTCACGATGTCCGACCCCGGGGTCTCGCGCCTGATCTCCGTGCAGCTGCGCGAGTATCAGGCGCAGGCCTCCTAGGAGCCGCGATGGTCTTCGGACGCGGCGCCGAGCGCCAGGGCTTGTTTGCCAGACTCAAAGCCGGGCTGGCCAAGACGCACGACGGCTTCATCAACAAGGTCGAGCGTCTGATCCTGCGCCGCAACAGCGTCGACACCCAGCTCCTCGACGAACTCGAAGAGATCTACCTTCAGGGGGATGTCGGGCCGCGCACGACCGAGGAGCTCATGGACCGGCTGCGGCGCGCGGTCGCCCGCAACGAGGTGCGCACCCCCGACGAAGTCCTGGGTTTCCTCAAGGCCCAGGCGCGGGAAATCCTGTCGGCCTGCGCCGGACGGATCGTCCTGCCCGCGCAGGGAGTCGGGGTCATCCTCGTGGTCGGCACGAACGGCTCGGGCAAGACGACGACCGTGGCCAAGCTCGGTCGCCGGCTCCAGCGCGAGGGTCGCCGGGTGATCCTCGCCGCCGCCGACACCTTCCGCGCCGCCGCGGCCGAACAACTCGAAATCTGGGGTGAGCGCACCGGCCTCGACGTGATCTCGCAGAAGCCCGGTTCCGACCCGGCCGCCGTCGTCTATGACACGATCAACGCGGCGATCGCCCGCGGCTACGACACGGTCATCGCGGACACGGCGGGGAGGATGCATACGAAGGTCAATCTCATGGAGGAGATGAAGAAAATCCGGCGCACGGCGGCCAAGCTCGTCCCGGGCGCTCCCCACGAGACGCTGCTGGTTCTCGACGCGACGACAGGCCAGAACGCCTTCTCGCAGATGCGGCTCTTCCACGAGGCGGTCGGGTTGACGGGGCTGGTCCTGACCAAGCTTGATGGCACGGCCCGCGGCGGCGTGGTGCTCGGCCTGGCGCGCGAATTCCCGGTGCCCGTCAAGCTCGTCGGCGTCGGCGAGAAAGTCGAGGACCTGCAGGACTTCGACCCCGAGGCCTTCGTCGAGGCCCTCTACGAGCGCTAGGGCGACTCCGGCCCGAGCTGCTCCCTGATCATCGCCACCAGGACGCTCCCCGGCTCGCCCTTGAGAAACGTGCCCTGGACTTCGCCGATCTGGCGGAGCGGTTCGATGAGCTTCTCGTCGACGGAGCAGACAATCACGCTGGTCGCGGCCCTGCGCACGAGCCGCAGTTCCCGGAAGAATTCCTCCCCGCCCATCTGCGGCAGCACGATGTCCAGCAGAATCAGATCGACCTGCTCGCCCGCATCGATGAAGTCCAGCCCCTGCCTGCCGGTGTAGGCGCACAGGAGCCGCAGCCCCAGATCGGCGAGCAGGATCTGGTAGTAGTCCTGGATGTCGGTGTCGTCCTCGACGATCAACAGCGTCTTCATGCCTCTCCCACCCCTCCCCCGATCGGGAGCCTGACCACCGCCGTGCTGCCGCGGCCCCTGCCGGCCGACTCGAACCCGATGCTGCCGCCGACGCCGTCGACGATCATCCGGCAGATCGTCAGGCCAACGCCGGACCCCTCGGCCGACGCCGCGACCTGGTAGAACCGGTCGAAGACCCGGGCGAGTTCCTCCGGGGTCAGCCCGATCCCCTCGTCGCCGACCCGCACCACGGCTGCGCCGCCCCCGAGCGCCAGCACCACCCGGATGCTCCCGCCCGTCGGCTGTTTCTGGAATTTTATCGCATTGTTCAGCAAATTGGAAAAAACATGCCAGAGCATCTCGGCATCGCTGGTGATTTCGACGGGCGCGAGCGAAACCGACACGACGATGCCCCGGGCAGTCAACTCGGGTTGATAATCCTCGACCACGCTCCCGACGATTTCATCGAGCCGGAACCGCTCGCGGCGGTACTTCCGGACGCCCGATTCGAGCCGCGCGAGCCCGAGCAGGTTCCGAATCACCTGCTGCTGGCGCCGGATGGAGGACGCCATGACCGTCACGACCTTGCCGACTGCCGGCGCGAAACCCTCCCGCTCGGCGATGCCGCGCAGGATTTCCAGCTGCATCGCGTGCTTGGCCACCGGCGTCTTGAGCTCGTGCGAGACATCGCGGACGAAGCCTTCGCGCAGACGATCGAGTTTCGTGAGCTCCAGATTCTGCCGCGCCAGCTCCGCGTTGGCGTGGCGCAGTTCGTCCGCGACACGCTTGCGTTCGGTGATATCGCGGCAGATCGAGATGGCCAGCGGCGCGCCTTCAAGATCGAAGATTCGGGAGCTGACCTCGTTGTGGAAGACGCGGCCGTCCCGCGTGCGGTGAACGCTCTCGAACACCACCGTCTCACCCGCGCGCAACCGCGCCGCGATGGACGCGGAATCCACCCCGCTCGCCCCCGGCGCCTCGATCTGCTCGACGGTCATCCCGACCAGTTCCTCCCGCGTGTACCCGAGCCGCGCGCATCCCGTGTCGTTGGCCTCCACGATCCTGCCGTGGCGCCCATCAGCCGTCAGTTCGTGGACGTAGATACTGTCGCCCACGCTCCGGAAGAGCGCCCCGTAGCGATCCAGGCTCTGCCGCAAGCCGCGCTCCGCGGCAGTGCGCTGGCCAATCTCGTGCACCAGGGTGCAGTTGAGATCCATGAGCTTGTCCTCGGAGCGCTCGATGCTGTCGGCCATGGCGTTGAACGCCGCGGCCAGCCGCGCGAACTCGCCGCTGCCCGTCACCGGAATGCGGTGCGCGAGGTTGCCGATGCCAAGCGCCCCCGCGCCCTGGCTGAGCACCTCGATGTTGCGCATGATCACCAGGTCGCCCCAGAGCGCCACCGCGCCGAAGAGCACCAGGCAGACGGCGGTGATCCCCGCGCCGCTGTACAGCATGGCGGCGACTCCCTCCTCGATGCTCTTCCCCAGGATCCCGACGCGCACGCTGCCGAGGTCGGTGCCCAGGCCGGCGTCGCCGATGCCGACCGCGACATCGAAGATCGTGCCTGCGGCGGTTGCGAGTTTGCGGACGCGGGGTTGTCCCTGTGAATTCGGGGAATTGACCCGGAGCAGTTCGGTCGGAAAGGTGTCGCCGAAGGTGTGCACCATCACCGCGCCGGCGGGATCCTGGATGAAGACGTACGAGATGTCGTCTTCGACCCGCCGGCTGGCCTCCGCCAACAGCAGCAGCGAAACCATGTCTTCGGTCAGCATCCACTTCACGCTGTCGTCGGCGACGAGCCGGGCGATGGACAC
>JANOHV010000012.1:0-3537 GCA_031406795.1 Candidatus Rokuibacteriota bacterium
GCTCCGCCTTCGACCGGCCTCGACGGTGCGCGGCACACCAAGCACGACGCCAGCCTCTGGGTGCCGAACGACTGCGGCAACTGCCACGCGGCGCAGAGCAACAAGACCTCGATGGCCACCTACACGACCCACATCAACGGCACCGTGAACATGGGCGGCACCTCGACCGTCGCCTACCTCGGCGGCGGCGACTGCACCAACGCCTGCCACGACGTGATCCCGGCGTCGGCCGGCGACTGGCTCGACGTAGCCGTCCTGGCCTGCGCCGACTGCCACAGCGGCGCGTACATCGGCACTGCGCCGACCTCGGGGCTGCACGGTCCGATGACCAACGCGATGGCGCACGACGTCCAGTTCAAGCTGACGCCGGTCGAAGTGCTGCCGGGGACGGCGACCTGCACGCACTGCCACACGGCGGCCGGCCCATCCAACACCCATCTGACGGGTCCGAACCTCGCTGCGCCCCAGACTTCCGTACAGACCACCTACAGCTGGGTGGCTGCAAACGTCGTCACCTACGTGCAGGCGACGGGCTGCCAGGCGACCTGCCACACCGACTACAAGCTCACCGACGCGGCCGGTCTCTGGCGGCGCAAGTGGATGAGCGTCACCGACGCGGTCCCGGGTGCCGCCAACAGCGCCGGCGACCCGGTCTGCGACAACTGCCACGGCGACTTCAGCGGCTGGCGCTGGAACGAGGCCAACGCCTCGACCACCGACCACACCGACCCCACGGCGCTGAACCCCGGCGGTAACGCGATGGGCGTCGATCCCTCCCACATCGACTGCCAGACCTGCCACGGCTGGGGCAAAGCGGCCTACAACAAAACCTGGGGCGGTGCCGCTCCGGGCCACGGCGATGGTTCGATCACGATGAACGGGCCGCAGCCCACGACCGGTGCCGGTTACATCGACTCGGGCACCGACCAGGGCGGCTGCGCCAAGGCCTGCCACCTCCCGACCTGGGTGATGAACACCAACAGCGGCTGGAACGCCAACTACGGCGACTTCGGCGGCGGCACCTGCGAGGGCTGCCACAACGTCGTGACGCCCGGACGCAGCGGGGCTGGCGCCTGGGCGCCGAACGTGATGGGCGACGGGAACAGCGCGAACGGGACCGGAGGCACGCCCAGGCCCTACGACAACGGCGTGTGGGGCTACAACGTGAACGGCCACGGCGCCAACGGCACGGCGTCGGTGACGTCCGACACCGACTTCGGGCCCGGAGTCAGCATCCTTGCCCCGAACCTGGCGTGCTCTGCCTGCCACGCGCTGCAGTCGCACCACTTCGACGGCGTGCTCGACGGCGGCGCCGCCGGGGGCGCGGGGACCCGCTACCTGAACACCTACCACCTGCGCACCGACCTGACCTACCCCTACGTCAAGGCCGGCGACCCGGACACCTCCGCGGTCCAACTCTCGTTCGACGACGCCTGCTACCGCAACTGCCACGAGGGGATCGGCATGGCCCGCGGAACGCACGGGTCGAACCCGACCGCCGGTGTGGTCCAGTTCGGCCGCATCGCTAACGTCATCAGCGACGGCGAGCCTCTGACCTGGCCGGTCGACAGCGACATCACGACGCGGGCCGGGACCGCCGGCACCGACTACGCGCCCTGTTCGACCTGCCACAGCGCGCACGGCACGAACACCGTCGAGTCGACGCTGCCGTCGAACCGGATGCTGCGGGTGAAATTTTATTCGACGAATGACCTGTGCGATACCTGCCACTATTGATGAAGAACTCCCGGCGTTTTGTGCCGCGGTTCCCCATCCTCGCGGCAGCGATCGCGGTCGCGGCGCTGTTGGGCGTCGGGCGTCTCGACGCCCAGGTGCCGGCCCCGCAGCCTGATTCCGCAGAGAAGCCGAAGGGTGACGCGGAGATCACCGTGGCGACCGCCGACGGCAGGAAATTCGCGACCTGCACCGTCTACGCCCGCAACCGCTCTTTCCAGCTGGCCACGGCGGACGAGAAGAGCCTCGCGACGGGGCTCCCCGCGGAGGAGCGCATCGCTTTCACCGCCGACGCCCGGGTCGGGGACGGCGAATCCGCGGTGCGGTACGTCGGGACGGCGGAGGCGAGCGTGGATGTCGGCAAGATCAAGAAAGTGAAGATCACGTTGAAACCGATCAAGGACATCGACAGCTACTGCCGGGAGTGCCACCCGACGAAGGGGCAAAAGATCACGCGGGGGCAGATCATGCGCGACCTCCACGTCTCCGGGAAACCACTCGAAGGGCGCTACCTCGATCAGGTCAAGGCCCGGAACGCCAAGGTCGAGCAGCTCCGCAGGGAGGGCAAGCCGGCGGACGAGCCGATTCTCCTCGAGGAACGGATCGTCAAGGTGGCCGGGAAAGGCGTCAAGAAGCAGTTCTACACCTGCGAGAGTTGCCACACGCTCCACCTCGTCACGCCGTTCAGAAAGTACGCCCGGGCGGAGTACAGCAGCAAAAGCGACCTTTGCCTCGGGTGCCACTATTGATTGGAGTCATTGAAGGTGATCCCGCTCGAAAAGACGGTCGTGCAAAAGGACGAAAAGGCGCGAGTCCGGGCCTTGTGCGCGACCGTCGGAACAGCCGCTCGGCACCGAGCAGATAACGATATGATATGATACAAAAATGTAGTACTGTCGCAGGCTTCTGGCGCCCGAGAAGCCGGTGGGCGGAGAACGGTTGGTGTAACCCATCCCGCAGCGGTGCGTATAAAAACGGTATATGCGGCAGTTTCGGCAGCGAAGATGGCGAATGAGGGTCCATGTGGCCGACACTGCGATCATAGTGAGATATTTTCAGCGGTTCGGGCCCGAGAGGGGATCAGCGCGGGTGGAAATATTGGCAACAGCGGGATTCCGATGCGAATCACGGTGACAGGATCAGTCGGAGGGGCTGGGTCGTGAGCGATGGATATGACAGGGGAAGCGCTCGAGTGTCTTGGGTGTTGAGGTCGGTCCACGGTGCCACGGCCGGAGCCGCGGCTGCCCTGCTCGCGGTCGCTTTGCTGATGTCGCCGGTGCTATTGTTCGCGGCACACAACAACCCGACCGCGTCCGAGGACGGCAGCCTCTGCTCCAATTGCCACAACATGAGTTCGAAACCCGGCGCGGTGGAAACGGGGACGTCCTTCCTGATCGCGAACTCCCGTGCGCTCTGGGACATCAGGGACGCGAACGGCGGCAGCGCCCCGATCGCGATCGGCTGCGTCTACTGCCACTTCAACAACAGCGGCACCACGATGAAGGGCGTCGTCAACCACTGGACGGCGTCCTCCCGACACCCGATGGGCGAGACCTTCGACGGCTCGTTCACCAACCACACCGACACCAAGAACGAGTGGAAGTCTAACTACCTCGGCGACACCAGCGCCGCGAGCGGCGAGCTGGACTGCGTTGACTGCCACGCGCAGGCCCTGGTAGACGACCCGGCCAACGGGGACCACACCACGCACGTGCCCCGCGCGACCCGCGTCACGGCCGGGAACCTCCACATGCTGATCGGCGTTACCGCCGCGGGCCAGTACGATGGCTTCTGCCGCACCTG
>JANOHV010000016.1:0-2302 GCA_031406795.1 Candidatus Rokuibacteriota bacterium
CTTGCCGGCGCGATCGGGCGCTCGGGCCCCGGCGACGTCGAGATCCGCGAAGACCGGGAGTTCACCGATCTGCCCCCCGATCGGGCGATCTTTCTGCTCGGGTGGGAGAACCGGTTCCTGCCCGCCCTGCGCGGCGCGATCGCCGGGTACGACGCCGTGATCGGCGAACGCGAGGTGCGCCTGGAGGGCTCCTCCGTTGCGCGCGACGGCCACGCCTTCGTGATCGCCGCGCGCCACCCGGCAAACGCACAGCTCACGCTCTCGTGGGCCGCGCTCGACGACCCGGCGGCCGCGGCGGGTCTCGGCCGCAAGCTGCCGCACTACCACAAGTACAGTTACCTCGCCTTCGAGGGCGCCGAGCCCGCCAATGTCGCCAAGGGGCGCTGGCCGGCGACCGGATCGCCGCTGACGCTCCCGATCGGGACGGGGGACACCGCCCCCCCCGCCGGGGCGATGGCGCGGCTTCCGAAGCGCCAGGCTCTCGCCACCCTGCCCCCGCGCTTCTCGCGCGAGCGCATGCTTGCGGATGTCGGCACGCTCGCCGGACCAACACTCGGCGGCCGCGGGTTCGGCACCGCGGGGCTCGAGCAGGCCGCGGAGCACATCGTGGCGGCGTTCGCCGCGGCCGGCCTGACACCGGCGGGCGACAAGCCGGGCAGCTGGTTCCAGGCGTTTGGCGCGCGCGGCGGCAACCCGCCGCGCGAGGCGGTCGTGAGGAATGTCGTCGGGGTGATCCCGGGGACCGACCGCGATCTCCAGAAGGACCTGCTAGTGATCGGCGCGCACTACGACCACCTCGGCGAAGGCGACCCCGGCAGTCTGCCCGCGAACCGGGGACGCGTCCACCCCGGCGCCGACGACAACGCCAGCGGGGTCGCCGTGCTGCTCGAACTGGCGCGCACGCTGGCCAGGGGTGAGCGGCCGGCGCGGACGGTCGTCTTCGTCGCCTTTGCTGGAGAGGAGGCGGGCCGGCTCGGATCGCTGCACTTTGTCGCGCAGAACAGCTTCGCACCCGCCCGCACGCTGGCCATGGTCAATTTCGACACCATCGGGCGGCTCGAGGGCCGCAGGATTCTCGCGCTCGGAGGCGCGTCCGCGCCGGAGTGGGTGCACATCCTGCTCGGCGCCGGGTATCTCGCCGGCGCGGAGACCGCGATGGCGGCCGAGGAGCTCGACGCGAGCGACGACGCGACCTTCCGGCGCGCCGGCATCCCCGCGGTCCAGCTCTTCGGCGGTCCGAGCACCGACTACCACCGCCCGACCGACACCGTGGAGAAGATCGACGGCGCCGGCCTCGAGAAAGTGGCCGCGCTCGCCGCAGAGGTCGTCGGTTACCTGGCCGGTCGGGAGGCCCGGCTCAGCGCGGCTGCCGCGGGGCCGTCGACAGCGCCAGGCCCGGGGGCCGGTGGCGGCGCCGGGGAGCGCAAGGTCAGCCTCGGCGTCGTCCCCGACTTCGCGTTCGCCGGGCCCGGAGTCCGCCTCGAAGGGGTGGTGCCCGGCTCACCCGCGGAAACCGCGGGTCTGCGCGCGGGGGATCTCCTGCTCGCCATCGACGGCAGAACCCTGACGGGACTGAGGGAACTCTCCGCGCTGCTGAAATCCCTTCCGCCGGGCAAGGTCGGCCTGAAGTACCTGCGCGACGGGCGTGAGGCGACCGTCGAGGCGCTGCTCACTTCGCGTTAGCGGCGAGGAACCGGTAGAACGTCGCCCGCGAGACTCCGAGCAGGCGCGCCGCCTGGACGCGGTTGCCGCCGGCCTGGCGCAGCATTTCATCGACCGCGGCTCGCGTGAGCCGTGGGGCCAGGCGCGGTGCCGGCGGGGCGGGCGCAGCCCCGGACGAGGTCGCGGCCGTGAGCGCCGGGGGGAGGTGTTGCGGGCCGATGACCGGCCCGTGACACTTGATGATCGCGTACTGGATGGCGTTCTGCAACTCCCGCACGTTGCCGGGCCAGGAATACCTTTCGATGATGCGCCGGGCGTCCAGCCCGAGCGTATACCCGGTCTGCCCGGGTCGGTTCTGGTAGTTCTTGAGGAATTCCGTGGCGAGGAGCAGGATGTCGTCCCCGCGCTCCCGCAACGGGGGCAGTGTGATCGGGACCACGCACAGCCGGTAATACAGATCGTCCCGGAAGCGACCGGCGGCCACTTCGCCCCGCAGATCCTTGTGGGTCGCGCTGATCACGCGGACGTCGACCCGGAGGGTCTTCTCGCCGCCGACCTTCTCGAGGGTCCCCTCCTGCAGGACCCGGAGGAGTTTGACCTGCATCAACTGCGTGAGGTCACCGATCTCGTCGAGGAAGAT
>JANOHV010000025.1:0-25142 GCA_031406795.1 Candidatus Rokuibacteriota bacterium
CTCTCGCGGCTCTCGACGCCCTTCACCACGCTCAAGGAGAACGGCAACGGCCTGGGGCTCTTTCTGGCCCGCGAAATCCTGCAGCATCACGGCGGCCGGCTCGAAATCCAGAGCATCCAGGACGAGGGCACCTCGGTCATCCTCACCCTCCCCTATGCCTGATCGAATGCCGACATTGGTGTTTCCCGTGCGCGCTGCGGGGTCCTGTCGCTGCGGACCTCCATCGTCCTCCCTTCGGTCCGGCGCTGGAGACCTCCCCTCCGCGCCACCCCTGCGCTGTTCCCGTATTCAAATCCAGCGGCGGCGAGACGGTGACGGGCGGTCGCATGGCGAAGCGCGAGGGAACCGCAGCGGCCGCACCGAAGTGTCCCCGGAGGGGCAAAGTGTGCTGTCTGAGCCCGAAGGGCGAGTTGCACACTTTGAACGCAGGGGCGGACAAGCTGCGGTCGAGCGCGTAGCTCAGCGACCGCACGGCACCGTCCCGTCGCCGCGTGCATGGGTACGTCCTTGAACGGTCACGCGGCTGTGAAGAAGACGATTCTCGTCGCCGACGACGACCGGAACACGTCCGCGGCGATGCGCGAGGGGCTCGAGGACGAAGGCTACACCGTCTTCTGCGCCGGCTCCGGAACCGAGGGACTGGAACTCGCGCGCGCAAAGAAGCCGGACCTCGTGCTGACCGACCTGATGATGCAGGATTTCGCGGGCCAGAAAGAGCCCCAGGCCGTTGCCGTTCTCCTTGAGCGTGGTGAAGGGCGTCGAGAGCCGCGAGAGGGCTTCGGGAGGAATCCCCTCGCCGGTGTCGCTCACCGTGATCCGGTAGCCGGCCGGGGAATCCTCGGTGGAGACGGTGATCGCGCCGCCGGCTTTCATCGCGTCGCGCGAGTTCGCGAAGAGGTTGAGCAGCACGCGACGCAGCTGGCGCTGGTTGACCTGCAGCGTCACGGGGCGCGCCCGGAACGCGGTGCCGACGGCGATCCCGCGGCGGGCATTTTCGGCGGCGACCTCCTCGACGAAACCGCGGAGGAACCCTTCAATGACCGTCTCCTGGCGCTCGCCTCCCGCGAGTCGCGCCAGCGCGAGATAACTCTCGACGATTTCGTTGAGGCGTTCGACCTCCTCCTCGAGCACGCGGCAGTAGTGCCGAAGCCGCTCCGCCTGCGGGCCGCGCGTGCGCCGCACCCGTTCCTGCAGCAGGTCGGAGTTCAGGAAGATCGAGTTGAGCGGGGAGCGGATTTCGTGCGCGACCTTGCCGGCGACGATCGCCATCGCCGAGAGCTTCTCCGAACGCTCCAGCCGGCGCTGCAATTCCTGAACCTCGGTGCGGTCGAGCACCCAGGCGAGCAGGCGCGAGCCGCGACCGGAGGTGAGTTTCTGCAGGCGAACCGCCACGGGACGCGGTGCGGCCGCGGGTCGCGCGAGGGCGCCCTCGATCGGTTCCCCGGAGGCGATCGCCTTGCGCGAGCGCAGCAGCGCGGCGAGCTGCGGCACCGGCGCGAAGAACTCCTGGAGGTCGCGGCCGGCGAGCGCCTGCGCTCCGATTTCCATCAGCGCGGCAGCGGCGGGATTCGCGGCGTGGATGCGCCCGCGGCGGTCGATGACGAGACAGGGCAGGGGAGCACTCGGCCAGCATTCGCCGGTGGTGGCCGGCGGGGTCTTCGCGGTTCGCATAATGTGTTTCGGATGGTAGAGAGGGGAGGTGATGGTGTCAACGGAAAACCGGTGAGCCTGCCGCCGAAAATGGCCCATCCGCGGCGCGCGGTTTGCGCGTGGAGTGGCTCGATCGGCCGGTCCTGCGCTATTTGCGGCAGAAAGCCGGGCCGTGGTTGACGAACCGGCAAGAGCGGAGTATGTATTTCCCTGATGACCAAGGGGAGTGAACTTACGCAGCGAGAGGACCTGGCCGGCCTGTTTGCCGCCGCCCGTTTCGGCGAGATCGAACGGCTGCTGCATGCGCATCCGGGCCGCCTGCCCGAGGTCGTCCCGTTGCTTCGGAGTACCGAGAGCGATGCCGTCTGTTCATTGCTCCAGGTCGTCGGGCGGGTCGGCTTCGACTTTCCCCAGGAGATCCTCCCGGTGCTGCCGGTGATCGCCTCGCTGCTCGGGCACGCGGACCCGTACGTGCGCGCGGACGCCGCGTACGCGTTCGGCACGGCGGTCTTCACGCACCGGGAGCCGGCCGCGGCCGCGGTATCGCAGTTGCGCGCGCTGCTCGACGACGGACTCCTCCAGGCCCGCGCCGACGCCGCCCGCGCGCTGGGCAACATCGGCTTCTATCACCCGGACCTCACGCGCGAGGCGGTCCCGCGGCTTCTGGCCCTGCTCGACGACGGCGACGACGAGGAACGCGAGGCGGCGGCGCATGCGCTCGGCAAGATCGGCGCGAACTCGCCGGAGCTGCTGCCGGTGATCTTTCCCCGTCTGGTGCGCGAGCTGGAGAAGACGCACGAGGCCTCGTGCAGCGGCATTCTGCTGGCGTTCGGGAGCGCGGGTGCGCATTTCCCCGAAATGGTGCGTGAGCACATCCCCAAGCTGATGAAATTCCTGCGGAGCGAGAACCCGGACATTGTGCGTTATGCGGTGCTCGCTCTCGGCAACCTCGCCACGAGCACCCCCGACCTGGTGCGCGTCGCCCGGCCCGAACTGGAGCGGCTGGCGAAGTCGACGGACATGGATCTCGCCGCCAATTCCCAGATGGCCCTCTCGCTGTTGTAGCCGCGCGCTGAAAAGGGCCCACCTGCGGCGTTGCGCGACTCCCTCCTCACTGCGGCGCACACGAGTGCGCCTCATTCGTCGGGCAGTCGCGCGCCTTGCATCTGGACCCTTTTGAGCGGTCGGCTTCTCGAGTTGTAGTCGCGCTCGCCGCTGAAAAGGGCCCGCCTGCGGCGTTGCGCTCAGGGCGTCCGCGGCAGCAGCTTGTCGATGAGTTCCTTCAGTTCCGTGAGGTGGAAGGGCTTCGTCAGATAGGCGTCCGCGCCGGCCGACGCGCCCTGGCCGCGGTCCCGCTCGCCGGCGCGTACGGTGACCATGACCACCGGGATGTCGCGGGTCGCCTCATCGGCCTTGAGCTTCTCGCAGAGTTCGAAGCCGTTGAGCCGCGGCATGATGACATCCGTGATGATCAGGTCCGGGTGCGCCCCGCGCGCGATGACGAGCGCGTCCTCGCCGTCGCAGGCCGCGATGCACTCGAAGCCGAGATCGCGCACGGTCTCCTCGAGGGCGAACAGGATGTTCGGTTCATCGTCCACGATCAGCACGCGTCGCGCGCTGCGGTATTGCCCGCGCCGCTCGTGCTTCGATACGAAGTCCGCGGTGCTCAGCTCGCCGCGAACCCAGGCCTGACGGTAGGCGCAGGCCTCGCACTGCGCCGGCTCTGCGCGCAGCTCGCCGGCCTTCGTGCGCCAGCAGAAGAGCGTCCGGACCTCGCGGACCCGGCACTCGCGGGTGCAACCCAGGTACTCCCAGCAGAATGAAAAGGCCATTGCTTCTCCCGGCTCAGGACAGCTCGGCGTCGCCGGCCGTCTCGCGGTAGTCCAGGAGTTCGTGAATCAGTTCGATCACCCGCCCGACCGCGATCTCGGTCAGCTGCCGGCCCTTCTCGGCGCTCGCCCGCGAGGGGTCGCCCCACACGCCGCCGCGCCAGTGTCGGCGCTTGTCTCGCACCAGGCGCGCCTCGGGGAAATCCGGCCACTCGGCGGGGGAGGTGCCCTTGACCAGCTCGGGGCGCAGGAACATGACACGCGAGGTCTCGATCTCCCCGGCGTGCGAGTCGTCCTCGGCCTCGACGAGCGCCTTGCCCGCCGCCTGGATCTCGTGGTACTCGGAGATCACGCTGATGCGGATGTCCGGCAGTTCGTCGAGGAGCTGTTCTCCGGCGTCGACCAGCGTCAGCACGTGCGTCTTGCCGGCGTGGCCGGAGATCAGCACGAACGAGCGCATGCCGTGGCGGTGGAAGTCGCGCACCAGATCGATCACGATCGCCCGCAGGGTCGCCGTGGTGACCCCGACCGTGCCCGGGTGATTGCGCGTGCTGCGGCAGACGCCGTACGCGACCGCGGGGGCGAGGTGGACGCCGGTGCGTTCGGCGGCGCGGCGGCAGACCTCGACCACCTGGAGCGTGTCGGTGCACAGCGGCAGGTGGTCCCCATGCTCTTCGAGCGAGCCGAACGGGATGATGACGGTGCTCGAAGCCCGGACCCCGCGCTCGTACTCGGGCATCGTGACGTCGTCGAGAATCATCGTTCCCCCGTGCCCCGTGCCCCGCGCGGCCGTGGCCTCAGGCCTTGGACTCGCGCCAGACGTGGATGTCCCGGGCGATCTCTTCTTCCATGGCAAGTTGCGTGTGCTCGCACTGGATGACCATCGTCGGGTAATGCTGGTGGACCTTGACTCGCATCCCCGGCGCGATCCCGAACGCCATGAGTTTGTGCAGGCGCGAGGGTGAGGCCGAACTGAGGTAGGCGACCTTCCCCTCCTCGCCGGTTGCCAGTCGCGTGAGGGGCACCACCAGACTCTCGACGCTCTCGCGCGCCTCGCGACAGCAGCGGCCTTCGGGGATCGGCGAGCCGTGCGGACATTCGCGGGGGTGGCCGAGCAGCGTGCAGATGCTCTCGGTCACCTGATCGGCCAGCATGTGCTCGAACTCGCAGGCACTCTCCTCGGTGGCCTCGACCGACATATGCAGAATGTCGTGAAGCAGGCGCTCGGCCAGGCGGTGGCGCCGGATCACCTGGCGTGCCGCGTCTTCACCGGCTGGGGTGAGCTGGAGTCGGTCGGCCTCGGCGTTCACCAGCCCCTGGGCGGTGAGTTCGGCGAGAAGCTCGGGGCCGAGGGTGACCTTGGTCACCTCCTGGATCGCAGCGAGATTTTCCTTGCCGCGCTCCTTGGCGCTCCAGAGCCCCTCGAGCGCCTCCTCGAGGGAATGCGAGTGCGGCTGGATGTGATCCTTGAGCATGCGCCGGATTGTAATGAATATCCGGCGGGGAGACAAGGCGCCCGTCGCGCCGGGTGCGCTAGCTGGCGTGGCGCAGGGCGCCCGAGGCGTCGGCGCCCTTGTCGCGGTACATCGCCTGGTCGGCTTCGCGGATGAAGGCCCTGAGGTCCTGGCCCTCGCGCAGTCCGGCGACCCCGATGGAGACCGTCAGAGTCAGCCCTTCGTCGACGAGAAGCAGGCGCGCCCGGGCCGCGACATCTTCGGCGGTCGCCCGGTCGGCCTCCGGGAGCACGAGAATGAACTCGTCGCCGCCGTAGCGAAAAGCGGTGTCGATGTCCCGCCGGCAGGCCCGCTTCAGACAGGCGGCGATGCGGGTCAATGCGGCATCGCCCGCGAGATGGCCGAAGCGATCGTTGTAGCGCTTGAAATCGTCCACGTCGACGAGCAGCAGGGAGAGCGCGCGGTTTTGCCGGCGGGCGCGGCTGATCTCCGCCTCGAGCACTGTGTAGAAGTGTCGCTGATTGTAGAGGCCCGTGAGCCCGTCCGTGCGGGCGAGTTGGATCAGTTCCCGAAGGACCAGCGTCTTCTCGAGCGCCTTCTCGACGGTCAGCAGGAGCCGTTCGAGATCGAAGGGTTTCTCGATGTAATCCGAAACACCCTGGCGCAGCGCCCGGAGGATCGTGTCCTTCGAGCCCTGCCCGGTGATGATGACGACTTGCGTTTCCGCGTGCAGGCGCCGTGCCTCCGCGGCCACTTCGAGGCCGTCCGCCCCGGAGATCGCGAGGTCGGTGATGACGACATCGAAGGGCGCGCCGGCCAGCAGCGCCTTAGCCTCGGCGCCGTCCCGTACGGTGGTCACGGAAAAGCCCCGTTTGGTGAGGAAGCGCTCGATCGACCAGCGCAGCAGGTCCTCGTCCTCGACCAGGAGCACCCGACCGCGAATACCACCATCCGGCGCCGCCATGACCGCACCCTCCTGAACGGTGATACTCCCCTGCTCTCTCGAGAGTTTCCTGCCGCAAGGAAGGTTCGACCGCCCGGACGCACCCCCCGGCGGAGGGGTTTGCTCATGACGCAGAAGGGCGACGCTCAGGGCGCGCGGTCACCCTCCGAGTGGCTCCCGCTGTCCTCCGCGTCGTCGGGCAAGTCTTGGTCGGCTCGAGCAACGATGCGCGCGCGAATGATGTTGCACAACACCAGGGCGACAAAAAAGGTAAAGGAACCATCGATCCATTTCTTCAGGAATGGATCCGGACTCCATGCGACGAGATAGGCCAGGTGGATAACGAAGAGTGCGAGCGGGCTAAGTATTCGTAACTTATCGTTATTTGTCATTCTGTCCCCTGCCATTCGGCGCTGTGCGCAATGTGATTATAACCTGAAGATATTCTGTGGAAACATAATGAGGCCCCCGTTGTCGGTGGTCCAGGGCGCCTTTCATGCAGGGCAGTATACGCCACGGGCCGAAAGTGTCAAAACACTTCTATTTCTTTGCCTTTTCAGCTGTTTTGCGGTATAAAGAAAGCCTGATCCGTTCATGCGTGGCGCTCTTGGGAGGAGTTGACCGATGGACTACAAAGGTACCTTGAACCTTCCGCGGACGGCCTTCCCGATGAAGGCCGACCTGACGCGGCGCGAGCCCGGGATGCTGGAATTCTGGGAGTCGCGAAAGGTCTATCGCACGTTGCGTTCGCTGCGCGCCGGTCGGCCGACCTACATCCTGCATGATGGTCCTCCTTATGCCAACGGACATATCCACATGGGTCATACGCTCAACAAGATCCTGAAAGACATCGTTGTAAAGTCTCGTAGTATCGAAGGATACGATGCTCCGTATATCCCGGGATGGGACTGCCACGGTCTGCCGATCGAACTCCAGGTCGACAAGACGCTGGGGTCGAAAAAGAAAGAGCTTGGCACTAGTCAGTTTCGCAAGGAGTGCCGGAAATACGCTGAGGGCTTCGTCGATATTCAGCGGGGCGAGTTCAAGCGGCTCGGCGTGCTCGGCGACTGGGGCGAGCCTTACCTGACGATGGCTTACCCCTACCAGGCCACGATTGTCCGCGAACTCGGCAAGTGCTTCTCCGCCGGTCGCGTCTACCGCGGGCACAAGCCGGTACACTGGTGCATCTCCTGCCGCACCGCGCTCGCGGAGGCCGAAGTCGAGTACGAGGAGAAGAAGTCCCCTTCGATTCTCGTGCGCTTCCCGATCGTCCGCGGCTGGGAAGCGCTTGCCGGCGGACTGCCGGAGCGCGCCGCCTTCGCCGTGATCTGGACGACCACTCCGTGGACCATCCCGGCGAACCTCGCAATCTCCGCGAACCCCGAGTTCACGTATGCGATCGTCGAGAGCGGCGGCGAGTACTTCCTCGTCGCAAAGGACTTGGTCGGCACGGTCATGAAGGATGCCGGGCGCGAGGGCTACGCCATCGTGCGCGAGGTGAGCGGTGCCGACCTCGAGGGGCTCGTCGCCCGTCACCCGTACCTCGATCGCGAGTCGCGTTTCGTGCTCGGCGACCACGTCACGCTCGAAGCCGGTTCGGGGCTCGTGCACACCGCGCCGGGCCACGGGCAGGAGGACTATGCCGTCGGCCAGCGCTATGGCCTCGAAGTCTACAGCCCCGTCGACGACCGGGGGCGGTTTGTCGCCGAAGTCGAGCACGTGGCCGGCCAGAAAGTCTTCGACGCCAACCCCGTCGTCGTCGCGGCCATCCGCGACGCCGGCAACCTGCTGCGCGAGGGGCAGGTCACCCACAGCTACCCCCACTGCTGGCGCTGCAAGCATCCGGTGATCTTCCGCGCCACCAGCCAGTGGTTCATCTCGATGGAGGAGCGGGGCTTGCGCGCGGCGGCGCTCGAACAGATCGACCGCGTGCGCTGGATCCCCTCGTGGGGTCGCGAGCGCATCGCGGGGATGATCGCCCATCGTCCCGACTGGTGCATTTCCCGCCAGCGCTCCTGGGGCGTGCCGATAACCGTGCTGCTGTGCGAGGACTGCGGCGGCGTGGTCGCCCCGCCCGAAATCTTCGAACGGGTGGCCGCCCGCGTCGCCGTCGAAGGCGCGGACTTCTGGTTCGACGTCGACCTCGCCGAGATCGTTCCGGCGGGAACGCTCTGCCCCGGCTGCGGCGGCTCGCGCCTGCGCAAGGAGACCGACATCCTCGACGTCTGGTTCGACTCCGGCGTGAGCCACGCGGCGGTCCTCGAGGGGCGCCCCGGGCTCTCCTGGCCGGCGGATCTCTATCTCGAGGGCTCCGACCAGCACCGCGGCTGGTTTCACAGCGCTCTGCTGACCGGCGTCGCCACCCACGGCGGCGCGCCCTACCGCAGTGTCCTGACTCACGGCTTCGTCGTGGACTCCGCCGGCAAGAAGATGTCCAAGTCGGTCGGCAACGTGATCGCGCCCCAGGAGATCATCAAGCAGTACGGCGCAGAGATCCTGCGGCTCTGGGTCTCGGCCGAGGACTACACGAACGACATCCGGATTTCCCAGGAGATCCTCAAGCGGCTGGCGGAGGCCTACTTCCGCATCCGCAACACGGCGCGCTTTCTGCTCGGCAACCTCGCCGATTTCGAGCCGGAGCGCCACACGGCAGCCCCGGCGGCGCTGCTGGAGATCGACCAGTGGGCGCTCGCGCGGCTGGCGCAGGTGGAGCAGCGCGTTCTCGAGGCCTACCGCGACTGCCAGTTCCACGTGGTCTACCACACGCTGCTGAACTTCTGTTCTGTCGAGCTCTCGGCGTTCTACCTCGACGTGCTCAAGGACCGCCTCTACATTCTCGCCCCCGACGATCCGGCGCGCCGCGCCGCCCAGACGACGCTCCACCGGGTGCTCGAGTCGCTGGTGCTGCTGATGGCGCCGATCCTCTCGTTCACGGCGGAGGAGATCTGGCAGGTGATGCCCGCCCGCCCCGGCAAGGGGGAGAGTGTCTTCTTCGAAACTTTCGCGGGGACGACGCCGCCGCCGGGCGCCGACGAGCTGCTCGCGCGCTGGGGGCGGCTGATCGAGATCCGTCGCCTGGTAAACAAGGCGCTCGAGAACGCCAAAGGCCAGATCGGCAAGTCGCTCGAGGCGGCGGTGACGATCGACGCCGACGGCGCGACGTCGGCCTTTCTCGCGAGCTTCGGCGAACAGCTCAAGGACGTCTTCATCGTCTCTTCCGTCGAGATCCGCGAAGACCCCGCCGCCTCGGCGGGGCCGGTCGTGTCGGTGGCGCGCGCGCCCGGCGCCAAGTGCTCGCGGTGCTGGTGCTGGTCGACCCGCGTCGGGCAGGCGCCGGCCCACCCGGAGGTCTGCCCGCGCTGCGCCGGCGCCCTGGCGGTGCTCGGCGCATGATCGCCGGCCGGCCCAAATCCGCGCGTAACGCGCGGATCAGGAGAGTCAGGCTTGTCACTTGGTCCGGTTTATCCCGGTCGTTGCCCATGTCTGATCGCAATGCATGCTTCAAGTGAAACTTGATCTCTGCCACCCCATGCTTCCTGCAAGAAATCATGCTTTTTCAGCGATTGAAATGCCTTCTCTGCTGCTGGATCCGCGCGTACGCGCGGATCTGGGGCCGGCCGGCGGGCTTGACAGAGTTCCCGTGCTGCGGAAATAATGCGCCCGTGATGCTTCGCGGTCGGTACTCCCGGTTGTCCCGGGCCATGTTCTTCGCGACCCTCGTCGCCCTGGCGCCGGGGTGCACGCTGTTCGACGAAGTCCTCCCCGGGTCGCCGTTCACCCCCGAGCAGCCCGTGGCGGAGGTCACCGTGGTGGGGAAGATCAACATCGACCCGGTAACCGAGGGCCGGGAGGATTGTGCCGTCGGACGGGCCCTGCTCTGGGGCATCGCCCGGAACACCGGCGATCGCGACCTCGAGGATGTGTTCATCGAAATCGACGCGTTGAACGCGGGCGGCGGCGTGCTCGCAAGCTACCGCGTCAATGTGTTCAACGGGGATGTCTCTGTCGGTCCCGAGGAGGGCGCCGTCCAGGTCGCGGGCACCAGTCTCGCCGTGGATCAGTCCGGGGCTTTTTCGGTTTGCACCAACCTCTCCTATGGCTCGGTTGCGGGGACCGCCTACCGCACCGACTTCATCGTCATCGACGAGCTCGAGTGACGGTGACCACTCGACGGTTTGCGGTCGCCGGTCTCGGCGCGGTGCTGTGCGGGCTGGCCGCGTGCGCGGGCATCTCCGACCGCAGGGCGCAGGACGCGGATGCGCACTTCCGCATGGCTACGGCGGCGCTTCAGCAGTCCGGGGGCATTCAGAGCGAGATCAACCGCCGGGCCGCCTACCCGGAACTGACCCTGGCGATCAAGCTCGACCCGAAGAATGCGCGGTATCATCAGACCCTCGGCACGCTCTACCTGTACACCCAGGACTACCAGGCGGCCGAGCGGGAGACGCTGCTCGCCCTCAAACTCGATCCGGGGTATGCCGAGGGGCACAACAACCTCGGGTTGATCTATCTCTCGCAGGGAAAGCTGAGCGAGGCCGCTGCGGAGTTCCGCAAGGCCCTGGAAAACCTCTCCTACCCAACGCCGGAGTTCGCCGCCTACAACCTCGGCAAGGCGGCCTACCTGCTGAAGGATTTCGCGGCGGCGGCCGAGGCCTACGAACGATCCCTGGCGATACTGCCCAACAATGCCGAGGGGCGCTTCGAGCTCGGTATGTGCTACACACAGCTCGGGCGGCTCGCCGACGCCGAAAAGGCCTTCATGGCGGCGCTGCTGCTGCGCCCGGAAGACGCTCGCGCCCGGTACGAGCTGGGCATGGTTCTGTTCAAGCTCGGCCGGCGCAGCGCGGCTGCTGCGGAGTTCCGCCGGGTCGTCGAACTGGATCCCGACGGCGATCGGGGAGAGCAGTCGCGCACCTACCTGAAACTCCTGAAGTAGCACCGGTGTCGGTCCCCGAGCCCCTCCCCGGCGGTTTTCACCCCGCGCCCCTGGAAATCGGGACCCTGCGGGTTTTCCCGCCGCTGATTCTCGCGCCGATGGCCGGCCTCACGCACGCGCCGCTGCGCAGGATCCTCGGCGAGCTCGGCGGGGTCGGCCTGTACTATTCGGAGATGCTCAGCGCCCGCGCGTTGCGCCACGAGGTGCCCGGGAGATCGAGTTTCCTCTCCTCCGTTGAAAAGGACCGGCCGCTCTGCCTGCAGATCTTTGCGGCCGAACCCGACCAGATCGCTCCCGCCGTGGCCGCGGGCGAGGCCTGGCGGCCGGAGGCCTGGGATCTCAACTTCGGCTGTCCGGCGCCGGAGATTCTCAAACAGGGCGCCGGGGCGGCGCTGACGCGCGACCTCGGCCGTGCGTGGCGCATGGCCGAGGCGATGCGGGCGGCGACTTCCGGACCGCTGCTGTTCAAGATACGCGCCGAAGAGGACCGGGGAAGGCTGCTCGAATTCGTGCAGATGCTCCAGTCCGCGGGCGCGGACGCGATTGTGGTTCATGGCCGGACGGCCCGGGAGAAACTCTGCCGGCCGGCGCGCTGGGAGCCGATCGCCGCGGTCGCCGCGACCGTGCGCATCCCCGTCATCGGCAACGGCGACGTGCGCTCGGCCGCCGACGCGGAGCGGATGTTCGCCGAGACCGGCTGTCGCGGCGTCATGATCGGGCGTGCGGCGGTCGAGCACCCCTGGATCTTCCGCGAAATCGCGACGCGCTGGGGTCTGCCGGTTCCCCCCCTTCGGCTGCGGACGCGGAGCGCCGTGTATCGCCGCCTCGCGAAGTTCCTGCGGGGACACTACGCCCACCCGCGCGATCTCTATCGCTTGCGCGAGTTCACCAGTTACTTCGCGAAGAACTACCAGTTCGGACACTACCTCTGGAAGGAAATCCAGAACGCGCCGGATGTCCGGACGGCCCGGAACCTGGCGAAGAGCTTTTTCGCCCGCCAGGAGGACGCCGGGGAGAAGATCTCCTGAACCCGCCCTCCTGGTACGCCGCCGGTTTGCGCTTCAGTTGCCGGCGGTGCGGCTCCTGCTGCACGGGCGCCCCCGGCTATGTCTGGATTCAAGGCGATGAGGCGACCGCGATCGCCGCCTGTCTCGGGATGGAGACCGCCGGGTTTCTCGCGCGGTACACCCGGCGCGTCGATGACGGGCTGAGCCTGCGGGAGGAGGCCGACGGACGCTGCGTGCTCTTCGAGAACGGGCGCGGGTGTCGGGCCTACGAGGCGCGGCCGCGACAATGCCGGACCTGGCCCTTCTGGGCGCGCATCGTCGCGACGCCCGCCGCCTGGCAGCGCGAGTCCGCCGACTGCCCCGGCATGGACGCGGGCGAGCTGCACGGGCCCGATGAGATCGAGCGGCTCGCCCGCTCCCCGGACCAGGGCCCGGGGTCCGGATAACCGGTTTCGCAGACACCCTGCCTCGATCCGCTTGTACGCGCGGATCTGGGCCCCAAGCGCTTCCTTGCCGCGCCTGCGGGTTTGGCGCTATCATCAGTCGCGAGGATCAAGCGTTCCGCCGGGCGGCTGCCTGGCAAGCACTTCTGACGGGGGTGAGCATGACGGTCGGGGAGCAGCGGGAAGAAACGGCGCCGGTGCGTCCTCCGGCTGAGACGGCCCGCGCCCTGGCGACTCGCCTCGGACTGCCCTTCGTCGACGCCGGCGCGTACCCGGACGCGCCGCTCGACAGCCCCGCCGTCGCGGTCCACTTCCTGCGTCGTTACCGTTGCGTGCCGCTCGCGGTCGACTCCGGTCGGCTGCGCATCGCCGTGGCCGATCCCGCGGACGCAGCGACGCTCGAGGCGATCCGCGCCTGGACGGGGATGGAGGTCGATCCGGCGGTCGGCGAGGAGGCCGAGATCCTCGAGGCGATCGAGCGTCTGTACGGGACGGGCTCGACGACCGTCCAGAAGATCATCGAGGACATGGGGGGGGGCGACATCGAGGTGATCGCCGGCCCCGCCGAGGAGGACGCCGACCACCTGCGGGACATGGCCTCCGAGGCCCCGGTCATCCGCCTCGTGAACCTGCTGATCACCCGGGCCTCGGAGGCCGGCGCGAGCGACATCCACTTCGAGCCCTTCGAGGAGCGGCTCATCGTGCGCAACCGCGTCGACGGCGTGCTGCACGAGGTCGAGTCCCCGCCGAAGCGCCTGCAGGCCGCGATCATCTCCCGGATCAAGCTGATGGCCAAAATGAACATCGCCGAGCGACGGCTGCCCCAGGACGGCCGCATCCGGGTGCGGGTGGCCGAGCGCGGGATCGACATCCGTGTCTCGACCGTGCCGACGGTCTTCGGCGAGAGTCTCGTGATGCGCCTGCTCGACCGCTCGCAGGTCCTGCTGGATCTGGGGACCCTCGGCTTCGCCGGCGCCGATTTCGCCCGCTTCGAGCGGCTCATCGCGCGACCCTACGGCATGATTCTCGTCACGGGCCCGACGGGCAGCGGCAAGACCACGACGCTCTACGCGGTGCTCGATCGGCTCAATTCCCCGGAGAAGAAGATCATCACCGTCGAGGACCCGGTCGAGTACCAGATCACCGGGATCAACCAGATCCAGGTGCACCCCAAGATCGGCCTGACGTTCGCGGGCGGGTTGCGCTCGATCGTGCGCCAGGACCCGGATGTGATCCTGGTCGGCGAGATCCGCGACCGCGAGACCGCGGAGATCGCGGTCCAGTCGGCGCTCACCGGACACCTGGTCTTCTCGACCGTGCACACCAACGACGCCGCGGGCGCCATCACCCGGCTCGAGGACATGGGCATCGAGGGATTCCTGATCGCCTCGGCGGTCATCGGCATCATGGCGCAGCGGCTGGTGCGGCGCGTCTGCCCGGACTGCGCCGCGCCCGCGCCACCGGACCCGGCGCTGCTGCTCTCGCTCGGCGCCGACCCCGGCGACACCGCGGGATATCGCGCCGGGGCCGGCTGCGACGCCTGCGCCCGCACGGGCTTCCGCGGGCGCGTCGGCATCTTCGAGCTGCTGCCGATCACGGACGAGATCCGTGGATTGATCCTCGCGCGCGCCAGCGCCGGGGTGATTCGCGATGCGGCGGTCCGGGGCGGGATGCGGACGATGCGCCGGGACGGGCTCGACAAGGCCGCACAGGGTCGGACGACGCCGGCGGAAGTGCTGCGCGTCACCCAGGAGGAGTAGACGCTGCCGACCTACTCGTACCGCGCCACGGACCGCGAGGGGGCGGCGGTGTCCGGGCGGATCGAAGCCCCGGACATCGCGGCGGTCTCGGCTCGTCTGCAGGAGTTGGGCTTCTTTCCGCTGACGGTGAGCGCGGCGACCGAGAGCGAATCGCCTGCGGGGGGGCTGCGCTTGCGCCGGGGCGGCGGCCGTCGTCTCGCCGAGTTCTCGCGCCAGCTGGCCGTGCTGCTCGAGGCCGGAATCCCGCTCGACCATGCGCTCGGCATCGCCGGAGAGGTCGCCGCCGACCCGGAATTCCGCGACGTGATCGCCCGGGTGCGGCGCAGCGTCGAAGAGGGGACCAGCCTTGGCGATGCCATGGCCCGGCACCCGCGGGTCTTTGACGAACTCTACGTGAGCATGGTGCGGGCCGGCGAGGCCGGCGGCGCCCTCGATCAGATTCTCAAGCGGCTCGCGGAATTTCTCGAGGAGTGGCAGCGCATCCGTGATGTCGTGATCTCGGCCCTGCTCTACCCGCTGTTCCTCAGCGTCTTCGCGGCCGGAGCCGTCATCGTGCTCCTGGTGTTCGTCGTTCCTCGCTTTGCCGAGGTCTTCGGAGACATGGGCGCCCGGCTGCCGGCACCCACGCGCCTGCTGATGGCCGTGAGCGCCTTCCTGCGGCGATTCTGGTGGCTGCTCGGTGCGGGGATCGCCGCCGCGGGCGCCGGCCTGGCGGTGGGGGCCCGTACCCCGCGCTGGCGCATCTGGTGGGACCGCAACGTGCTGCGGATTCCGCTCGCCGGCGACCTCGCCGTGAAGATCCAGGTCTCGCGGTTCGCGCGCGTCTTCGGCACGTTGATCGCGAGCGGCGTGCCGATCCTGCGGGCGCTCGAAATCGTCACCGGGACCCTGACCAACTCGGTCTTCGCCAACTCGCTGGCGAACGTCCAGACCGGCCTCAAGGAGGGGCAGGGGATCGCGGAGCCGCTGCGCCGCGCCGGCGTCTTTCCCCCGCTTTTCCTGCACATGGTCGCCGTCGGCGAGGAAACCGGCCGCCTGGAAGAGATGATGCTCACCGTCGCCTCGAGTTTCGACCGGGACGTGGAAACCGCGGCGCGCCGGTTGCTTTCGCTGATCGAACCCGTTATTATTCTGCTCATGGGTCTGGTCATTGGTGCGATCATTCTGTCGATCTTATGGGCAATTTTCAGCGTCAACCAGCTGGCATTCTAGCCGCCGGCCCGGGGCGGCGCCGCCGGCTCGGCAACGAGAGCGGTCTGACGCTGATCGAGCTGCTCGTCGTGATGGTGATCCTCGGGTTGTTCTCGACGATCGTCTATCAGGCGTTTTTCCCGAAGATCGATCAGGCCAAGGACCAGACCACCCGCACCCAGATGGACATCATCGCGCTGGCGCTGGACAGTTACCGCCTCGACGTCGGCGAGTATCCGGCCGCGCTCGGCGATCTGATCCAGTCCTCGTCGCCCCGGTGGAAGGGACCCTATCTGCAGAAAGGGAAGATTCCCAAAGACGCCTGGGGGAATGAGTTCGTCTACCAGGTCAAGGACGAGGGTGGCAGTTTCGATCTCTCCTCGACGGGGGACGGCAAGAAAGAGATCCGCTACGACGAGGGTGACTAGGGTCGGACCCGCCGCGGCGGCGGGTTTCACCCTGATCGAACTCGTCCTTGTCCTGGTGTTGCTCGCGGTGGCCGGGGTCATGGCCGCCCCGGCCATCCAGCCCGCTCTCGATTCCGTGCGCGCCGAAAGTGCCGTCCGCCGCACCGCGTCCTTCCTCGACGATGTCCGGCGCCGCGCGGTGCTGGAGCGCAAGATTCTCGTGGTGAACTGCCTACCCGAGGATGAGCGTCTGGTGCTTCTCGGCTCCGCCGCCGGCGAACAGGTCTTTTCCGTGCCCGAGGCGCTCGAGATCGTCTCCTGCCGTCCCGAGGAACTGCGCTACTTCCCGCAAGGTTCCGCCTCCGGAACGACGCTGCTGCTGCGTGACCGTCACGGGCGCGAGCGCAGCTTGAGCGTCGGCGTCTTCACGGGTCTGAGTCGTCTCGTCGACGCGCGGTGAGCGGCGTCAGACCGTTCACGTTTGCGCGTGGATGTGAGAGACTAGCGCCCGACAGGCGATGCCGCCGGCGGCAGAGGACTCGAGGGAGGGATTGAGCGTGAGACCACACGGACTTGAGGTGCGGACCCACCGGCGCACGGAAGTGGTGGAGATCACCGCACTGGTGCGTGAGGCGGTGCGTGAGGCGGGAATCGATCACGGGCTGGTGCACTGTTTCCTGCCGCATACCACGGCGGCCCTCACGCTGAACGAGCGCAACGACCCGATGGTGCTCGCCGACCTCGTGAACCATCTCGAGCGGCTCGTGCCGTGGGCGGGGCCCTGGACGCACCAGGGCAATGCCGCGGCGCACGTCAAAGCCAGCCTGCTCGGTCACGCGATCGTCCTGGCGGTGGAAGGCGACGAGTTGGTCCTCGGTCCGTGGCAGGGCCTCTTCCTCTGCGAATTTCACGGCCCCCGCGCGCGCTCCATCCAGTTGGTGTTCCAGCCCGGGTAGGCAGCGCGGCGCGGCGGTTCCGGGGGCGAGGTGGCGACAAAACCTGAGCAGGACATAGCACAGCTCGAGACGCTGCTGCGCCAACTCGAGAAGGAATACGACCGGTTCTTCTGCGGCCTCGAGCGGCGCGAGCCTACCGCCACGGAGAACGCCGTGCTGGCGATCGTGCGCGCCTACGCCGGCCGTCCGGTCAACAACCCGACGCTCGGCTTCAAGTACACCTCGCTGGTCGCCCGCTACAACTCGTTCCGGACGGTCTGGACCAGAAAGCTGCGCGAGCGTGAGGAGGGGCGATCCGGCGGGGGCGTGGTCCGCCAGGCCGCGCCGGCGCGACCGGAGCCGCGCCGGCCGGGCCACACCGCGGCGAACCCCGGGGAATACCTGACCTCCGATCCCCTGCACGAACCGCGACATCTCGAACAGTTCTTCGAGACCTACCGGCGGTTGCGCGAAGAGAGCGGCGAGCCGACCGCCAAGCTGCAGGTCGAAAGCTTTCAGAAGGCGCTGGCCGAGAAGGTCGAGAAGATCAAGCGGGAACAGGGTTGCGAGGCGGTGCTGATCCGGGTCACCCGGGAGCAGGGCCGCACGCGCCTCGTCGCCAAGCCCTTCAGGCGCCAGTCGCGGCCGCCGGACCCCGCGTCATGACCATGCGACTGCGCTCGCAGCGCACGCTCGCGCAGCCGGCGGCGTGCTGCGGCATCGGCCTGCACTCGGGTCTGATCGTCAACCTCGAGCTCAGGCCGCTGCCGCCGTCGAGCGGGATCGTCTTCCAGCGCGTGGACCTGCCGGGAAGACCGGCAGTGCCCGCCGCGGCGCGCAACGTGACGAGCACGGTGTTCGCGACCACCATCGAGTCCCGGGGGGTGCGCATCGGCACCGTCGAACATCTGCTCGCGGCCCTCGCCGGCCTCGGTATCGACAATGTCCTGGTGCAGGTGGACGCTCCGGAGGTCCCCATCCTGGATGGCAGCGCGCTGCCCTTCCTCGACCTGGTGCGTAACGCCGGCATCGTCGAACAGGACGAGGTGCAGCCGCATCTGCGTATCCTGCGCGCCGTCGAGATCGTCGAAGAAACGCGCGCCGCCGGCTTCTACCCGGCCGACACGCTGGACGTCACGTGCCGGATCTCCTTCAACCACCCGCTCATCGGCGAGCAGCGCGGGAGCTACCGTCACGACGAGCGGGAGTTCGCCCGCGGTATCGGGCCGGCCCGCACCTTCGGGTTGAAGCGGGACGTCGAAATCCTGCTCGAGCACGGGATGGCCCGCGGGGGCTCCCCCGACAACGCGGTGGTCCTCACCGAGGATGCGGTGCTCAACGAGGGCGGGCTGCGCTTCCGTGACGAATTCGTCCGACACAAGATCCTCGACTGCCTCGGGGATCTGGCGCTGCTCGGGTACCCCGTGCTCGGCCACTTCGTCGGCATCCGCAGCGGGCATGAACTGCACGCGCGCCTGATGCGGCGGCTGCTCGCCGACGCCACCGCGTGGCAGCTGCTCACCGATCGCGAGGTCGAGCCGCTGCCGGATCCCCCCGGCGTTCCGGCGATTCTGGCCGCGGCGCAGCTACCGTGACGGCCGCTGAAAAGGGCCCATCTGCGGCGTTGCACACCTCGTGTCTTCCTGCGGCGGGCACCAGCCCGCCTCGGAATCCACTTCGGGGTGCGCCTTGCACCTGGACCCTTTTGAGCGACCTCTCCGCTACCGTGACGGCCGCTGAAAAGGGCCCATCTGCGGCGTTGCGCCATTGCCCGGCGGAGCGAGGGCAACTCCCCCTGAACGGTAACGATCTTTCCGCGCACAAGCTGCCCGAGTCGTTCAGGAGCGTCATGATGCGTTCCGGCAAGGCGGCGACAAGCGCGCGCGGAGGCGCACTCGTGTGCGCCGCACAAGCGACGCGCGAAGCAACGCCGCCGGGGCGCATCAGGGCCTCCTGAACGACCCGGGCTGACGGGATCGGGCTAATCTTCCCGTACGACGAGGCCGGCGAGACCCGCTTCCACGAACGCCGCGGCCGCGGTGTCGGCCTCCTCCTCGTTTTCGTACCCGCCGACCCTCACCCGCCACCAGGTCCCGCGGTTGCTCTCGTAGGGCAGCACCCGGGCGCTTCCCGGCGGCACCGGCAGGCGCGCCGCAAGCCCGCGGGCGTTGCTCTCGACCGCGAAGGAGCCAACCTGGACGACGAACGCCCCCCGCAGCGGGGGGACAGGCAGCCGGCTGGGGCGCGAGGCGCGGGGCGGCGCGTCCGTGCCGGAGGAGACCGCAGGGGCGCTCGCGGCCGCGACCGCGAAGGCCGTTGCCGGCAGCACGGCCTCGAGGGTCACCGGCACCACACCCGCCGCTGCCGACCCGAGTTCGCGGGCCGCCGCCAGCGAAAGGTCGACGACCCGGCCCGCGACGAACGGCCCCCGGTCGTTGACCCGCACCCGAATGCGCCGGCCGGTCTGCCGGTTGATGACTTCGAGCTGGGTGCCGAGCGGCAGGGTCTTGTGCGCCGCGGTCATCGCATACATGTTGTATCGCTCCCCGTTGGCGGTGCGCCTCCCGTGAAAGTCCGCGCCGTACCAGGAAGCGAGTCCCTGCTCGCGCCAGTTCACTTCTCCGCCGCGGCCGCGCGACCCGGCGCAACCGGCGAGCCATCCGGCCGCCGCAACGAGCAGGAGCAGGGATCCGCACAGCGCGCCGCGGCGGGACATTTGCATTTTCCTCATGCTGCCCTATTATAGCGACCAACGCCGGGCGGGACCCGGATTTTTGACGAGCAGGGAGGAAGTCGTGACGCTGGAACTTGGCGAGAAATGCGGTGTCTGCGGGATCTACGGGCACGCTGAGGCCGCGAATCTGACTTACCTCGGGCTGCACGCGCTGCAGCATCGGGGCCAGGAGAGCTCGGGGATCGTCTCCTCCGACCACCGCGACCTGTTCTCCCACCGTGCGATGGGGCTGGTCGCCGACATCTTCGACCGCGATGTGCTGCGCAAGCTCCCCGGCGACCACGCCATCGGCCACAACCGGTATTCGACCGCGGGGTCGAGCGAGATCAAGAACGCGCAGCCCTTCGTCGTGGAGACCGGCTTCGGGTCGATCGCCGTGGCCCACAACGGCAATCTCGTCAATGCCGTGGACATCCGCCAGGAGCTCGAGCAGGAGGGGGCGATCTTCCAGTCGACGATGGACACCGAGGTCATCGTCCACCTGATGGCCCGCTCCGAGCACCGCGATCTGCCCGGGCGCCTCGTCGACGCGCTGCACCGCATCAAGGGTTCCTATTCGCTGCTGATCCTCTCCGATGACCAGCTGCTGGCCGTGCGCGACCCGAACGGCTTCCGGCCGCTGGTGCTCGGCCGCCTCGGCGAAACTGTCGTCATCGCCTCCGAGACCTGCGCGCTGGACCTGATCGGCGCGAAGTTCGAGCGCGAAGTCGAGCCCGGCGAGCTGATCGTCGTCAACCGCGAGGGGATGCGCTCCTACCACCCGTTCGTGGGGACGGCGCGCGCGCACTGCGTCTTCGAGCTGATCTATTTTTCGCGGCCGGACAGCGTGGTCTTCGGGCGGACGGTCCACGACGTGCGCAAGCGCCTCGGGCGGCGGTTGGCGGAGGAGACCGCGGTGCTGGCGGACGTCGTCATCCCGGTCCCCGACTCCGGGGTCCCGGCCGCCCTCGGCTTTGCGGAGGCCGCCGGCATCCCGTTCGATTTCGGCCTGATCCGCAACCACTACGTCGGGCGCACGTTCATCGAGCCGCGCCAGTCGATCCGTCACTTCGGCGTCAAGCTCAAGCTCAACCCGGTGCGTTCGGTGGTCGAGGGCAAGCGGGTGGTGGTGGTCGACGATTCCATCGTGCGCGGCACCACCAGCCGCAAGATCGTCAAGATGCTGCGCGCCGCGGGGGCCGCGGAGGTGCACATGCGCGTCTCGAGCCCGCCGACGACGCACCCCTGCTACTACGGCATCGACACCCCGACGCGGCAGGAGCTCGTCGCCGCCACGCACACGCCCGATGAGACCCGCACCTACATCACGGCCGACACGCTGGCCTACCTGAGCCTCGAGGGCCTGCGTTCCGTCGTCCACCCCGGCCCCGAGAACTTCTGCTATGCCTGCTTTTCGGGTTGCTATCCCGTCAGCTTCCCCTACGAGGAGATCACTCAGTTGCGGCTCTTCGACGGCAAGGCTGCCTCCCGGGTTTTCAGCATCACCTGATGCCCGCCGGCAGGCAGCTGAAAAAGGCCCATCTGCGGCGTCGCACTCATCCCGGCTCACTGCGGCGTACTGCTCGTACGCCTCATTCGCCGGGATTTCGTGCGTCTTGCACCTGGACCTTTTTGAGCAGCCTGCCCGTTCCACGAGTGTCTCTGCAGCCTGCCAACAGAGGGATAGGTGCCTGAGCGTCACCGCCGTGCGCGCCGCGCCGGTAGCCTGCGCCGGGTGGCCGCGCGCGTGCTGCTCGCGCTGTTCACCTGCGGGGTGCTCGTCGGGGCCGCCGCGCTCGGCCTGGTGGCCCGTTACGCGGCCGAACTGCCTCCCGTCGAGTCGATGCGCGACTACAACCCGAGTCTGGTGACCAAAATCTTCGGCGCCGACGGGTCGGTCATCGGCGAGTTCTTCGTCGAGCGGCGGGTGGTCATCCCGCTCGCGCGCGTCCCGCAGCCCCTCCAGGACGCGTTTCTCGCCGCGGAGGACGCCTCGTTCTTCGCGCATCACGGCCTGGATCTCAAGGGGGTGCTGCGGGCGCTGGTGCGCAACGTGCTCGCCGGAGGCGTCGTGCAGGGCGCCAGCACCATCACCCAGCAGGTGGCGCGCAACATGTTCCTGACCCCGGAGCGGCGCCTGCCCCGCAAGATCAAGGAGGCGATCCTCGCCTACCGCATCGAGAAGAATTTCACGAAACAGGACATCCTCGGCCTCTATCTCAACCACATCTACCTCGGTCAGGGCGCCTATGGCGTGCAGGCCGCGGCGCTGACCTACTTCGGACGCCCCGTCGATCAGCTGAATCTGCGCGAGTCGGCGGTGCTTGCCGCGCTGCCCAAGGCCCCGTCGCACCCCGAACGCGCGCTCAAGCGCGCCGGCTACGTACTCAGCCGCATGGTCGAGACCGGCAAGATCACCCGGGAGCAGGCGAAAGCTGCCGCGGCCCTGCCGCTCGGCCTGAGCAAGGGCCGCGCCGCGCCGCGCGGGGCCTTCTTCCTCGAGCACGTGCGCCGCACTCTGGAGAAGACCTACGGACCCGATGCGGTTCACCACGGCGGCCTCGAGGTGCGGACGACGCTGGATCCGCGCCTGCAGGCCGCGGCGGAGGTTGCGGTGCGCGCCGGGTTGCGCGAGGTCGACAAGCGCCGCGGCTGGCGCGGGCCGGCGCAGCGGCTCGGGACCGCGGACGCCGCGAAGATCGAGAGCCTGATCCGCTCGCTCGACACCTGGCCCGCGCAGCTCGCCGAGGGGGACATCGTGCCGGCGGTCGTGCGGGAGGTCGCCGAGCGCGAGGCGACCGTGCGCGTGGGTCCCGCGGAGGGCGTGCTGCCCGTGGCCGAGATGCGCTGGGTCTACGGGCAGGGCCGCGAGGAGCGGATGAAATCTCCGCAGCAGGTCCTGCGCGCCGGCGACCTGCTGCTGGTGCGGGTGCTCGCCCCGGGGGGCGGTGGGGTGAAGGCGCGCGTCGCGCTCGAGCAGGAGCCGGACGTCGAGGGCGCGCTGTTGTGCCAGGACGTGCACACCGGCGCGGTGCTGGCAATGGTCGGCGGCTTCGACTTCGGCCGCAATCAGTACAACCGGGCCATCCAGGCGCGGCGCCAGCCGGGCTCGGCCTTCAAGCCTTTCATCTACGCGGCGGCGCTGGAGACCGGCTCCTGGACCGCCGCGAGCGTCATCGACGACTCGCCGATCGCGTTCGAAACCCGCGACGATGCGGCGAAGGTCAAGGTCTGGCGTCCCGCGAATTTCGAGAACGAATTTTACGGTCCGACGCGCCTGCGCGTGGCGCTCAACCACTCGCGCAACGTGGTGACGATCAAGCTGATGCAGGCGGTCGGTGTGCAGAAGGTCATCGCCGCCGCCCAGCGCATGGGGGTCGACTCGCCCCTGGCGCCCGACCTGACCCTGGCGCTCGGATCCTCCTCGGTGACGCTTCAGGAGTTGACTACGGCCTACGGGGCCATCGCGGACGGCGGGGTCCGCCACGACCCGCTGACGATTCTCTCGGTGAAGGATCGTTCCGGCAAGGTCCTCGAGGAGCATGCCCCCTCGGCGGCCGAGGTCTTGTCGCGCGACAGCGCCCATGTGCTCACCAGCATGCTGCAGACGGTGGTCTCCGACGGCACCGGCTGGAAGGCCAAGGAACTCGGGCGCCCGGTCGCCGGCAAGACGGGGACCACCAACGACTACGTCGACGCCTGGTTCATGGGCTTCACGCCGGACCTGGTCACCGGGGTCTGGGTCGGCCTGGATCGCCGTGAGAGTCTCGGCTGGCATGAGACCGGCTCGCGCGCGGCCCTGCCGATCTGGCTCGGGTTCATGACCGAGGCGGTCGAGGGGCGGCCGACAAGCGTTTTTCCCGTCCCGCCCGGAGTCGTGTTCGCGAAGATCGACCCGGGGCGCGGGGTGCTGGCGTCGTCGGAGGACCCCGACGCCGTCGTCGAAGTCTTTCGCGAAGGCACGGTTCCAACCGCGGTCGCCCCCCGGCAGCCGGGGCGCGAGGGGGATTTCTACCGCTTCGATCTCTAACCAATTGCCACAGGGGAGGATCAGCCATGTTCGTCGGTCTCAGGATGTCGCGCACAGTCCCGGTCTGCGCCCCGGACGACGGTCTCGACAAGGCCATCCAGGTAATGCGCGAGAAGAAAGTGCGCCAGCTTTTCGTGACGGAGGGCGACGCGGTCGTGGGGGTGCTCTCGCGGATCGATCTGCAGCACGTCCTCCCCTCCACGGCGACGACCCTGGCCGTGAACGAGATGAACTATCAGCTCTCGCGCCTCAAGGTGCGTGACTACATGACGCGCGCGGTGGTCTCGGTGGCGCAGGACGCCACCCTCGAGGAGGCGGCCCGCCTGATGCACGACCGCGACGTCTCGGGCCTGCCGGTCGTCAAGGACGGCCGGCTGGTCGGCCTGATCAACCGGACGATGATGCTGGCGGCGTTCATCGAGGAGATGGGGCTGCAGGTCGACAGTTCACGCATCACGCTGGAACTAGACGACACGCCGGGGCAGATCCTGAGCATCACGCAGATCATCAAGGATATCCGGCTCAACATCGTCAGCATCGCGACGTTCTTCCCCGAGCCGACCAACAAGCGCCTCGTGGTCTTCCGCGTCAAGACCACCGACCCGCGTCCGATCGAGGCCGCGCTGCGCACCGCAGGCTACAAGATCGTGACGGCAGCGGACTTCGGCCTCTAGCCGCCGCTAATCCGATTGTCGTGCCAGCGCCCCCTGCCTGATTACGACCAGTCTTCAACCTTGAGGCCGGGAACCCTCGTGAATCCGGATGGTTTTTTCGTTGCATTGGAGTTGGTGTCGTTCAATCAGGGAGAAGAGACGAAAGGTCTGCTCGGCGTCCGGTCGTGAGTTTGGGCGCTCCTCCGGATACAGCGGCAAGTTCGGGATCTCACGCTTTGCTATTGCCCGGCGCAACTCACGCTCGATGAGGGCCTGGACGAGAAGGGCGAGATGGGGCAGGGTCAGCGGGCGTACCTCATATATCCCGCTGACCCTGCCCTCGAAGAGAGGGTCTGTTACGCCTGATGAGCTTTCTCGGACCTTCTTCTCAATGCCACCAAACCGAGCAACCCGGAGCCGAGGAGGAGCATGCTTGAGGGTTCCGGGACGCCGTGCACGACTTCGTCGCCCGATCCACCAGTGCCCCCTGAGCCGATAACGACGCCTTGGTCAAATCCGCCGCTATTACAGCCGGTGATGGAGATATTGTCGCCAATCAACGTCACTTGTCCCGTGGCGGACAAGAGCCTGCCGCAATCAATTGTCAGATTGCCGTCGCTGCTGATAAGGTCATGCGCGAGGACATTTCCTGCGAAGGTCGGGCCGTTGATAGTCGCGGCGCTGGCGACAGTCCAATACAGCCCGACATTTGCACCGGTACCTACATTTTGCACAGCAACATTCGAGGTGGTCGAGGTGACGAGCGTGCTCGTAAACAGAAAATTCCACACCGCGGTGCTGCTCCCCTGCCCGTCGAGAACAAGGTCTCCAGTCAAATTCGCGATTGAGTCGGCGCTAACCGTATAGGTGCCCGGAGTGATAAAGCCGCCATTGTCCGCCTGCCACTGGTCCAGGCTTGATCCGATCAATGTGCCTGGCCCATTTGCATTCACCGCGAGGATCGCCGCGTCGAGTTGGACCTGAGCGTCCTGCGCGATTTGGGTGTTTTGTTGTAACGATCCCGATGTGAAAATGTACCCCCCGGTGACCGAGGGATTTACGGCGGAACCCAGATTTCCGCCAATGGTGCTATTGGGGTCAGTGGTCACTCCCTCGGCGCCCAGGACCGCGAAACTCGCCAAATCAGGACCCAGAATGGGGACGGCCGATACCAACGGCGGGCACACAAGC
>JANOHV010000037.1:0-16621 GCA_031406795.1 Candidatus Rokuibacteriota bacterium
GCGGCGGGGCGGCGCCGTGCAGTCGCATGGCGGCGCGCGAGGGAACCGCCGCGGCCGCGCCGGAGCGTCCCCGCAGGGGCGAAGCGTGCTGTCTGAGCCCGCAGGGCGAGTTGCACGCTACGAGCGCAGGCGCGGACAGGCTGCGGACGAGCGCGGAGCTGGCGACTGCACGGCGCCGCCCCGCCGCCGCCCACACGGGAACGCCGGTCCGCTGGTTTTTTTCCGATACGACGGCCTGACCTGCTATAATTAAAATTTAATCACGAATTTCTATTGAGGAGAGATACATGCTCGGACTGATCAGGAAGATCGTCGGCACCAAGAACGACCGGGAGATCAAACGCGTCGCGGCGATCGTCGATCGCGTCAACGCCCACGAAACGGCGGTGCGCCGGCTGGGGGACGCGCAGCTGCGCGGCAAGACCGTCGAGTTCCGGGAACGGCTGACCGGGGGGGCGACCCTCGACGAACTGCTCCCTGAGGCCTTCGCCGTCGTGCGCGAAGCCGCCCGGCGCACTCTCGGCATGCGCCACTTCGACGTGCAGATCCTCGGCGGCATCGTGCTGCACGAGGGGAAGATCGCCGAGATGAAGACCGGCGAGGGCAAGACGCTGGTCGCGACTCTGCCGGTCTACCTCAACGCGCTGCCCGGCAAGGGCGTGCACCTGGTCACCGTCAACGACTACCTCGCCAAGCGCGACAGCCAGTGGATGGGGCAGGTCTACCGCTTTCTCGGGCTCACCGTGGGCATCATCCAGCACGACATGCAGGACCGGGCCCGCCAGCTCGCCTACGGCTGCGACGTCACCTACGGCACGAACAACGAGTACGGCTTCGACTACCTGCGCGACAACATGAAATTCTCGCTCGCCGAGTTCGTCCAGCGCGAGCTGCACTACGCGATCGTCGACGAGGTCGACTCGATCCTGATCGACGAGGCGCGCACGCCGCTGATCATCAGCGGGCCGGTCGAAGAGTCGACCGACATCTACTACCGCGCCGTCGAGCTCGCCGAGCCCCTGGTCGGACGCCGTATCACCGACAAGGACGAGGTGAAAGCCAAGTTCGACGGCACCTCGCTCGAAGAGGGCGTCGACTACCTCGCCAACGAGAAGAACAAGAACGTCTCGCTGACCGAACAGGGCGAGTTGCGCGCCTGCCGCGCCTGGGGTGTCGAGAGTCTCCACGACCTCGACCAGATGGAGAAGCGGCACGTGACCCTGCAGGCCCTGCGCGCCAAGGAGTTCTACAAGCGCGACGTGGAGTACGTGGTCAACAACAACGAGGTGATCATCGTCGACGAGTTCACCGGCCGGCTGATGCCGGGCCGGCGCTGGAGCGAGGGGCTGCACCAGGTGGTCGAAGCCCGCGAGAACCGGATCTTCCACCTGCCGGTGCGCGTCGCCGAGGAGAACCAGACGCTCGCGACGATCACGTTCCAGAACTACTTCCGCCTCTACAAGAAGCTCGCGGGCATGACCGGTACTGCCGACACCGAGGCGGCGGAATTCAACAAGACCTACAAGATGGATGTCGTGACCATCCCGGCCAACCGCCCGATGCGGCGCGTCAACCAGGAAGACCTGATCTACCGCACCGAGCGCGAGAAAAACAACGCCGTGGTCGCCGAGATCGAGGACTGCACCAAGACCGGCCGCCCGGCGCTGGTCGGCACGATCACGATCGAGAAGTCCGAGCACCTCTCGACCTTGCTCAAGCGCAAGGGGATCCGCCATCAGGTGCTCAACGCCAAGTACCACGAGCGCGAGGCCGAGATCATCTCGCAGTCCGGCCGCTACGCCGCGGTCACGATCGCCACGAACATGGCCGGGCGCGGCACCGACATTCTGCTCGGGGGCAACCCCGATGCGCTCGCCCGTCAGCGGTTCGCCGCGCAGGGGCCCGAGGGGCGCTCCTATGAGGAGATCCTCGCCGAATTCCGCGCCGTCACGAACAAGGAACACGAGCAGGTGGTCGCCGCGGGCGGTCTGCACATCATCGGCACCGAGCGCCACGAGAGCCGACGCATCGACAACCAGCTGCGCGGCCGCTCCGGGCGCCAGGGCGATCCCGGGTCGTCGCGTTTCTTTCTCTCGCTCGAGGACGACCTGATGCGGATCTTCGGCTCGGACCGCATCAGCGGGCTGATGGGCAAGATCGGGATGGAGGAGGGCGAGCCGATCGAGCACCGCTTCGTCACCCGCGCCATCGAGAATGCCCAGAAGCGGGTCGAGGCCCACAACTTCGAGATCCGCAAGCAACTGCTCGAATACGACGACGTCATGAACGAGCAGCGCGGCGTGATCTACGCCTGGCGCCGCCAGGTGCTCGCGGGCGAGATGGGGCGCGAAGACCTCCTCGAGGTCATCGACGGCCTGCTCGACGGCATGCTCGCGCCCTTTGCCGCCGGCGGCAATTTCCTCGACCTCGAGGAGGCCGCAGCGCTCACCGTCGGGCTGCGCAAGCAATTCTCGCTCGACCCGGCCATTGCCGCCGAGATCCCGACGCTCCACCGCGATCAGCTGCGCGCCGTGCTCGGCGAACGCGTGCTGGCCGAGTATGCCCGCCGCGAGGCCGAATTCGGGACCGAGGCCATGGCCCGGCTGCGGCAGTTCCTGATGCTCCAGATCATCGACACCCTCTGGAAGGAGCACCTCTACGCGATGGACTCGCTCAAGGAGGGCATCGGCCTGCGCGGCTACGGGCAGAAGAACCCCCTGACGGAGTACAAGCAGGAGGCCTTCGACATGTTCGACGCGCTGTTCCAGCGGGTGCGCGAGGAGGCGGTGGAGTACCTCTTCGCGGCCCGGCCGGTAGCCCAGGAGGAGCTGCCCGTGCACCGGCGCCAGGCGCCGCGCCAGGAGCGCCACGATTCCGTCAGCCTGAGCGTCGCCGCGGCGACTGCTCCGGCCGAGAGCGGGGGGGCGCAGGCGGCGATCGCCCGGCAGGCCCCGCGCGAATCCCGCGGCGGGGAGGGGGTGGCCCACACCGTGCGCCGCGCCGCGCCGAAGATCGGACGCAACGACCCCTGTCATTGCGGGAGCGGGAAGAAATACAAGAAGTGCTGCGGCGCGTCGGAGGGGGCATGACCGGCCGGCGGCGGCAGATCGTTCTTGACACTTTTTTTTGCCGCGTGCTAGACTTTTCCAGGGTTTTCGTGCAGTTAGGTGCAGGTCCCGCCCGCGGGCGGCGAACGGGGGATATGGAATGCGACGCACGATCCGCCTGACGGTCCTGGCAGCGGCTGCCGGCATGGTGCTTCTGGGGCTGTCAGTCGCCACGGGTTCCCGCGCCGCGACGATTCTCGTGAAACCGGGCAAGCTCGATCACTTCGTGCTCACCGCGCCGCCGACGGCGCTCGCGGGCGAGAGCTTCCTCGTGCGCATCGAACCATACGACGCGAGCGGGAACCTCATCACCGAGTTTCGCGGCAAGGCGGGTGTCTTCGCGGTGAACGTCTCCGCCGGCGGCGAGGCCGTGCCGGGCAAGCTGCGCTCCGAGGAATTCGCGGGCGGCGCAACAGTCAAGGTCGCCAGCAAGCGCGCCGGGATTCTCGAGCTCACGGTGACCGAGGGCGAGGGCAGCACGCCGCTCGCCAGCGTGCAGGCCCGCATCCTCCCGAACCGGCTCGATCGTTTCGTGGTCAACGCCCCGCGCGAGGTGACCGCGGGCGAGAATTTTCAGGCCCGGGTCATCGCGCAGGACGCTTACGGCAACACCAAGGACGACCTCGCCGACATTCGCGAGGGACTGCGCGTGGAGGTTCAGGGGACGGGGTCGGCCGCGACTGCGGACAAGACAACGCCGCCATTTCGCGGCGGGGAGGCGACGTTCACGTTTCAGCCGCGCAAGGCCGGTTCGATCCGGGTCGCCGTGCAGGAAACGCGGACGCGCAGCGCCGGCGAGAGCGCGGGGATCAAGGTCAACCCGGCGGCGCTCGACCATTTCACCGTCCTCGCCCCCAAAGCGGCGGTTGCCGGAGAGAAGTTCGTCGTGCTGATCTCGGCCTACGATGCTTTCGAGAACCCGGTGACCAGCTACGAGGCGCAGGGCGACGGCCTCAGCCTGCGCGCCTCCGGTACGGGCGCCCTCGCTCCGGCGACGGTCGCGGCCAAGGAGTTCAAGGACGGGCAGGCCCGGGTGACGCTGACGTACACCAGGGCCGAGGCTCTTCGCGTCGTGGTCCGCGAGCAGAATCGCGAGGCCGGCGGGGAGAGCGACGCCATTCTCGTCGCCCCGGGCGACCCGGATCAGTTCCGGGTGAACACGCCGCCCGAGGCGGTTGCCGGCGAGGGCTTTCCGGTCCAGATCGAGGCGCTCGATCGCTTCGGCAACCTCATCGAGGACTACGATCTGCGCGGCCTCGAAGTCCTGCTCTCGACGGACGGCCGCGGCCAGCTCTCCCCCGGAGTCATCTCGCCCGCGTCTTTTGTGCGCGGCAAGGCCGCGGTCAACCTGCAGTACAACCGGGCCGAATCATTCTCGGTGGTCGCCGCCCTCTCCAAGGAGGCGCTGGAGAAGTTGATCGCCGAGCGCAAGCGTCAGGCCGCGGCGCCGCCGGCCCCGGTGGTCGCTCCCGAGGATGCGGCGCGGGAGCGCGAACGCGCCGAGGCGGTCAAGGCCCGCGAAGAAGCGCAGCGGGCAAAGGACGAGGCCGAGAAGAGCCAGTCCAAGGAGGAAGCGGTCAAGGCGCGCGAGGAGGCGCAGCGGGCGCGCGACGAGGCCGTGAAGAAACAGGCGGCGGCGACGAAGCCGCGCGAGGAAGTCGTCAAGCCCGCCGAGAAGGCTCCCCCCCGGGCGGTTGCTCCTGCCAAGCCGGCCCCGGCGGCCAAGGCCCCCGCGCCGCGCCGCGACGAACCGGTTTCGTCGGCCAGGCCGACGGTCAAGATCCTCGAGAAGGTGAACGTCGAAGAGGGGAAGGATCAGGTTCTCGTGCGGCTGTCCACGAGCGGCCCGGTCAGCTACAACGCTTCCACCGGATCGCGTCTCTCCAAGGAGTGGATCTGGCTCGAACTCTTCCCGGTTCGCGCCGAGGCCTCCGTCGGCACGCAGGTGGCGGTTGCATCATCGCTCGTCGGCGAGATCACGGTCGAACAGGCGGAGCCCGAGAAGGTCCGCGTCTCGCTGCAGGTGCTGCCGCCCGGAATCTCGTACGTCGTCACTCAGCAGGACCGCTCTGTTGTGGTCAAGGTCGTCAGGACGGAATAGCCGGGGCCGGCCGGCCCGCCGCGCTCCGGACCAGTTCGTCAGCCCTCGGTGAGCGACGGGACGCCAGCGGGGCGGGCGATGCAACAGCAGAAGATCCTCCTCCTCGAGAACGTGGCCACGCAGGCCGCCGGGGTGCGCGAGCACCTCTCCCAGGCCGGGTTGCTGGTGACCGTCAGTCGCTACGAGGCCGACGGGCTCAAGCGCCTCGTGGAGTGGCAGCCCGACCTGGTCCTCGTTTCGACCGCCCATCCGGCGGGGGACTTCGTCGAATACTGCCGCCGCGTGCGGGCTCTCGCACCGGCGGTGCGCATCGTCGTCACCTCGTCGCACAACCGCGACCAGTTGTTCCAGGAGCACCCCGCCCTGTCGGCGATCGTCGACGGGGTTCTGCAGCGACCGTTCCCCGCCGAGGAGGTCATGGAGCTGCTCGTTCCCGCCCCGGTCGCGACGGGCGTTCCTGCCGGGCAAGCGGCGGCCGAGGCCGGGATAGCCGAATTGCGCGCTGAGTTTCAGCGCCAGCTCGACGCCAGATTCCTCGAGGTCGAGGAGCTCAAGCGGCACCTCGAGGTGGCGAGCAGGCGGGCCGCCTCGGCTCCCGGACTCGAGTGGCTGCAGTCGGAGAACGATCATCTCCGGCAGGGGGTCGAGGAAACACGGAAGAAAGCCGCGCTCGCCCTCGCCACGGAACAGCTCAAGCGCAGCGAAATCGAGGTCAAACTCGACAACCTGCTGCGCATGAAGGAGGACTTCGAATTTCGCGCGCAGAACGAACTCGAGGAGCGGAGCCAGGAGCTCGAACTGGCGCGCGGGCAGCTGCAGGAGCTGCGCGCGAGTTCCGACAAGGCCGCCGCCGGGCACGCGACGCTGCGCGTCGAATTGGAGCGCGCGCTGATCGAGAAGGAGCAGATCGAGGAGCGGCTCCACGCGCTGGATACCGGGGGACGGGAGGCCGCCTCCCCGGAGGCTCGGCCGGCGGATGCGGAGCGCATCGCGGAGCTCGAGGCCGAACTCTCGCGGCAACGCGCGCTGGCGGCCGAGGGACAGGTGGCGCTTGCCGACACGGCGGCGAAGGCCGCGATGCTCGAAGAAACGCTGGCCCGTGTGCCGGCTGCCCGCGAGGAGCGGGAACGCCTCCTCGCGCAGGCCCGGACTCTGCGCGAAGAAGCGGCGCAGGCGCAACGGCAGGCCGCGCAGCTGGAGGAGAAGCACGAAACGCTGCGGGAGAAGCTCGCGGCGGCCGAGTCTGCGTCGGCCGTCGACCGGGCCGCGCTCCACGAAGCGACCGGGCGCGTTGCGGCGACGGAACAGGAACTGGCGGGGCTTCAGCGGGCGCGCGCCGAGGATGAGGATCAGGCGCGGCAGCAGCGGGACGCTGCCGCCGCCCGGGAGCAGGAGTTGCTCGAACGAGTCGGCGATGCCGAGCGCCGCAACGGGCAGTTGCAGTCGGCGTGCAGTGACTTCGAGCGGCGGCTGGGCGCGAGCGAAGCTGCCCGGGTGTCGGTAGCGGCCGAGGCGGAAGCGCTCGTCGAGCAGCGCGGCGCCGAAGTCGCGGCGTCGAAGGCGCGCGCGGAGGAGCTCAGCCGGGAGCTCGAGCCCCTGCGGGCTTTCAAGGCGGCGGCGGAAACTGAAAAGACCGACGAGGCCGCCGAGCTTCTCGCGCGGGAGTTGGCGGAGTCCCGAACGCGTGCCCGGGAATTGACGCTGGAATGCGAGCGTCTGTCGGAGCTGCTGGCACAGCGCGAGCAGCAGATCGCGACGCTGCGCGAAGAGCTGACACAACGCGAGCGGCAGCTCGCGACGGTGTGCGAAGAGCTGGCGGCGGTCGGGGAGGCGCACGAGCGGGAGCTCCGCGGCCGGCTCGAGATTGCGGATGCGGCGCTCGCCGACGCGCGCGAGGGATTCGCGGCGCGCGAGCGGGAGCTGCTGCTCCAGCTGGCGGACCGGGAGACTGCCGCGCGGGCCCGCGAAGAGCAGCTCGCGGCCCGGGTGGTTCCGGAGGCCCCGGCAGACCTGGTGCAGCCCGAGTTGCAGCGCATCCAGCAGCTGCTCGAGGAAGTGTTCTCCCGGGCCAGGACCGAGGCCGTGGACTACGCCCGGCGCGACGCCGAGCTCTCCGTCCGGCTCCAGGCCGCGCTCGACGAGCGCCGGCTGCTGCAGGAACGGTTCGATCGCGTCAGCGCCGAAACCAGCGAGCGCGAGCGCCGTTCGGCTTCGCTGCTCCAGAGCGCCATCGACCACCGCGCCGCGCCGCCGGCGGAGCGGGCCAACCTGCCGGCGGTCGTGCCGCAGGACCCCGGTCCCGCGCCCCGGAGGTCGCGCCGCCTGCCCGTCTTTGCGGGACTCGCCGTGCTGGCGCTGGGTGCCGTGCTGGCGTTCCTCGGGCTGCGCCAGAGCTCCCCGCGCGCGGTTCCTGAACGCCGGCCGGCGCTCCCGCGGCCGCAGGCGGCAGGCTCGCCGGGCGCCGCAGTGACGCCGCGCGAGGTCTGGGATCGCTGGACCCGCAGCGACGGCTCGGGCGGCGTACTGGTGCAGGCGACGTTGCGCAGCGAACAGGAGCTGCGCGCCGAGGTCGAAGCCGATCGCGCGCGCGGCATGAGCGACGAGGAGGCGCGGGCGGAGCTGGCGCGGCGATCGAGCGCCTTCCGCTTCGACACCACCTGGTACGTGAGCGTCTACCTGAAGAATCTCTCGCCGGGTTACCCGGCCTATCTCGACGATCTCCCCGGCCGCTTCCGACTCCGCGACGGCAGCGGCAAGGAAGTTCCGGCCTTTCTGCCGCCCGGGCATGAGAAAGACCGCCGGGTCTTCAGTTTCGGCGCCGGCGCCCCCGGGGATCTGTTCTATGAGGCTTCGGTCTCCCTCGGTTTCGACCGCGCCGGGCTCTCCCCGTCGGCGGGGTACCTTCAACTCGTGGTCTCGGACGTGGGGGCTGCCTCGCGCCGCGTTCTGACCTGGGAACTTGAATAGCGCGGCCCGGGTCCGGGAGCGGAGGCGAGACGCCGAGTCTCCCCGTACGCGCGCGCCGGGGAGGGTGTGCGTGCTGGTCGTGGGAATCCTCTGGTCCCTGGTCGCCGCCGCCTCGGCAAGCGCGGCAGAGCAGGGCAAGACCCTGCTGCTTCTGCCCGTCGCGGGGGGGACCCCCGGTCAGGAGTGGTCGGCAAAGGCGCTCGGCGGCATCCTCGAGGACGGCTTTCGCTCCGTGCGCTCCGTCCGCCTGTTGACGGGGACTGCGCGCGAAGTGGCCCTGCGCGAGCTTTCCGCCAGCGCCACGGTGACGCCCGAGGAATTCCGCGAGATCTGCCGCCGCGCGGGTGCCGACCTCGCCCTCCTCGGCGGGAGCACGCTGGTCGACGGGCGGCTGGCCCTCGAGATCAGGATCTTCGACGTTGCCGCCGCCCGCGAACTGCTGACCTTCCGCGGGGAGGAGCCGTCGGCGCGGGCGTTCGAACTGGCCGCCGCCGCCATCCGGCACGTCGCGGCCGAGGCCGCCCTCGGCAGCGCGAATGCCCTGTTCCCTGGGGGTGTCACCGTCTCGCTGGAAGCCTACGCCGCTTATCGGGCGGCGTTGATCGAGGAGGCCCCGGCGGCGCGCGTCGAGAAGTTGCGGGGGGTGCTCGCGCTCGACGCCGATTACGCCGATCCGACGCTGCGGCTCGGGGTCGAGCTCTTCCGGCTCGGTTCGCTGGACGAGGCAATGGGCGTTCTGGAGCGCGCGGTCGCCCTCGCCCCGAAAGTGGCGGAGGCCCGCAACAACTACGGGGTCGCGCTCGCCGCCGCCGGCCGCCCGGAACAGGCACAGCGGCAGTTCGAGGAGGCGGTGGCGCTCGCGCCCGAATACGCCGAAGCCCGGCTGAACCTGGCGCGCGTGTTCGAGGATCGCGGCCGCTCCTCGGACGCGGAGCGGCAGTACACCGCGATTCTCGAGGCCGACGCCGGCAACGACAAGGCCCGCGCCGGACTCGCCGCGCTCTACGACGGCACCGGACGGCCCGAACTTGCGATCAGGGAGTTTCGACTCCTGTCGCCGCGCCGCCCCGATCTGGCCGAAGGGGAGTTCCTGCGCTCCGGGCAGGAGGCGCGCAAGGCCCGCGAGTACGCGCGTGCCGAGAAATTCTTTCTGCGCGCCGCCGACGTCAACCCGCAATTCGCGCAGGCCTGGGCGGAGCTGGGGACCAACAGCTATCTCGCGGGGGAGTACTCCAAGGGCGTGGAGTACTTCCGCAAGGCGCTCGCGATCGACCCGGGACAGGCGGCGTTTCACTATTACCTCGCCCTCGCCCTCGACAAGGACCGGCAGCAGGACGAGGCGCTGCGGGAATACCGTCGCGCCGTGGAACTGGGAGGCCCCCCCGAGGCGCGGCTCGGCCTGGCGCGCGCGGCGCTCGAGGCGGGTGACCCCGGCCTCGCCGTCGAAGAGTTGAATCGACTGCTCGTCGCCAGCCCCGACAATGCGGAGGCCAAGACGATGCTCGCCCAGGCCACGGGCGAGATGGAGGCGCGCCGCCGGCTCGTCGAGGGCCAGAGCCAGTTCGCGAACCAGCGGCTGGCCCGGCTCGAGCAGATCGTCGCCGACGCCAACCGCGCCAATCGCGAGCTCGAGGCGCGGCTGCAGGCCGTGACCCGGGACAAGCAGGCGCAGGGCGGGATCGACGCGGCGCCGGGCGAACTGGCTGCGGAACGCGAAGCGCGCCGGCGCGAAGCGGCGGAGGCGCAAACCGCGCTCGCGCTGCTGCGCACGGAGAAGGAGCGAAGCGCCCTGGAACTCGCGGAGGCGCGGGAGCGGCTCAAACGCGAGGCCGAGCGGTTTCAGGCGGAACTGGCGGCCGCACAGGCCAGGATTCTCGAACTGGGGCGCGGTTCCGGGGAGGTCGCCGAAATGCGGGAGCGGCTCGCGGGTCTGCAGGCGGACCTGGCGCGCGCGCAGACCGAGTCCGGACAGCAGCGCGAGGCGCACCGCCTGGAGGCCGGGCGCGTCAAGGCGGAGCAGGCTGCGGGCGAGGCCGCACGCGGCGAGCTTGCGAAACTGGCAACCGAATCGGCCGAGCTCAAGGGCCGGCTGCTTGCCGCGCAGGGGGCGACCGCGAAAGCTGAAGAGGGCCAGAAATCGGAGCGCGAACGCGGCGAGCGGGTTCTGGCGGAGGAGCGCGAAGCGCGCCGGACCGAAGGCGAGCGGTTCAAGTCGGAGCTGGCCGCCAGTGAGGCCGCGCGCGGCGAACTCGGAAAGAAGGTGACCGAGGCGGCCGAGGTCAAGGGTCAGCTGCTGGCCGCGCAGGGTGCGATCGCACGGGCCGAAGAGGCCCAGAGAGCCGAGCGGAACCGGGGCGAGCGCGCGTTGGCCGCGGAGCGTGAGGACCGCCGCGTCGAGGTCGAAAAGCTCCGGGCCGAACTGGCGGCCGCCCAGTTCAAGCGCCAGGAGAAGGAGCGGCTGCTACAGGACCTGGCCGCCGAGAAGGCGCGGACGCTTGCGGCACAGGCCGCGCGAGAGAAGGCCGAGCGCGCTCAAGAACTCGAGCGGGAGGCGCGGCGCGTGGACGTCGAAAACCTCAAGACGGAGGCCACGGCTGAGCGCGCGAGCCGCAAGAGCGAGGTCGAGAAACTCAGGGCCGAGCTGGCGGCGGCGGTCGGCCGTGCGCAGGACCGGGACCGTCTGGCCCAGGAAATCGCCGCGGAGCGCAAGCGCGCGCTCGCGGAGCAGGCGGCGCGCGAGAAGATCGAGCAGACGCTCGCCGACCAGCGCGCAGGCGGCGAGCGCGCGCTTGCCGCCGAACGCCTTCGTGGCGAGCAGGCCGCCGCGGCCGAGCGCGTGGAGTCCCGCCGCCAGGGCGCGTTGACCGCGACGCGCGTGGCGGCGCTCGAAACTCAGGCGAAAACGCTGGCGGAGTCGCTCCAGACCCGCGACGCGGAGCTGGCCGCGGCACGCTCACGGGAGAGCGCGGTCGTCGCGTCGCAGGTCAAGGGCCAGGCCGACCTCGACCTGCTCGCTGAGCGACTGGCTGCGCTCGAGAGCCGGGCGGCCATGGAGTCGCGGACGCTTGCCGAGCGGGAACGCGACCTCGAGAAAGCGCGGTTGGCGGTGCGCGAGCTCGCCCTGGAGCTTGGACGCATCGCCCTGCGGACCCAGTCCTGGGAGAAGGCGCGAGGGTACCTCGAACAGGCGGTCGAGGTCGACCCCCGCAGCGGCGAGGCCTGGTACGGCCTCGGCGAGGCGCTCTTTCAACTCGGGCAGTACGAGAAATCGAAACAGATGTACGACAAGGCGAAGCAAATCTATTGACGGAGGGATGCGGATGGCGAAGGTGAAGGTGGCGGGCATCCAGATGGCGTGCGTCGAAGCGCGGGAGAAGAATCTCGCCAAGGCGGTGACGCTTGGCCGGCTGGCGGCGGAGCACGGCGCCCGCGTGATCTGCTATCAGCAACTGCCGTCGACCGCCTGGTTCCCGCGCGGCCGCGACGAGCGGCATTTCGCGCTCGCCGAGGGGGAGGAGGGGCCGACGCTCGACGCGCTTCGCCCGCTCGCCGCCGAGGCCGGCGTGACGCTGGTCTGCCCGCTGTTCGAGCGGTCCGCGGAGGGCGCCTGCTACAACACCGCGGTGGTCGTGGGCCCCGACGGCGGGCTGCTCGGGAAATACCGCAAGATGCACGTGCCGGATCTCCCCCTCTGGGAGGAGACGTACTACTTCCAGCCCGGGAATGCCGGGTTCCCCGTCTTCGAAAGTCAGGGGCTGCGCTTCGGCGTGCAGCTGTGCTGGGACAACTTTTTCCCCGAGGGGACGAGGCGGCTCGCGCTGGCCGGCGCAGAACTGGTCTTCGCCCCGAACGCCGCGGCGTTCGCCACCACCCGCAAGTGGGAGACGGTGCTCGCCGCCAACGCGATCGTGAACAATCTGTATGTCTTTCGCGTCAACCGCGTGGGCCGCGAGGAACGCCAGGATTTCTACGGGCGCAGCGTCTGCATCGATCCCGAAGGGGAATTCCTGCTGCCCCCAAGCGGCATGCACGACGGGGTGGTGTTCGCCGACATCGATCCCGCGGCGGTGCAGGCCGTCCGCGGGGAGTGGAACTTCCTGCGCGACCGCCGGCCGGAAGCTTACGGGGAGTAGGCCGCCGGATCATGCGCCGCATCCGCCCCTGGGTCGTCGTAGTCGGGTGCCTGCTCGCGGGCCTGGCCGCGTTGGCGGCCGTCGCCTGGCACCAGGGCGGCTTCCTGCGCGCGAGCGCGGCGCACTACCTGCGCGAGCGGCTGGCCGTCGAATTCGGGGCGCAATTCCAGACGACCGACTTGCGCGGGACCTGGTTTCCGCCGGGCCTCTCCCTCGGGCGTGTCACCCTCGATTTGCCCGGCGAGGCGCTGGTGCTTACCGCCGAGGACGTCAAGATCTCGCTCAACCCCTACGCGGTGATCTTCGGACGGGAGCGCGTGGGGCGTCTGGTGATCGTGCGCCCGCGGGTTTTTGCGCGTCCCGGCACCGAGCGCGTCGCCGGCAGTCGCCCGCCGTCGCCTGCCGCATCGCCGCCGGCGGCGACTGCGACCGCGCCACCGGCCGCCACGGTGATTCCTTTGCTGGTGGCCGCGCGCCTGCGCTCCTACCTGCGGCCGCCGTTCCCGCTGCGGATTCTGGAGGTCGTCGACGGGCGGATCGAAGTGCCGGGCGGAGGCGGTTCGATCGTCGAAGCGAACGGCATCGATCTCTCGGTGTTCGTCTCCAGCGGCAGCGCGCGCGTGGTGCTGGCGGCCGGCACCGTCGCGATCACGCGCGACGGGCGGCGGCTCGAATTGGGCCGGCTGGATGCCGATCTGTCGGTCGAGGAGGGAAAGATCACGGTGCGCGAATTCGTCGCGGCAGGCGGGGCGGTCACAGGGACCCTGCGGGGGACGGCGGACGTTGCGGGCGTCCTCGCGCTCAAGGGCGAACTGTCGGCGCGGCTCGAGAAACTTGCCGAGTTGACCGGCCGGCCGGCCGCGGCCGCCGGTGCCGCGCGTTTCGTCGGGGGAATCACCGGGACCTGGAGCGAGCCGGCGTTGAGCGGGTCGCTCACGGTTCAGGATCTGGTCGTCAGCGGACGCCGGTGGCCGCAGGCTCGCGGTCGGGTCGGCTGGGGCGGCGGTCGTCTTTCCTGGTCGGAGCTGCGCCTGCCGGTCGGGGAGGGCGAGGTGATCTCCGCCGGCGCGGCTGAATTCTCCGCCGGCGCGGTGCGTTACCGTCTGGACGTCGAGGCGCGCGCCGTCGACCCGGCGCGCCTGCCGATCGCAGCGGGAAAACTCGCGGCGCAGGTGCACGGGCTGTCCGGAACGCTGCATTGGGAGGGCTCCGGAGCGGGGGCCGCGGCTTCAGGCAGCGGCCGTCTCGCCACGAAATTCTCGGTCGCGTCCTGGCCCGGCGGGGAGGTCGCGCTCGAGGCCGCCGCAGCGCTTGAACACGGCGGGGTCTCGGTCAGCGCCTTCCGGGCCGCGTCACGGACGCTCGAGGTCGCCGGTTCGGGGTCCTGGGGTCCGCAGACCGGTTTTGTCGGGCAGGTCGAGGGCACGGTCGGCGACCTGGCGCAGTTGCTTCCCGCGGGGAGGCTCGCGATCGGCGGCGGCGGCACGTTCAGCGGCGAGTTCGCGGCAGACGCGCTGGGTCCGCGTTTCGCCGGGGTTGTGCACCTCGTGAAAGGGCTCGTCGGCGCGCTGGAGGGGATCGAGGGCAGCGCCCGGATTGACGCCGGCGCCGGCAGCGTGCGGCTGACCGAGGGTGTCGTGGCCTGGCCGGGCGGGCACGGCACTGCCAGCGGCACGGTTGAGATCGGCTCCGGTCGGCTCGATTTCGCGGCGGGGATCCAGCAGCTCTCGGTCCGGGAGGCGGCGCGTCTGCTCGGCACCGACCCGCGACTCGTCGAGGGGTCCCTCGAGGCGCGTCTGCGGCTGCGCGGCACGATCAAGGACCCCGAGATCGAAGGCGAAGTGAAGGGGCGCGCGCTGCGCTACCGCACCGTCGCAATGGACGAGGGCGCGCTCTCGTTGACCTATGCGGCCCGGCTGCTCGGCATCGGTCGGCTCTGGCTGCGGCGCGGCTCGACCGAACTGACGTTCCGCGGCTCGCTCGGCGAAGGGCAGGCGATCGAAGGGGAGTTCGAGAGTGCAGCTTTCGACGTCACCGACTTCGCGCCCCTCGCCGGCTTGCAGCTCACCGGTTCGATGCGCGGCAAAGTGCGCGGCCGGCTGGGCGACCCGCGGGTCGAGGGCGCCGTGCGCGCCGCGCAGCTGCGCTACGCGGGCTTCGACTTCAAGGGCGGGGAGCTTACGGTCGATTACCGGGGCGGGAAGCTCGCCGTCGCGGGCTGGGTCGCCGACCGGGAGAACCGGCTGCGCGCGGTCGTGGAGCCGGCCCGGGACTGGCGTTTCGATGCAGAGCTCGAACTGCGGCAGTTCGCCCCGGAATTGGTTCGCTCGGGCCTCGGCGCGCTCCCGCCTGCGGTGGCCCGGGCCTTGGGAAAAGCCTCGTTTCTGGCCACCGGCGGGCTCAAGGTCAGTGGGCGGTTGCTCGATCCCGCCACGGTGCGGGCCGACTTGCGGCTGGACACGCTGTGGCTCCAGGCCGCCGGAACATCGCTGCAGAACATCTCACCCGTGTCGATTTCCTGGCGCGACGCGGGGCTGGTGGTGGAGGATTTCCGGCTGGCGGGCGAGCAGTACCACGTGTCGGTGCGCGGGGGCGGGAGCGTCAAGGGGGGGTGGAACCTGCAGGCCGACGGTGCGGTGAATCTCTCCCTCTTCAAGGAGTACTGGCGCGAGATCGAGGACGCCGATGGTCGCGGCGAGCTGGCGCTGACCCTCGGCGGCCCCTGGCTGGCGCCGTTGCCCGAGGGGAGCCTGACCGTCCACGAGGCCTTCATCAGGGCTCGCTCGCTTCCCGAGCCGCTCGAGAACCTCGCGGGCCGGCTGGAACTGCGCGGCAGCACGTTGACCGCCACCGGCCTCTCGGGAACCATGAGCGGCGGGGCGTTCCGCGGCGGCGGCACCTACCGGTTCGCGGAGGATCGCCTCGAAGCCGACATCGAGGGGCGGCTCGACCTGTCCCTGTTCCGCAGCCGGATTCCGGCGGCGCGCGAGTTACGCGGCCCGGTCGAGGTGCGGTTGCGCCTGGCCGGGACGCTCGCGGCCCCCGCGTTCTCCGGCATCGTTGACGTTGTCGACGCGGAAATGTTCCTGCGGCCGTTCCCCGCCAAGATCACGCATCTGCGGGGCACCGTGCTGCTGGAAGACGAGCGCCTGGAGGTTCGCGAACTCGCCGGTCAGACGGGGGGGGGGACCGTGCGCCTGAGCGGGACGATGGACTGGGCACGCTCGCCGGTCCGGGTGGACGCCGTGCTCGAAGGCAAAGGGATCCTGGTGTCGCTCGCCGGCGCCCTCAAGGCCCAGAGCGACCTGCACCTCAGCCTGCAAGGGGATTTTCTGGACCTGAAGCTCGCGGGGGAGGTGCGCATCCTCAAGGCCCGCTATCTGCGCGAATTCGACGAGAAGCTGCCCCCGCTCCAACTGGGTTCCGGCCCGTCGTCCGCCGCCACCGGCAGAGGCCCCGATCTGCGTCGGATGGCGCTCGACGTGAAGGTCGTCGCCGCCGACAACGTCTGGATCGCCAACCGCATGGCGAAGATCGAAACCGCGGTCGCCCTGACCATCGGCGGCCGCCTCGGCGCGCCGGTCATCAGCGGGGAGATCTCCGGGATCCAGGGGGAGGCGGTCTATCTCTCGCGGCAGTTTCGGCTCGAGAGCGGTTCATTGCGCTTCGTGCCGCCGGCGACCATTCCGCTGATCGACGTGCAGGCCTCGACTTCCGTCGGCGAAACCCAGATCTTCTTTTTGATGGATGGTCCCCTCAACAAGCTCTCTTACCACCTGACCTCCCTGCCGGCCATGACCCAGCAGGATCTCATCGCGTTGCTGACCATCGGGGAGACGCGCAGCAGCCTCGCGCGCCGGGGCGAACGCGCGTCGACCGCGGGAGCGGCCGTCTTCTCCTCCGAGCCGCTGGTGAACGCGCTCGGGGACGAGGTCCGCAGCGCCATCGGTCTGGACACGCTCCAGCTCGAGCCGGTCGTCGGGGTCAACAACCAGGTTTCGGCGCGGGTCACCCTCGGGACGCGCGTGTCCGACCGGCTCTTCGTGAGCTACTCGCGGAATCTCGGCGCCACGGAGGACCAGCAGGTCACGGTGCAGTACTCCCTGCTCGACTACCTTTCGGTCTGGGGCCGGGAGCTGCGGCAGGGCATCTACAGCCTCGATCTGGTGTTTCGGTACGCCTTAAAATGAGCAGGCAGCTGAAAAGGACCCATCTGCGGCGGGCGGGGGTGAACTCCGCCCCTACGACGAAACCGTGCGAGCGTACGGTGGGCAAGCAACCAGCCGCACCGAAGCCCAGCGGGAAGAAAGTCC
>JANOHV010000065.1:0-12530 GCA_031406795.1 Candidatus Rokuibacteriota bacterium
CAGAGCGGCAAACACCGCCCAAGGGAGACTGGCACGATGACACAACCCGATCGCCCGAGCTTGACCCGCCTGGGGCCCTTTCTGGCCCTGCTCGCATTCCTCGCCACGACGGTCGCCGCAACAGTCGCCGGCGCCGCCGACCAGGCTTCGAACATCGACACCGGCGACACCGCCTGGGTGCTCACGGCCTCCGCGATGGTGCTGCTGATGACTCCGGGCCTGGCCTTCTTCTATGGCGGGCTGGTCCGCCGCAAGAACATCCTCTCGGTTCTGATGCAGTGCTTCGTGATCATCTGCATCGTCTCCATCCAGTGGGTCTTCTTCGGGTACAGCCTCTCGTTCGGCCCCGACCACGGCGGTCTGATCGGCGATCTCTCCTGGTTCGGCCTCAAGGGCGTGGGCGCCGAGCCGCACCCCGCCTACGCGGCGACGATCCCGCACATCGTCTTCATGGCTTTCCAGATGATGTTCGCGGTGATCACGCCGGCTCTGGTGATCGGCGCTTTCGCCGAGCGGATGAAGTTCTCGACGCTCTGCGTCTTCTCGCTCCTGTGGGCGACGATCGTCTATGCGCCGGTGACGCACTGGGTCTGGGGGGATGGCGGGTTTCTGCGGGCGGCCGGCGCGCAGGATTTCGCCGGCGGGATCGTCGTGCACATCAGCGCAGGCATGGCTGCGCTCGTCGCGGCGCTGATGCTCGGCCGTCGCCTCGGGTACCCGACGAACGTCGCCCCGCCGCACAATCTGCCGCTCGCGGTGCTCGGCGCCGGACTGCTCTGGTTCGGCTGGTTCGGTTTCAACGCCGGCAGCGCGCTGGGCGCCGGCGCGATCGCCGGCGGCGCGTTCGTCGCGACGCACCTGGCCGGTTCCGCCGCCGGGCTGTCGTGGGCGCTCATCGAGTGGATGCACAACGGCCGCCCGACCGTGCTGGGCATCATCACCGGTTCGGTCGCCGGGCTGGCGGCCGTGACCCCCGCCTCCGGCTTCGTCAAGCCGACCGGGGCGATCTGGATCGGCATCGGCGCCGCGGTCCTGTGCTACTACACGGCGGTCATCCTCAAGGCGAAGCTCGGCTACGACGACACGCTCGACGCCTTCGGGGTACACGGCGTCGGTGGGGTCTGGGGGGTGATCGCGACGGGGCTCTTCGCGACGAAGGCGGTGAACGCAGCGGGAGCCGACGGGCTTTTCTACGGCGGTGGCGCGCTGCTCTGGGCCCAGATCAAGGCCACCGTGGTCACGGCCGGCTGGGCACTTGTCGGGACCTATCTGATCCTCAAGGCGTTGGACGCGCTGATGGGCCTGCGTGTCAGCGAGCACGAGGAGCGCGTCGGCCTGGACCTGACCGGCCATCGGGAATCGGCGTACACGCTGCTGGACTGATGTCCGCGCCGGCGGACCGCGACCGGCACGAGCGCGTATCCCCGCAGGCAGCGCGCTGGCTCATCGCTCGCGTGGCTGCACCCGTTCAGTCACGCTGGAGCAAGGCCACGTCGAACACACGGCAGCGGGGTTCGTCCTCATGCAGGCCGATTCGTGAAAGTCGGAGCAATTCTTGACAGGGTTGTTTCCGGCCAGTACTAATGAAAGCGTATGAACTATTTCTCGAAAGGGAACCGTGTGTTCTGTTGTCGGATGCGCCCCGTCCTGCGAACCGCCGTGTCCGTCCTGCTCGTCGTATTGCTGGGGCTGGAGATCTTGCCGTGGGGGGTTGTCGAGAGCGTGCCCGCCAACTCCGGCGAACAGCGTGAGCGCACCCTCCGCATCGAGCCGCTTCAAGTCTGCGACCACGGGGACTTCTTCCTCGGCGCCCTGTTCGACCTTCCCGTGCTTCTCCCGGGGGCTTTCTGCCTCTTCACACCGACGGAGTTTCAGCCGCTCGATCAGCTGGCCGTCCCTCTCGTTCAGGACGGATTTCACCCCGCCATAGACCGCCCTCCCCGACTCTCGGCGTAACTCCGATCGCTCCGCGATTGGGGGCGCAGCACCCCTTGGCCCGGCAGGCTTGGGGTGCCGCTCCGGCTCGGATACTCATCCGCGCCTGGATTCCGTAGCGGCCGCGGCGCGCGCCGTCCACGGTTTCCTCCCCGTATTCAACGGAGCTATCCCGGGGAATCTCTCCCCGATACCAGCGGGATCGCCGAGAGGAGGAACGACGATGGAGTACTGGGATAACACCATGGGCCCTGATGAGCGGGTGCGGCTGCGCGCGGGCGCAGTTGAGGCCGTGAGGAACGGCGAAAAAAAACTTCATGTGGCGCGGCGTCTCGGTGTCACCCGGCAGACGCTGCACAACTGGGTGACGAGGCACCAGTGCGGCGGAACGGCAGCGCTCGCCGCAAAGCCGCGAGGCCGGGTGCGGCGTCAGGTGCTGGAACCCTGGCAGGAGGCGCAAGTCGCCGGCGCCATCATGCACCTGTCCCCGTCGACGGTGAGCGAGCGCTATACCCGCTGGACGAAGAAGGCTATCGCCGGTTTCGTTGAACTGCGCTTTGGCGTGCGTCTCAGCGCGTGGCAGGTGGACAGTCACCTGCGAAGATTGGGCTTCGGATCGCACAAGGCGGTGCGTCGGGCGTTTCTGGACAAACAGGCCCGGGTCGGAACGCCGGGCTGGCTGCCCCAGCCAACGGCGGAGGCGTCACTCCCGCTCTAACGAGAAGAACAGGGGAGCGACGGCGGGTGTTGCCGGGGCGCAGGAGGACATCGGCAAACACAAGTGGGAGGAGGTGTGTATCGGGAAACGACAGGATCACTTGCACCGCCCGATCGATTCAGCACACGGGCAATAGCACGGGACGTTGAAAGGAGACGGACCATGAGACCAATGCGATTCATGCTGACGGTCGCCATAGTCGCTTCGGCGTCGCTCGCCGCTGCGGCGGACGCGCCGAAGAAGGCGTCGAGCATCGACGAGCTGGCGAAGATGTTCGATTCCACCGGCTGCAGAGAGTGCCACCAGGAGATTTACACGCAGTGGGAGAAATCGCACCACGCGCGTCCGTTCATGGGCGTGGCCGGGGGCATGATGCTGACCCCGGTCGTGACCGCCAGCGCGTTCAAGGTCGAAAAACCGGAGCAGGCCACCCTCAAGACGTTCCCCTGCTTCAAGTGCCACCTGCCGCAGGCGCTGCGCTGGGCCGAGGATTCGGTCGCCCAGGAGCTGGCCGCGGCGCTCATGGCCAACCCGCAGGACAAGGCCAAGGTCGCCAAGCTCCAGATCACCTGTCTGGTCTGCCACTCGGAGACGGCGATCGCGCACCGGCTCAAGGACGGCAACCCCGAGCCGGGGGTGATCTACGGCAGCAAGGAGGGCGCCCACGACTCCAAGACCCACCCCAAGATGAAGAAGAGCGTCACCCTGGGCCAGTCCATTTTCTGCGGGCAGTGCCACGGCACGGGGCCGAACTTCGAGTTCGACTACCCCGTCCAGTGCGCGACGCTCTACGGAAGCTACCAGCACAACTATCTCCCGGCCGGCGGCCAGAAATCCTGCCAGGAGTGCCACATGGCCAAGACGAAGGACGGTTTCGCCGATCACCTGATCGCGCCGAACTTCGACGACAAGGAGGCGACCGCGGCGCTGCTCGCGAAGAGCGTGCACCTCACCGTCGACACCCTCGGCTACCAGTGGCTGCGCAAGGCCAACACCTACACCCCGAAGATCGTCGTGAACACCAGGATCACCCACGATGCTGGGCACCGCATCCCCGATGGCTGACCCAGCCACAACAGAGTGGTCATGGTAGTGACCGCAAAAACCAAGGACGGGAAGGAAGTCGGTTCGATCGAGAAGAATTACCACCCGCAGGGGAGCAGCTGCCGTGACGAGAAGATGGCGTACGGGGCGCAGAATAAGTCCTCGTACATCCGGGACACCAGCCTCCAGCCGCTCCAGACCAAGGCCGAGAGCATCGAGTTCGACCTGCCGGTCGATGACAAGGGCGCCCCGACCATCCGCACGGTTGACGTGACCGTTGAGTTGATCTACGAGATCCAGAATCCCGACAACAAGTTCACCATCACCAGGGTGACCCGGGAGGTGACGCTGGACCGTTAGCGCGATCAGGGAGGTGCGTGGGGGCCAGGCTCGTCCCCGGGGGGCGGGCCTGGCCTTTCTTCTGGCTGCCCGTCGCGCGCTGCGCGAAACGCAGCTGCGTGTATTACCATCAGAACGGCATGGGCAGAGGAGATGCGGTGGAGACGGCGGTACGCATGGACTTGTCGCAATGGGCGGCGAGCGTCGGAATCCGCGCCGGGGCGATCCTCTTTCTCGCGGTCTGGTTACTGGGAACCGTTGGCGGCTGCGCCCGGGACACGACCAAGTACCCTGAGATCCGAACCCGGGACGGAAACGTGCCGGTCGATCTCTCCGGCATCCGCGCGGAGAGCGGCCGTTTCCAGAGCTACCGCTCCACCTCGGGCAGGAATGTCGACATCTTCGTCTATCGCGAACGCTCGGGAGCGCCGCACGCGGTGCTCGACGCGTGTCGGACTTGCTACCGCTGGAAGAAGGGCTATGTCCTCGACGGCAGGGAAGTGGTCTGTCTCAAGTGCGACATGCGGTTCAAGCTCGAGAGCCTCGCGCAGGGGACCGGCTCCTGCGTCCCGGTTGCGCTCACTTCTGAGCTGCTCGGGGACTCGCTGATCATCCCCGCCGCGGAACTTGAGGCCGGGGCGGAGTTCTTCTGATTCGGCACTCGTTCGCGCCCAAAATTCGCTTCTCCCCGGGTTGATGGTCCGGGGATCAGAGCGAACTGCTTGCCCCGGCCTTGCCCCGCTTCCACGCGAAGGCGACACCGAGAACGCCCGCGAGGACCAGCGTCATGATCGCCCCGACGAACCCGGACAGCGACGTGCCCTTGTCCACCCTCGGCCGAGAGGGGTTTGCCCCCCCCGACTTAGCGCCTTCCTTCGCGGGCAGGGCGTAGTCGGGAAGCAGGGCCGTCTTCTCCTGGAGCTTCGCGAGCGTGCCGGGGAGACCCTGCGACGGGCCCGCGAGGTCAGCCGTGCCGGTCACCCTGGCCAGACTCCACTCCAACCCGTCCGGCCGGCTCGAGGCGAACCAGGCCAGGACGCTGCCCGTGAGAAGCGCGGCGAGCGCGAGCGCCCCCAGCACCGGCGCCAGGCCGCGGCGCGATCCGGATGTCTCCGTCGTGGTGCCCAGCGCCTGCGCGGTCAGCTCGGGCCTGACCTTGAGCACATAGCCGAGGACCGCGGCGCTGACGAACCCTTCGACAATACCGATCGGCAGGTGAATCCCCCCCATCAACGCGGCGAATGGGCCGAAGGTCAGTTCGCTGCGCCGCGAAAAGAGCGTTTCGAGCACGACCGCCATCGCTCCCATTTCGAGGCCGACGACCGCGGCTCCCACCGCGGCGGCGCTCATGCGGGCGGTGGATGGGGAGCGTCCCGCCAGGGCGCGAAACAGCGGCAGCCCGATGAAGCAGGGGAAGACGCCGAGATTGAAGACATTGCACCCCAGGGCCAGCAGCCCGCCGTCGGCGAAGAAGAAAGCCTGGATGACCAGGACCGAGGCGATCGTCAGGAAGGCGGCATAGGGTCCGAGCAGGATCGAGAGCAGCAAGCCGCCGCCGATGTGTCCGGAGGAACCGGTGCCCGGGATCGTGAAGTTGATCATCTGCGCCGCGAAAATGAAGGCGCCGAGCACGCCCATCAACGGCACCTTGTGATCGTCGAGGGATTTCCGGACTCGGCTCGCGCAGAAGGCCAGCGTCGCGCCGGCGACCGTCCAGAAACCCGCTCCAACCGCGGGGGAGAGCAGCGCGTCGGCCATGTGCATGGTCGGCTTCCTATCTGCCACTCTTCATGATTGCCTTGTTGTACTGCCTGAAGCCGCAGGTGTTACGAAGACGCGATACAGTGTTACTGCTCGCGATCCCTACTGCTTCTTGCCGCCGCAGCCGCTGGCCCCTCCGCACCCACTCATGCCGCCCTGAGGCGTCTGGGTCTGCGGGGCCGCGCCCCCCTTGTGACCGCCGCACCCGCTCTTCCCGCCGCCACAGGAGGACTTATGGTGGTGTGCACAGCCCGCAGCGCCGGCCCCCGCGAGCAGAGCCGCGAGACTGACGCCGGCCAGAATCTGCTTGAGTTCTTTCCGCTCCATTTTCGATCTCCTTTCGTTGCCGAGCCATGGCCGGTGCAGCCGGCAGGTTGCGTCGCTGCCTGATGCTCCGGCCCCCATCCACCATACATCATGCGCCATCGCCTTGGAACAGCCAGCAGTTTTCACCCCGGTGTCTCGGGGTGATCCGCGCATTGCGCCGATCCCGCGGGCCGCGGCGCTGCGGTATACTTGCCGGCGGGCATCCACCCAACGGGGGAATCGACTCGCCGGTGGTTTACGATACACCTCGGTGCACGCGATTGCACCATGTCGCGCTTGGCGCCCGCGACGTCGAGCAGATCGCGGCCTTCTACCGCGACCTGCTCGGTCTGGGTGAGGTAAGCCGGCATTTTGAGCCCGACGGACGGCTGCGTTCAATCTGGCTCGACCTCGGGGGCGCGATTCTGATGGTCGAGCGCACCGAAGAACCCGCCCGTCGCGTACAGGGCGTCGGCGCCGGCCCTTTTCTCCTCGCGCTCGCCGCTGCGCCCGAGGACCGGGCGGCGTTTGAACGGTCGCTCGCGGCGCACGGGGCCCTCATTGATTCGCGCACGGAGTGCACGACCTACTTCCGCGATCCTGAAGGGAACCGCGTCGCCATATCGAACTACTCCCTATCTGCAGAACATGGCAGTACTAATCGGTAACTAACAAATTCTATAGATACCACACAGTACTATTATTACTTGATGCCAATAGCGTTCTGCGCGGTGATAAAATTCAACATTAGCTGCACAATCAACTAGTTATACGAAATTTATCAGCGGTGGCACATGCTTTGCAATTCCGACCAGTCGAACGGCGAAGGTGCAGTGGGGCATCCGCCGAACGAAGCACAGGAGGAATTGAGATGAAGATCACCAGGAGCATCACCGGCATTACCGGAGCTTACGCGATGGCACTCGGGCTGGCGCTGGGGGGCATCGTCGCAAGCGTCCCGGGCACCGCGCAGGCCACCCCCTCAACCACCTACTGGACCCCGATGACCGTCGACATCCAGTCCTACGGCGTCCTGCACACCGGCGTCGACAACTATTTCACGATCTTTCGCAAGGCCGACGATGGCGGCGGCATGTTCCCGACCGACCTCGGCCTGACCATGGGCGTGCTGCCCTTCGACAAAGTAAAGATGGAGATCGGCGTCGACCTCCTGGAGTCCTCCGACAACCCGCTCTTCTTCAACGCCAAGATCGGGATTCCCGAAGACGCTTTCTTCTCCTGGCAGCCGACGGTGCAGGTCGGCATCTTCAACGTCGGCACGAAAACCGATGTCAGCAACCAGAACATCGTCTTCGGCGTGATCGGCAAGAGCATCCCGGTCCTCGGGCGGATTTCCGCCGGCGCCTACATGGGCAACAAGAAGGTTCTGCTGGACAAGGACGGCGAGAAGGAGAACACCGGCTTCATGGTGGCCTACGACCGGGCGTTCCTCCCCGTGAAGGACAAGGAGGGGAACGAGTTCAGCCGCATGGTGTTCGCGGCGGACTACGCCTCTGGCAAGAACGCCCTCGGCGGCGGCGGGGCCGGGCTGTACTATTTCTTCACGAAGGATATCAGCCTGCTCACCGGTCCGGTCTTCTTCAACGAGGAGTCCATCAACGGCAAGTGGAAGTGGACCGTCCAGTTGGATATCAACACGTCGCTCTTCTAAGTCTCGAAGCGCGGCAGGCCGCATCGTACTGAAGCGTAGGAAACTGCCGGACATTCGGGCGGTTTCCTACGCTTTCGTTTTTTCAGCAAAGCGAGTGCCGCCTTGACAAGCCGATACGGCCAAGGCTGCCAAAAAACGCTTGTGGCATACTGACCGTGCAACCGGAGGCTTCGCGAGAATCATGAGAGTCGCGCTGGCGCAAATCAACCCCACGGTCGGGGATCTGCGCGGGAATCTCGAGAGGATCGCCGCCGCCGCGAGCCGGGCGTGCGCGGCCGGCGCCCGGCTCGTCCTGTTCCCCGAACTGGCCCTGTCGGGTTACCCGCCTGAAGACCTGTTGCTGAATCCCCTTTTCGTGGCCGAGTGCCGCAACGTGCTCCACGAAGCGGCGCGCCGCAGCGACGGCATCGACGCCGTGATCGGCTTCCCCGAGGCCGCCGGCGGTCACGTCCACAACGCGGCTGCGCTGTTGCGCGGCGGCGAGGTGGCGGGAATCTCACGCAAGACCGAACTGCCGAATTACGGCGTCTTCGACGAGCACCGCTACTTCACCCCCGGGGCCGGGCCGCTCGTGGCCGATGCCGGCGGCGCCGGCTGCCTGATCACCATCTGTGAGGACATCTGGGTGGCCGGCGGCGCAGTCGAACGACTGGCCCGCGAGCGGCGTCCCGCCCTCGTGCTCAATCTCTCGGCTTCCCCCTTTCACGCCGGGAAGCTCGCCGAACGCCACGCCGCCGCCGCGCGCTTCGCCCGGGCGGCCGGGGCGCCCATCTGCTACGCCAACCTCGTGGGCGGGCAGGACGAGCTGGTCTTCGACGGCGGCAGCTTCGTGATGACCGCCGACGGGCGGATCGGCGCCGCCGCGAAGCGTTTCGACGAGGACCTCCTCATCGTCGATTTAACTCCGGGACCGGGCGGAGCGCTCGTCCCGTCGGCCGCTCTCGCCGCCGCCGGCCCGGACCGTCTCGGCGAGATTCAGGCGGCGCTCGTGCTGGGTACCCGGGACTACCTCGGAAAGAACCGCTTCACGAAAGCCGTCATCGGCCTCTCGGGCGGCATCGACTCGGCGCTCACCGCGGCCCTCGCCGTGGAGGCGCTCGGCGCGGACCGGGTCGTCGGCGTCTCGATGCCCTCGCGTTTCAACAGCGGCGAGACCCGGGAGGACGCGGCCCGCGTCGCACGGAACCTCGGCATCCGTTTCCTCGAGATACCGATCGAAGGCGTGTATCAGGACTACCTGGAACTCCTCGCCGTCCCCTTCGACAACAGCGACCCCGGCGTCGCCGGCGAGAACCTGCAGGCGCGCGTGCGCGGGAACATCCTGATGGCGCTCTCGAACCGCTTCGGCTGGCTGGTGCTGACGACCGGCAACAAGAGCGAGACCGCCGTCGGCTACTGCACGCTCTACGGCGACATGGCGGGCGGGTTCGCCGTCATCAAGGACGTGCCGAAGACGCTGGTCTGGGAGCTCGCCGCGAACCTCAACCGCCGCGCCGGCCGCGAGCTGATCCCCGAAAGCACGATCGCGCGCGTCCCCTCCGCCGAGCTGCGGCCGAACCAGCGCGACGAAGACTCGCTGCCGCCCTACCCGGTTCTCGACGCCATCCTCGCGGCCTACGTCGAGGGGTTGCGCTCCCCCGCCGAGATCGCGGCCCTCGGCTTCGACGCGCGCACCGTCGAGCGGGTGATCCGGCTCGTCGATGGTTCGGAATACAAGCGCCGCCAGGCCCCCCCGGGCGTGAAGATCACCCCGCGGGCCTTCGGCCGCGACCGGCGGCTACCGATCACCAACCGCTGGACCGAACATCTGATGCGCTCCGGCGAGCCGGGGGCCGGTCGGCGCACCGCCGAGGGAAAGGACGGACAGGAATGCGCGTAGCGGTCATCATGCACGTGGAAAGCGAGGGGCCCGGCGTCTTCGGGGCGCTGCTCGCGGCAGCCGGCGCCGAAGTCCGGACCGTCCGGCTGCACCTCGGCGAGGCGCTCCCGGCGCCCGGAGATCTCGACGCCGTACTCTCGATGGGTGGACCGATGAACGTCTACGAGGAGCAGCGGTACCCCTTCCTGCGCGAGGAGATGCACTTTCTGCAGCAGGCGGCGGCACGCGAACTCCCGGTGCTGGGCATCTGCCTCGGCGCCCAGATGATCGCGAAAGCCGCGGGCGCCGCCGTCACGAGAAACCGCGTCGAGGAGATCGGCTGGGGCACCGTGAGCCTGACCGGGGAGGGACTGGCCGACCCGCTGTTCCGCGGCCTTTCCCCCGTCCTGCCGGTGTTCCAGTGGCACGGGGACACCTTCGCCATACCCGAGGGGGGAGCGCTGCTCGCCACCGGCGCCGACTGCCATCACCAAGCCTTTCGCTACCGGCGCTCCTGCGGGCTGCAGTTCCACCTCGAGGCCGATGCAGCGCTGCTCAAGAGCTGGTTTGCCGGCTCGGAGGCCGAGCGCGAGATCCTGCGGCGCCATGGCGAACTCGCCCCGCAGCTGGATCCGCTGGCGCGCGCCTTGTTCGACAACTTCCTCCAGGAAGCGCGCCGCACGCCCTGAGGCGATCGCCCTTTTTCAGCCGCCCGCTGCCTTCGTGCCGGGGAAGTAGACTTTCATGCAATCGGGGCAGAGCCCGTGCGAAAATTCTGCTGAGGTGTGAGAGCTGACGTAGGTCTCGATCTGGCTCCAGGAACCCTGGTCGTCACGAATCTTCTTGCACCCCGCGCAAATCGGCAGCAGCCCGCTCAAGGTCCTGATGTTGGCGGCGGCTTCCTGGAGCTGGGCGATCAGCAACTCCCGTTCCGCCTCGGCCCTGACCCGTCCCGTGGCATCCCGCAGCACCCCTTCGATCCCGAGAAAAGCGCCGTCGTCGCCTTCGATGATCCGGCACGAGGACTCGAGCTCCAGCGGCTCGCCGCTCTTCTTCCTGGCTCTGATGCGATACGCGCTGACGGATTTCTCCGCCTTCAGGACCGCCCTGAAGGCGTCCCGGTCGCGGGGGTCCCTCCAGAACTCCAGGGCATTGCGCCCGATGATCTCGTCGGGGCTCTGAAAGCCGAAGATGGCCGCGCCGGCCCGATTCATGCTCGTGAACACGCCGGCGGCGTTCACCCGATAGATGCCGTCCAGCGAGGAGTCGAAGAGGTCCCGGTACATTTTCTCGCTGGATTTCAATGCATCCTCGGCGTTCTTATGCGCGATGAACAGGGCGATTTTGTCAGCGGCGGTCTCCAGCTCCGGGAGTACGCGCGACGCGAGCGGCTGACGGCTGAACAACGCCATAACGCCCACCGTCTTCCCCTCCACCACGAGCGGATAGCCGGCGAACGTCACGATCCCCTCTCGCCGCACCCACTGCTGGTCGACGATGTCCGGATCCCCGAGCGCCGCGTTGGTCAGCAGCGGTCGCTGGTCCCGCGCGATGATGCCGATTTTCAATTCGCCGAAGCGCTTGAGGCGGTGCTGCCCGGCCAGCCGGGTGGAGAGGCCCGCGCTGGCCTTGAGCTCCAGCGTGTTCGCTTCGCGCCCGAGCGTCCAGATACGCACCAGAGCCGCGTCGAGGTCCCTGACGAGAAACCCGACGCAGCGCTGGAGGACCGTCTCCAGCGACTTCCCGTCGGTCATCGCCGCGCTGACATCGGCGCTCAACCGCAGCAGGCGCCCCTGTTCCTCCAGACCCTCCTGCGCCTTCACCCGCTCGGAGAGTTCGACGTGCAGGCGTTCGTTCGCCTGCAGCAGCTCGGCAGTGCGTTCTCCGACGAGCCTTTCCAGATCATCGCTGTAGGCGGTGAGCGCGCGCCGGGACTCCTGCATGCTGGCCGCCATCCGATTGAAGGTCGCGCCCAGCCGGCCAAGCTCATCCCGCGATCGGACCTCGACTCTGGCCTCCAGGTTGCCCCTCCCGATCTCCGCCGCCGCCCGGCTCAGATCGCGGATCGGCCGCGCGAAGGCGCGCACGGCGAGAAGCGTGACCAGGAGCAGCAGCGCGCCGGTGACCAGCACGACGAGGACGATCCTGGTTCTCGCATGAAGCGCCGGGACGAAAATGGTTCGCGTCGGAACCTCAAGTGTCAGCGTCCAGCCGTTTCCCGGGTAATCCCGGTAGCCGCGCTCGCGGACGAACACCAGGATCTCTTCCCCGGTCTTCTCCAGTGGATTGGTGTATCTCAGCGATCCCGAGTGCTGGCCGGCGCGGATGCGCTCGCGCAGTGGCTCCCAATCGGCCGAGGTCTCCTTGAGCACCCCTTCCCGATTGTAGGTGGAGGCGAGGAGCATCCCGTCGCGATCGACGAGGTCGGCCAGCATCCCGGCCTCGGATCCCCGCGGGCCGGAGACGGAGCCGCGCACCATTTCATCGAGAAACTCGAGAGCGAGCCGGAAAACTACCACCCCCCGGGGCACCCCCCCGGCGCCCCTGACGACGGCGGCAATGTGAAATGCCGGCATCTGCAGGGATTCGGACCGGTGAATGCCGGCGACGAGATCACGCCCCTCCGCGATGCCCGTCCAGTAGGCCTCCGTGGCGTGCCGTTGCCCGATCCCGAGGCCCTCGGTGTCGGCGACCCGCACCCGGTCCATCGTGAAGAACGACACGGACCGGTATTCGGTGTGCCAGCGCAGATACCTCGCCAACGCGTCGGCGATCTGCGGCGGGGCCGCGTCGCCCGATGCGAGCACCGGGTCGGCCGCGAGCGACCTGGCCTCCAGGGTTCTCTCGTGCAGATACGCGTCCAGCCGCTCCATCGCGTGGAAGGCGCGGTCCTCAAG
>JANOHV010000076.1:0-54644 GCA_031406795.1 Candidatus Rokuibacteriota bacterium
CAGAGCGCGTCGGTTTCCCGGCGGGTCAGGTGATGTTTCCGTCGCAGGGAATTGAGATCGAACCTGCTCGAGACGGTTTCATCGGTGAAGAAGACGGCAACCAGCGGCTGATCGCCTTCGCGGAAGGAGACTCTGAAGACCCAGTGTCGCTCGGCGATCTCCGCCTGGAAACAGATCTGTCCGGGAAACAGCTCGCCGGCGTTCCCGTGTGCGATTGCCGCGAAGATCTTCCGCGCCAACGCACTGATCTCCTCGGGGAGAGCGTAACTGTCGAGAAACCTAGCGGCTCTTTCGCTCTGATAAACCAGTGTCAGGCCGGCGTCGAGAACCATGATCCGTTCGCTGGACCTCTCCACCACGAACTGAAGCACGTCCTGCCGCGTTGGACGGGGCGCCTGGTTTGCGGCTGGACACATGTCGGCCGCCACCTCAGATCGTCCCGGCGGACAGCACACGGTGCACGGCCTCGACGAGCATCTCCGGCCTGAACGGTTTGACGATCCAGGCCTGAACGCCGAGTTCCCGCCCCTCCCGGATCTGCGCCTCCCGTGACTCCGTCGTCAGCATGATGATCGGGGTGTCGCGCAGATCGGGGCGCTGCTTGACCTCGCGGACGAAGCTGATTCCGTCCATGACCGGCATGATGCAGTCACTGACGATGAGATCAACGGCGGCGGCGGCGAGCTTTCCCAGCGCCTCCCTGCCGTCCCGGGCCTCCACGACCGTAAATCCCGCCGCGCGCAGCGCGACGCCGAGGAGCGCGCGCATCGCGGAGGAATCGTCGACAACCAGAACGGTCCGACTCATCGCTTACTCCCGGGTTGCGGCGCCGGACTCCTGCGCCTTGAGTCTGCGCACGAAGGCCTCGCCCGTGTGCACGTGAAAGATCACCTTGCGGGTGTACCCCTCGCCCACGTCGCGCGCGACGACCGGGATCCCCGCCTCGGCCAGATAGTGTTCCGCGAACTGGATGTTGCGTTCGCCCACCCCGAACAACCCGCCGACCTTCTGGAACACGGCGCCGCCGCCGAAAAGCTTGGCCCGCAGGTGTTGTCGGCGGCACCCCAGCTCGAGCACCCGCTCGATCAGCTTCGGGAGCGCGATGTTCGCATACTTGGGTGAAGCGAGCCCCTCGCCGTTCCAGTAGGGCAGCAGGTAGTGGTTGATCCCCCCCGCCCCGGCGGCCGGGTCGTGGAGACAGACCGCAACGCAGGAACCCAGCACGGTCGTCACCGCCGCGGGACCCGCTGCGGCGTAGAGCAGCCCCGGCGGCAGGTAGACGGCGACGGTTTCATGCGTCGAAGAAGAATTCGTTGCCCGCGTCGGCAAACACATCCCCGCCATCCGCCCCCCTGAGTTCCGGCAACGTCACCGTGAAGCGGCAGCCCCGCCCAGGGGCGCTTTCGACGGTGAGGGCTCCGCCGAGCAGCTCGAGCAGCGCCTTGACGATGCTCAGACCGAGCCCGTGGCCGGCGAAGCCTTTGGCCTGGCCCTCCTCGAGCTGGCGAAAGCGCTCGAAGATAGCGGCCTGGTCGGCGGGGTCGATGCCGATCCCCCGGTCCTCGATGCTCAACCGCAGTTCGTCGGCGCCGCGGCGGACAATCACCGCGATCGCCGCACCATTGCCGCTGAATTTCACCGCGTTGGACAGCAGATTCGCCAGAATCAGCTGGAGCTTCGCCGGGTCGGTGGTGAAGAGCGGCTCGACTTCCGGATCCTCCTCCCAATTCGTCCGCAGCTCCAGACCCTGCGCGGCGGCGGCAGGACCGAACGACGAAACGGTCGATTCGACGAGTGCGCGCAGATCGACTTGCGCCGCCATCGGGAGAGACTCGCCGGCTTCGATCTCCGCCGCGCAGAAGATGTTGCGCATCTGGAAGTCCAGGCCGAACGCCTCGCTCTGGATGGCGGCCGCAAGCGAGCGACACTCGACCGGATCCCGGGCGATCCCGGCGCTGATCTCGCCGGCCATCGCGCTGATGACGGTGAGCGGGTTGTTGATCTCATTGCGGATGTTCGACAGAAAATGCCCTTTAAGGGCCTCGGACTCGACCAGACGGCGGTTGACCTCTTCGAGCCGCCGGGTGGTCATCCGCAAATCGAAAAGCGCGCGGTTCTTCTCCTCGACGCGCGCGGCCAGCTCCCTGAGGAGGTCCTCGTCGCTCAGCAGCGGCATCGGATCAGGCGAGGAGCTCGCTCACCGTCTTGATAACCTGGACGCCGTTGATGGGTTTGGTGAGGTAGGCGTTCGCGCCGAGTTTGAGCCCCAGGTCGCGATCCGCCTCGCCCCCCTTGGTGGTCACGATGATGATCGGCACGACCGACTTGAGCGCTTCACGCACCGCCCGCACTAGGCCGAGTCCGTCCATGCGGGGCATGTTCACGTCGGTGACGATCAGATCGAAGGTGTCGGCCTTGAGTTTTTCCAGCGCGTCCAGGCCGTCCTGCGCCTCGGTGATCTGGCAGGGAAGGTGCTTCAGGAGCACCATCTTCATCAGCTGACGCATGGTTCCCGAGTCGTCGACCACAAGGATCTTCTTCACGCTACCCTCCATCAGCCAGCGACCTCACTTGCCGGCGGCCCCATCAATCCGGCGCAACGCGGCTTCCGCCAATGCGTGCGGCCGAACCGACCTCCCACAAATCGCTGGTAGGTATATCACTATTCCGATGAGCGGACAACGGAGCGCGTGTCCTGGCGCGCCAACTCAAATCCGCGCGTAACGCGCGGATCAGTGGAGGCAGGCTTGTTGGCTGGTAATGTTTTTCGGGTCTCGTGACTCATACCGGACCGTGCTGCTCGCTCCAAGCGTCGCTTGACCGCTGCCGCCCCTGCTCTTCGTGAGCGAAATCAGGCGATTCCCGGTGAGTCGAGATGCCTGCTGTTCTGCTGGATCCGCGCGTACACGCGGATCTAGGCGCCGAGGACTTCTCCTTATGTCGCCGCTATGCTATATATCCAGCCACAGGGAGGAACGACCATGAGCGATTTTCTCAACGCCGGACGTCTGGAGGACCACCCTTTCGCCGAGCTTTGCGGCCTGATCTTTCAGGAGAGCCGCACCGGGGAGCTGGTCCTCGAGAGCGGCAATCGCCGCCGCTCCGTCTGGTTTCTCGGTGGCAACCCCGTCGCGGTCGTTTCGAACGACCCTCAGGATCATCTCGCCCAGTTCCTGCTCGAGCACGGGAAGATCGGCGCCGAGGACGCACGCCGCCTCGCCGACCTGCCCGAGACGCGCGAGGCGCTCGTCGGCGCGGATTTCCTGCCCAAGGAAACGCTCAACTGGGGCGTGAAGTCCCGCTTCGTCAGCCTCTGCTACGACCTGTTCCGCTGGGAGGAAGGCGACTACGGCTTTCGCGACGGCGAGCCGCCGCGCGAGCAGTTCCTGCTCAAGGTGCCGGCGCACTCGTTGATCTTCAAGGGTGTGGGGCTGCTCGGGCAGGCCGCGGTGTTCGACGCGGTGCCCGACGATGCCGTCTGCGGCGCCGGCCCCGTGAGTTCCGCCGACGCCCGGTACCTCAACCCCGAGGCGCGCCAGCTTCTGGAGCAGTGCCGGCCGGGAAACACGGTGGCCGACGCGCTCGGCGGCGGTTCGACCGACCCCGACCAGGCCCGCCGGCTGCTGTACGCACTCGCCAGCCTCGGGTTGGTGGCAATCGCACGAGGAGGCGCAGCGGCCCCGCCCGCCTCGCCGCAGCTCGAGGACGCCCCCGGCTTCAGCCTCGATGACGACGTCGCGGACGAACTCCCCGCGGCGTTTCCCGACGAGGACGCAACCGCGGGGTTTGCGCTTGACGACAGGTCCGCCAGCGGTGAATCGCCTCTCGACCTGCCGCCGCTCGACACCGATTTCGGTTCCCCTTTCAACCCGACGGCGGAATTCGCGCCTGGCGCAGGCCTCCACGCGGCCGACAATCTTCCCTTCGAAGAGGAATCCGGTTCGGAGTCGTTCGGGGCTTTCGGGACGTTCACCCCGGACACGGCGCTCGACCAGCAGAACGTTCAGCCGCTTCCCGACGAGACGCGCAAGGTCGTCGCCGGCGCGAACATCAAGCGCTCCGCTCGCCGGTTTCACCTGCCCCGCCTCGTCGGCATCGCCCTCGGCGGGATCGCGGCGGTCGGGATCATCGGTTTCGCCGGGTGGTGGTGGATGAACGAGAGCGAACCGCCTCCGCCGCCGGTCCAGCCGCCGATCAAACGACCGGCCCCTCCGAAGCCGGCGCCGGCCGCAGGGACACCCGCGGTCGCGCCGTCGACGCAGCCGACTCTCCCGACGCCCGCTCCGACGCCGACGGCTGCGCCTTCCGCCGCCCCTGCGTCCCCTGCCGCCGCAACGCCTCCTGCGCCGGCGCCCGCGGTCGTGGCTCCAACCCGTCCGACTGAGCCCCCGCCCCCCAGGAGCGCCTCGGATCGCTACCGTAATGCGCTCGAGATTTTCCGCGCCGGCGATCTCGACGGGGCGGCCGCCATCTGGGAGGCGCTGCTGGCCGAGGAGCACCGCGGCGCGTTCACCGTGCAGGTGTTGACGGCCTGCCAGCCCGACACGGTTCGGGAGGCGCAGCGTTCACTCCCGGGACACGAATTCTACCTGGTCACCAAGAAGGTGAACGCACGGGTCTGCTACCGCATCTGCCTCGGGGCCTTCGATTCACGCGAGAATGCCGGCCGCGCGCTGGCCGGCCTGCCCGGTGAGTACCGCACCGGCGGGGCGGCGGTCCGCCCCGTTGCCGACGTCCTCAACCGGGATCGCTAGTCGGTGGCAAACCGCTGAAGCGCCCCTGACCGACGGACCGTTCAAGAACGCCCCCCGGATCAAGACGCGCCCGGGCGCAGGCTGGGGGGCCCGCACCGCGGGCCGTCAACGAATTTCGGCCGCGCTGCGCTCGCGCCAGTACTCGAGCAGGTCGTTCAGCGTGGACTCCATCGCGCGCCGCGGCTCCCAGTTCGTCGCACGGACGAGCCGGCCGGGGTCGCCATGCAAAACGGGGATGTCGACCGGGCGGTGCCGTGCAACCTCGACTTCGACCTTGATCTTGATGACCGCGTGCCCCAGCAGAATCTGCAGCAGGTCGGAGATGCTCCAGACCCGTCCCGAGCAGACGTTGTAGGCCGCTCCGGCCGCGCCGCGCTCGAGGACCAGCCGGTAGGCGGCGACCACGTCGCGGACGTCGAGAAAGTCGCGGGCCGCCGCAAGATTGCCCACCCGCAGCACCGGTTCGACGAGCCGCAGTTCGATGCGGGCGATCTGCCGCGCGAAGTCGGCGCAAACGAAATCCGCGCCCTGCCTCGGCCCCGTGTGATTGAAAGTGCGCGTCATCACGATCGGCCAGCGCTCGGTGCGACGGTAGTAACAACCCAGCGCCTCCTGCCAGACCTTGCTCAAAGCGTACGGACTCACCGGCTGCTGGGGCGCATCTTCCGTGATCCCCGTCCCCCCGCCGGCAACCGCGCCGTACTGTTCCGCCGAACCCACGAGCAACAATCGCGGCGGCGTCCCCTGGCGCAGCAGCGCCCCGAGGAGGTTGATGGTGGCCAGAGCATTCACCTCGAGCGTGCGGCGCAGATCGCCGAAGGAGCGGCGCACGCTCGCGAGCCCGGCCAGATGGTAGACCTCCTTGAACTCCCGCCCGCCGAGGTTCGACCTGACCTCCTCGGCGTCGCCGCAGGCCAGGTCGCAGGCGAGATATTCGATTCGGTCGCGGACCGCGTCGAGATGCTCCGGGCGCACCTGAGGGTGGTCGAGGGCCACGACGTGCTCGCCGTGTTCGAGCAGATGCTCGACGAGGTGGCTGCCGCCGAAACCGGCGGCCCCCGTCACGAGCACCGATTCGCTTCGCTTCATCGGTTCAGTGTAGGGAATGCCGGTCGATTGTCAACGAACCCGCCGGCCACCCGTTCAACGCGGGGACTGCTCGGCCGGTTCGGCGGAGAGCCCCCCGAGAACGAGCCCGGTTGCCGCGTCGATGAAGATGCTCTGGAGACCCGGGGCAGCCCCGCCCTCGATCCGGAAGGGGACGACCCAGGCCACCCGTGCCCGGGCTTCGGCGTCCATCCGCGAGAGACCCAGCCAGTCGTTGGCGCGAACCGTCAGCATCTCGGCGGCGGCGAAGGCCCCGAGTACGGCGCCCGTCCCGAAGGCCGGCGCGAGGTCGTGATTCCGCAGGACCACGGCCGCGATCTTCTCAGCCGCTTTGCGCGAAATCCTGACCGTCGGCTGCTCGCCGGGATCAAGCCAGTCGGGGTCGACGTCCAGCCGGAACAGCGTGCCCGTGGTCGCGTTGAGCAGAAGCCGCACGGGGGGTGCGTGGAACGGGACCGGGCCGTTCGCCGAGAGATAGCGCGCCTCGTAGTAGATGTGCTCGACGGTGCCGGCGCTGTGCCGCCTGACACTTTCGAGCTCGAGCTTCGCGCCGGGGAGAAGCGCGCGCACGAATCGGTCGGCGAGGCCCGAGGCATCGGCGAGCGAAAAAATCGCCTCCCCGTGCTTGCGCGTGCTGGCGTTCGTGAAGCAGATGCTGGAGACGATCCGGCCGGCGGACAGGTCGAAGACCGCGAGATCGCTCAAGGCGCCGGGCGACTCGCCGCCGCGCGCCCGCCCCTTGATCTCGATCGCCGCGCGCCCGCGGTGGGCGATCTCCCGCCCGCCGTCGTCGGTCGGCGACTCGGCGCACCCCGTGAGACGGCGCGTCTCGGCGTGCGCCTTCGACGCCGCGGCCGGTACGCCCGCCGCGCTCGCCGGCCGATCGTCCGCGCCCCGCAGCGGGCCGGCCACCAAAACGACCGAACTCAGCGCAGCGACGAGCGAGCACCCCCAGCGCCGGCGGGTCGCCGCGGCGGACCTGCCGGTTGACGTGCGGGGCAGGTCGCCAACCACGGCTGCACCTGCCCCGCAGCGGAAGCGGAGCTACTCCTCGTACTTGATGATCTCGACGGGGCAGTTGCGCGCCGCGTCGATGATCGCATCGGAATTCGCGGCCAGGTTCGCGCCGGCGATCACCGAACTGCTGTCGTCACCCATCACAAAAACATCGGGCGCCAGATCCGAGCAGACGCCGCACACCGTGCACCCATCCTCGATCCAAACCTTCGTCACCGCCATGTCCGTTCCTCCTTGCCTGTGCCCACCGCCGTCGCAGCCGCCGCCGGAGCGCCTCCGCCGGCCCTGCGATGAAAACGCGCGCTACCGTAGCCGAGCGATGCTGAAAATGCAAGAGGATGATGCTAGGATGAATTCGTGAGCGGCAACCAACATGTCGAACGGGTGCTCGGGGCCGTCAACGCCATCGTGCGGGGGAAGGAGGACGTCGTGCGCCTCGCGCTCGGCTGCCTGCTCGCCCGGGGGAACCTGCTGCTCGAGGACCTCCCCGGGGTCGGCAAGACGACGCTCGCCCTCGCGCTTGCACGCGTGCTCGGGCTGGATTTCGGCCGCATCCAGTTCACCTCCGACCTGGTGCCGGCGGATATCGTCGGCGTCTCGGTGATCGATGTCGCCGCCTGTTCGCTGACCTTTCGGCCGGGACCGATCTTTCACCAGGTGGTCCTCGCCGACGAGATCAACCGGGCCACCCCCCGCACGCAGAGCGCGCTGCTCGAAGCGATGGCCGAGGGGCAGGTCTCGATCGAGGGACGGACCCATCCGCTGCCGGTGCCGTTTTTCGTCATCGCCACGCAGAACCCGATCGAGCACTACGGCACGTTCCCGCTCCCGGAGTCCCAGATGGACCGCTTCATGATGACGCTCCGCATGGGGTATCCGGACCGCAACGCCGAGCGCTCGCTGCTCGCCGACCTGGACACCCGCGCCCGGCTCGAGCGCACCGTGGCGGTGATCGAGTTGCGCGATCTGGCGGCGCTCCAGGAGCAGGTTGCCGGCGTGCGGGTCGCACCGGCCATCATCGAATACATCCTGGACCTCACTGCCGCCTCCCGCCAGTCGGAGCGCCTCCTCGTCGGGGTCTCGCCGCGCGGGGCGGAGCACTGGGTCAGCGCCGCCAAGGCCATCGCGCTGCTAGGCGGCCGCGACTACTGTCTGCCCGAGGACGTGCAGGAAGTGGCCGCAGCGGTCGTCGCCCACCGCATTCTGCCGCGCGGCGATTTCGAGAAAGTCGACCGTGCCTCGCTCGTCAGGGATCTCATCCACGCCACCCCCGTCCGCTGAATCCAGCCCCGGCCAACCCGCGATCGCCCCGCACACGGCGGTCACGGAAGGAACACTGCACATCCGCCTGACCGCCACCGGCGCAATTGCGATTGCCCTGCTGCTCGGCGCCGGGATCGTCGCCGTCAATTCCGGCAACAATCTGCTGTTCCTGGTCGTCGCCGCTCTGCTCGCCGCGCTCGCGCTCTCGGGGCTGCTCGGGCACCACAATCTGCGGCGGGTCGCCGTGCGGCTGATCGAACCCGACGAGGCCTGGGCCGGGCGGCCCGTCTCGGTCCGCGCCGAGATCGTCAACCCCCGCCGTCGCCTGCCGGCGTTTCTGCTGGCCCTCGGCGAGCGACCGGGGCGCCCCGCCGGCACGGTGCTCGAGGTCCCCGCCGGCGGGCGCGCCGAAATCCCGCTGACCCTGACCTTCCCGACGCGCGGCGTCCAGCCCTGGCCGGTGCACGCGGTGACCTCCGAGTTTCCCTTCGGCCTGATCCGTCGCGGCGGCCTGGTGCGCTCGCCCGGCCGCTGCCTGGTCTACCCGGCCCCGCTCGTCGTGCCATGGGAGATCGTCGAAGCGGCCGAGCGCGAGGGGACGATGGTCTCGCGGCGAGGCCTGGGCGCCGGCGGCGACTATCGGGGTCAGCGCGACTATGCGCCGGGCGACAGCCTCTCCCGGGTCCAGTGGTCGAGCTGGCTGCGGCTCCGGCGGCTGCAGACCAAGGAGTTCGAATCCGAGGGCGAGCCGCCGGCCGTCTACCGGTTCGACGCCGTGCCCGGCCCCGGAACCGAAGAGCGGCTCTCGCAGCTGGCGTGGCTGGTGCGCGCAGGCCTGCGGCGGGGCCGGAGCGTCGGCCTGGTGCTGCCCGGCCTGGCGATCCCCCCGGGGACGGGCGCGAGCCAGCGCCGCAGGCTGCTCGGGGCGTTGGCTCGTTTCGGGGAGTCGGCGTGAGAGCGCGGACGCTGAGCCTGGCGTTCGCATACGCGCTGTGCGCGCTCACGACGGCGGCCGCCGCGCTCGCGCCCCTGCCGCGCACCGCCTGGATTCTGCTCGCGGTGGCCGGGGCAGGCGGGGCACTCTGGGATCTCCGCAGACTCGTCCGCGTCCCGAACGCGGTGCTGACACTCCTCGGGCTCGCCGGCTTTTTCGGCAGCTTGCTGCCCTTGCACCGCGAGACGCTCGCCGAGCAGTCGCTCACCGCGCTGACTTTTCTGCTCGCCATCAAGATCTTCGGCAACAAGACGCGCCGCGATCACCTGCAGATCCTCGCGGTCGCGCTGCTGGTGATCGCCGGCGCGGCCTCGCTCGAGCCCGAAGTGGTGTTCGGCGCGCTGCTCGCCTCCGCACTGGTCATCGGGGTGCTGCTGCTGCTCTGGCTGCCCTTCTCCGAGCTGACCGAAAGAGTCGACGCGGGCCTGCTGCGCCGCCTGACGCTCATCGGGCTGGGCCTGGTGGGCGCCTCCGCGCCGATCACGGTGCTGCTCTTCATCCTGCTGCCCCGCTCGGTGAACCCGTTCTGGGCCGGCCTGGGCGGCCGCCCCCGCCAGGGGGTGTCCGGCATCTCCGATCACCTGCAGCTCGGCGAGGTCGGGCGCGTCGCGCTCAGCGGCGAGGTGGCCTTTCGCGCCGAGATCGAGGGCGGCGGTCCGCTGCCGCTCACCCCCTACTGGCGCGGCGCCGTCCTCGAGGTGACGGACGGACGGCGCTGGGAGATTTCCGGACGTAGCCGCCCGGCGACCGTCCTCGCCGCCGGGGGGACTCGCATCGTCTACTACGTCGAACCGCACGGCAATCGCCAGCTCTTCCTGCTGGAGACCCCGTCCGGGGCGAGCATCGGCACCCGGACGCAAACCATCGGCGCCGCACGAGTGCTGCAGTTGCCGTTGCCGCTGGCGCGCCGCATCCGCTATGTCGGCAACTCCCGCCCCGCCGACCGCTTCACCGAGCGACTGGCGCCCGAGGAGCGCGCGCTCAATCTGAGGCTGCCGGCCACGCTTCCCGTCTCCATCCGTGCCCTGGCCGCGAGGCTCGCCGGCGAGGAGCGCGACCCGGGCGTTGTCGCCGCCCGGCTGCTGGCGCATTTTTCGCGCGACTTCACCTATTCGCTGCAAGTGCCCGACGGCTCGGGCGATCAGCTGGAATCGTTCCTCTTCGGCCATCGGACCGGTTACTGCGAGTACTTTGCGGCGGCGTTCGCCGTGATGCTGCGGACGCAGGGCATCCCCGCCCGGGTGGTCAGCGGCTATCTCGGCGGCGACTACATTCCCGCCGGATCGTACTACCGCGTCACCCAGGCTTCCGCCCACGCCTGGGTCGAGGCCCACCTTGGCGGCGACTGGGTGCGCTTCGACCCGACACCGGCCGCCGCCGAACTGGGGAGCACGTTCGCGTCGCGCCGGGGGGGGCGCCCGAGGCTCTGGCTGGACACGCTGCGCATGCGCTGGAACAGCTGGGTGGTGCAGTACGATGCGGAATCCCAGCTCGCGCTGGCTCAGGCCGGCGCGGCGCGGATGCGCGGGCTCCGCGGCGGTCTGAGCGGCGATTTTCGCAGCGCGGTCCGGGCCGTCGCTGCCGCACTCGGCGTCGCCGCGTTGATCTTCGGGACGCGAGCCCTCGTTCGCCGCCGCGCGGGCGACCCGCTCGCCCGACGCCTCGCGCTTTTCGAAAGCCTCGCCGCCATCCACGGCGCCGCACGCGAACCGCACGAGGGACCGCTCGCCCATGCCGAGCGGTTCGCGCAGCTCGTCCCCGGAGGCGAAGCAGCGGTACGCGGCTTCGGGGCGCTGTCCGCCGCCTGCCGCTACGGGCGACGGCCGGCCGATGGCCGCGCGCTGGCGGAACTCGACGGACACCTCGAGCGTATCCGCAAGGTCATCCGCAGCGGCGGATAAAGGACCGCGCTGCTCGCGACAAGCGTTGCTTGACCGCTGCCCCCCTGCTCTTCGTGAGCGAAATCAGGCTTTTCCCGGTGAGTTGAAATGCCTGCTGTTCTGCCGGATCCGCACGTACGTGCGGATCGAGGAGGCTGCCGCGGACGCGTACTCCCGTACGCCGCACCGGCAAAGCGCGGGTCAACGCCGCCGGGGCGGAAAGGCGCGCGGGAGCGGTAGGGTCGATACACGGTCCGCCCCTTGCAGACCGGGGGACGTGACCGTACTATGATGGTCGGCCATCAACACGGAGGACGCACAACCATGCCGAAGATTCACCGCGCCCTGATCAGCGTTTCCGACAAGACCGGACTGCTCGGGCTGGCAGCCGCCCTGCGGCGCCACGGCGTCGAGATCCTCTCCACCGGCGGGACCGCGAAAACGCTCGCCGACGCCGGCATACCCGTCGTCCAGGTTTCGGACTACACCGGCCAGCCCGAGATCCTCGAGGGACGGGTGAAGACCCTGGTGCCCCGCATCCACGGCGGGATCCTCGCCCGCCGCGGCTCGGCGAGCCACAAGCGCGAGATGAAGGCCCACAACATCCTGCCGATCGACCTGGTGGTGGTGAACCTCTACCCGTTCGAGTCGGCAGCCTTCCGCGCCGGCGCCGGTTTCCAGCACGTCATCGAGAACATCGACATCGGCGGGCCGACCATGGTGCGCGCCGCGGCGAAGAATTTCGCGGACGTCACGGTCGTTGTCGACCCCGGGGACTACCCGGCGATCGTCGCGGAACTCGACGCTCACCGCGGCGGGGTGTTGCCGGCGACGAATTTCGCGCTCGCCCGCAAGGCCTTTGCGCACACGGCGTACTACGACTCGGTGATCGCCGGCTGGCTGGCGACGGCGCAGCCGGACGCGAAGCAGCCCGTCGCGCTGCCGCCGGCCTACCCGCCGACGCTCGCGCTGCCCCTCGTCAAGGTCCAGGATCTGCGCTACGGGGAGAACCCGCACCAGAGCGCCGCGCTCTACCGCGAGCCCGGGCCGCCCGTCGGCGTGGCCGGCGCGACGCAGCTGGGCGGCAAGGAGCTGTCCTTCAACAATCTTCTCGACCTCGAGGCGGCCTGGGCCGCCGCGCGGGACTTCGCCGGCCGGCCCTTCGCCGTCATCGTCAAACACAACAACCCCTGCGGCGCCGGAGCGGCCACCGACCTGACGCAGGCCTTTGAAATGGCGCTGGCCGGCGACCCGATCTCGGCCTTCGGCGGCGTGATCGGCCTCAGCCGTCCGGTGACACCGGCGTTGGCGCGCAAGATCACCGAGACCTTCTTCGAGGCGGTCATCGCCCCCGGTTACGCCCCCAAAGCCCTCGAAATCCTGCATCTGCGGAAGGATCTGCGCATTCTCCAGGCGGCGCCCGGCGCAAGCCGCGGCGACCTCAAGCGCATCGCGGGGGGGTATCTGGTCCAGGAATTCGACGCCGCGCAGATCCGCGACGTGCGCAAGCTGCCGATCGTCACGAAGCGCAAGCCGGGCGCCGCGGAGTACCGCGCGCTCGATTTCGCCTGGCGGCTGGTGCGCCATGTCAAGTCGAACGCCATCGTCTTCGCCACCGACCGCCAGTTGGCCGGGGTCGGCGCCGGTCAGACGAGCCGCGTGGACTCCTGCCGGATCGCCGCGATGAAGGCCGTGACGCCCCTGAAGGGAACCGTGGTCGGCTCCGACGCCTTTTTCCCCTTCCGCGACGGCATCGACCAGATCGCGGCGGCGGGGGCGACCGCGGTGATCCAGCCCGGGGGTTCGCTTCGCGACAAGGAGGTCATCGAGGCTGCCGACCGCCACGGTTTGGCGATGGTCTTCACCGGCATCCGGCACTTCAAACACTAGCAACGGGGAGCGAGAGAGCGTCATGCGGATACTCGTTGTCGGCAGCGGCGGGCGCGAACACGCCCTGGCCTGGAAACTGCGTCAGAGCCCCCGGGTGCGCGAGGTCTTTTGCGCTCCCGGGAACGGCGGGATGGGTTCGGTCGCCACCTGCGTGCCGATCGAATCCGGTGATCTGCGCGGGTTGCTCGCGTTCGCCAAGGAGCACGCGATCGGCCTGACGGTCGTCGGCCCCGAATCGCCGCTGTCCGCCGGCATCGTCGATCTGTTCGAGGAGCACGGCCTGCGAGCCTTCGGCGCCAGCCGCGCCGCCGCCGAACTCGAAGGCAGCAAGGCCTTCGCCAAGGAGATCATGCGCCGCCACGGCATCCCGACCGCCACCGCGCGGGCTTTCAGCGACGCCGGCGCGGCGCGCGCCTACATCCGCACGGTCGGGGCGCCGATCGTCGTCAAGGCCGACGGTCTCGCCGCCGGCAAGGGGGTGGTCATCTGCCGCACCCTTGCGGAGGCCGATGCCGCTGTCGCCTCGATCATGGAGCAGCGAGTGCACGGCGCCGCCGGCGATCGGGTGCTGATCGAGGAGTTCCTCGTCGGGGAGGAGGCTTCGTTCCTCGCCTTCACCGACGGCCGGACCGTGGTGGCGATGCCGGCTTCACAGGACCACAAGGCCGCCTTCGACGGCGATCTCGGCCCGAACACCGGCGGCATGGGCGCCTATTCGCCGGCGCCGGTCGTCACGGCGGCTCTGCACGAGGAGGTCATGCGGACGGTCATGGAGCCGACGGTCCGCGCCATGGCCGCCGAAGGCCGCCCCTATCGCGGGGTGCTGTACGCCGGGCTGATGATCACGAGCGCCGGCATCAAGGTCCTCGAATACAACGCCCGTTTCGGCGACCCCGAGGCCCAGCCGATCCTGCTGAGGATGAAGAGCGACCTGCTGCCGGTGCTCGAGGCCTGCCTCGAAGGCCGCCTCGACGCGGCCACGGTGGAATGGCACGAGGATGCGGCGGTGTGCGTCGTGCTCGCCTCGGGCGGCTACCCGGGCGCCTACCGGACGGGGCTGCCGGTCAGCGGGCTCGAGGAGGCCGGCCGCGAGGAGGGGGTGGTCGTCTTCCACGCCGGCACCGCCTTGCGCGACGGCCAGGTCGTAACCAGCGGCGGCCGGGTGCTCGGCGTGACCGCCCGCGGCGCGACGATCAAGCAGGCGATCGACCGCAGCTATCGCGCCGTCGGGAAGATCCGCTTCGACGGGATGCAGTATCGCAATGACATCGGGCACAAGGCCCTGACGAAAGGAACCTGAGCGTGAAGACACCGAAGATCGCGATCGTCCTCGGCAGCAAGAGCGACCTGCCCTACCTCGCCGACGTCGAGCCGCTTCTCGGCCGGTTCGGCATCGCCCATCGCGTCGTGGTCGCCAGCGCCCACCGCCAGCCGGCGAAAGTCGCCGCCTTCGCGCGCGGCGCCGAGAAGCAGGGCTGCGAGGTGATCGTCGCCTGCGCGGGATTCGCGGCCCATCTGCCCGGCGTGATCGCGTCGCTGACCGCGCTGCCGGTCATCGGCGTGCCGCTCGACACCTCCCCGCTGCGAGGCGAGGACGCGCTGTTGTCGATCGTCCAGATGCCGGGCGGCATCCCCGTCGCCGCCGTCACGATCGGCAAGGCGGGTGTCAAGAACGCCGTGGTCTTCGCCGCGGAAATCCTCGCGCTCAAGTACCCCGCGGTGAAATCCGCGCTTCTCGGCTACCGGAAGGAACTGTCCCGCGGCTAGAGAAGCGGTCCGGGGCCGCGCGGGAGGTGCCGCGCTACTTGATCTTGAAGCGGGCCAGTTCCGTCTTCAGCAGGTCCGCTTGTGCGGCGAGGATGTTCACCATCTGATCGAGGCGCTTGACCCCCGCGGCGTTGGTGTTCGAAATCTCCTGGATCGACCCGATCGACCTGACGACCAGATCGCTGCCCCGCGCCTCTTCGCGCGCGGCGTCGAGCACCTGCTGCGACAGGCGGGCGGACTCTTCGCTGGCGCGGCTGGTGAGCCGGATCCCCTTCGCCTGCTCCGCCATCGCCTTCTTCACCTGGTGCGCGAGTTCGCGCATCGACTCGGCCGCCTTCACGATCTGGGCGCCGCCGGCCGACTGCTCGCGCGTGGCGCGGGCGATCTCCTGGGACATCTCGCTGATGTTCTGCGAAGAGGCGGCGATCTGACGGATCCCCTTGTACTGCTCGGTCGTCGCCTGGGCGATCCCCCGCGAGGCGGCCGACGCCTTCTCCGAGTTCTCCGCCGCGCGCCGGATGGTTTCCCCGAGTTCCTCCACCGTGCGCACGCCTTCCTCGACCTTGAGGGTGCCGTTGTCCATCGCCTCGACCGCGTTCGTCGATTCCTTCTTGACGCTCGCGATCAGCTTGGTGATCTCCTTCGTCGACGAGGCGGTGCGCGCCGAGAGTTCGCGGATCTCCTCCGCGACCACGGCGAAACCGCGCCCGTGCTCGCCGGCCTGGGCGGCGAGAATGGCGGCATTGAGCGCCAGCAGATTGGTCTGGTCGTTGACCTCGTTGATCACCCCGAGGATGCTGCCGATTTCGTGCGACCGCGCCTCGAGACTGCGGACCACCGTCGCGGCCTGGCCGACCGAGGAGCGAATCGCGACCATTCCCTCCGCCGTGCGTCGCAGAGCGGTCAATCCCTCCTCGCCCATCATGCGCGCGACCTCCCGGGTCAGCTCGTGCCCCTGGCCGGCATTGCGCTCGATTTCGCGGACGACGGAGTCGATTTCGGTGATCGAGGAGGAGGTGTTCGTGACCAGGTCGGCCAGCCGCCCGACGTTCTCGGCGACGTTGCGGACCGACAGGGTCATCTCGGTGACCGAGGAGGAGGTGCTTTCCACGGCCGCCGAGAGCCCCTCGGCGTTGCCCGCGACCTGCTCGACCGAGGCCGACATCTCGAGCATCGAGGAGGAGCTCTCGCCGGCGAGCGAGAAGAGATTCTCGACGCTCTGGACGACGGACTTGATGCTGGCGTTCATCTGCTCGATCGACGAGGAGACCGTGGCGACGGCGTCGGTCTGTCCGGAGCCGCCCTCGGCGATCCGGTGCGAGACTTCGGCGATGTCGCGCGAGACGACCTCGAGGTCGCCGAACGCGGTGCGCACCTTTTCGAACATCGCCCGCAGGTTCGCCGTCATCAGGTCCAGCGCCCGCGCCAGGGTGCCGAATTCGTCATTCGAGGTGATCGCGATCGCGGCGGTCAGATCGCCGGCGGCGGTGACTTCGGCGTGGCGCACCAACTGGCCGAGCGGCCGGCTCACGAAGCGCACGACGAAGATGGACAGCATCGCCACGAGCCCGACCAGGGTCAGACACGAGCCGATCAGGAGGCGCGAGGTCAGCGCCGCGAGTTTGCCTTCGACACCGGCGGTGGCATAGTGGATAGTCACCTTGGCGATGGGTTTGGCCTCGTCCTTGATCTCGACGGTGTACGGGCGCATCGGCCGGGCGCCGGACGCCCCGGAGTCGCGCCGGTCCTTGAGACCCTCGCCGAACGCGACGCTGGCGTACAGCAGATTGGGGTCCTCGGACAGCCGCTTCTGCAGGGCGCCCTCGATGGCCTTGTAGTCGAAATAAGCGATGGACTCCTTCGCCTCGTTGCCGATCGTGAACGCGAGGTTCTTCGCGCTGGCGTCGAACCAGCGGTAGGTCTCGGCGCGCAGGTCGCGGAAAGAGGCGACGAAGAACGCCCCGACGAGCAGGGCGCTCACCGTGAGCAGCCCGATGACCGCCAGGTTGATCTTGTAGATGAGCCTCATGCCTTCCCCTCTTTCAACCGTTCGCTGCGCGCCCGTCCGTCCACGGAAACTAGAACTTGAAGTCGAACGTCCTGGCGTTGATGCCCGCCTTTTCGAAAATCTCGAACGTGTGGGCGAAATCCGCGCTCGTCGTCGCGATGAAGGCCTTGATCCCGAAGAGCTTCTTCACTTCCATGGCCTGGGCGCCGTTGTCGGACTCGATCTTGAGCAGCAGGCGCCTGATCTCCTCGCCGTGCTTGTCCGCGGCGGCGTTCGACATGATCAGCGTGTTGTTCGGGTTCTCGCCCTTGTCCTCGCCCACGAGGGCGAGGCCCGGGAACTTGGCCGGGTCCCAGACCATGTTCTTCACGACGGCGTAATCGGCCGCGCCGCTCTGCACCGCGTTGATCGCGATCAGATGGCTCGCCGCCGGGACCGGGGTGAAGACGTTCTCCGGCTTCTCGCCGGCGGGCAGCAAGCCGCGCACGAACGCCTCGCCCGAGGAGGCCAGCAGCGTGTAGGCGACCTTCTTGCCGCGGAAATCGCCGATCCCCGCGAACTGCTTGGTCCCCTCTTTCGCGATGATGAACGCCTTGTAGGTCGTCGCGCCGTTGGCGAGCACCGGCCGCGCGATCGGCCTGGCGACTTCCTTCTTGATGAAGATCCCGGCGACGAACGAGCCCGAGAACATCCCCTCGACCTCGCCGCCCTGGAAGAGTTTGGCGGCTTCAGGGTAGTCCTTGGCCACGCGCAGCTGAATGTCGGCGATCCCGGGACTGCCGGCGCTGAGGTAGGCGGCGAGCGCGGCGTACTTCGGGCCTTCCTTCTTCGGGTCCTCGGAGGACATGATCACGAAATGCAGGGTGTCGGCGGCCAGCGTGGTCGACGCCAGGCCCAAGGTGAGAGCGAGGCAGAGCAGTGAGACAACCCTCTTCATGCGAGCACCTTTCTTTCCCGCCGCCCCTGCGGCGAATGTCGCACCGCACCTGTGATGATTCTAACATACTTTTTCCGCGGCCTGAGCGCAGCGCCTGCGAGGACCGGTCTGCCGCGCCCGCGATTCCCGCGGACAACCCGCTAGGGAATCTGCGGGTACCCGACCGGGATCTCGGGCCCGGTGAGCCCCTCCACGAGGAACGTCCGCAGCGCCTCCTTCTCCTCAGCGGTCAGACCGAGCGGCCTGAGTTCGGTGTTCCCCTCGCCGCCGCCGCGGTCGACGAAGGCGATGACCTCCTCGAGCGTCGAGAAGATCCCGTTGTGCATGTAGGGCGCCGTGCGTCCGATTTCGCGCAGCGTCGGCGTGCGAAAGGCCTTCCAGTCCTTCCGCTCCTTGGTGACGAGAAATCTCCCGGGATCTTCGGCGAGGGTGCGGAAGTCCTCATAGCCGGAGACCTTGGCCACGAAACGCCGCGTCGCTGCCACACGAGGGTCCCGCTCGAATTCCTGGCTCTCGGGGACATTCAGCGCGTGAAACCCGTCGTCGGCGAGGTTTCCCCCGGCGTGGCAGGTGCTGCACCGGGCCTTCCCGGTGAAGACCGCCAGGCCGGCGCGCGCGGCGCTCGAAAGCGCACTCTCGTCGCCGCCGAGATAGCGGTCCAGCGGCGCAGCGCGGCTGACGATGGTGCGCTCGAATGCCGCGATCGCCATCGCGATCCGCTCACGCGTGATGTCCGGCGAACCAAACACGCTGGTGAACGCTGCGACGTATTCGGGAACCGAGCGCAGCTCCTCCTCGACGAAATCGAGGTTCTGGTTCATTTCAAAAGCCGACATCAGCGGGAACAGCGCCTGCTCCTCGAGGCTGGCCGCGCGCCCGTCGTGAAAGAGCCGCTTCTGATAAGCGACATTGACCAGCGTCTGAGAGTTCCGCCAGTTGCGGGTGGTCGGGTAGTTCAACGCGATCGCCTGGCCGTCGGCGAATCCCTGTTCGGGAATGTGGCAGCTCGCGCAGCTCATCGTGCCGTCACCCGAGAGGCGCCGGTCGAAGAAGAGCGTCCGGCCGAGGTCGATCTTCTCGGGCGACTGCGGGTTGGACGCCGGGATCGGCACCTCCGGCAGCGGCTCGAGCCCGCCCGCGCCGGCAAATCCGGCGAGAAGCCCGAGCACGACACTCGACACTGCCAGGAGCCTGAGCCCGTGCAGTAGCTGGGCCGTTTTCGGCGCGATGCTACTTCGCACGGGCCAGTTCCTCCTCGATCACGACCTTGAGGTAGTCGAACTCGCGGTTGCCGACCACCTTGCGGCCGTTGATGAAGTACGTCGGGGTCTCGTACAGGTTAATCGACACCGCGAGCGCCTTGTCGCGTTCGAGCAGATCGTTGTGCTTCATGGCGTCGAGATCGGCCGCGAACCGCTTGATGTCCAGTCCGAGCTTCGCGGCCATCTGCACCAGGCCGGCCCGGTCGAGCTTCGCGCCGCGCTCCAGCAGCAGTTCGTGCATCTCCCAGTACCGGCCCTGATCGCCGGCGGCGAGGCTGGCTTCCGCGGCCAGGTGCGAGTAATCGCGGTATTTGTACGGCATGTTCTTGATCACGAGGCGGATCCTCCCCTGGTAGGCCTCCAGCAGCTTCCTGACGGTCGGACCGGCCGCCTGGCAGTGCGGTCACTGGAAGTCGAGAAACTCGAAGACCGTGACCGGGGCGTCGGCCGGCCCGGTGCTCGGCGAGTTCTCGAGCGGGATCTGGTAGCGCTTCTCCTCGCTCCCCTGCGCGAGCACCGCGCCGGGCAACGCGAGTGCAGCCACGAGTATTGTCCACGTGAACCATTTCATGGGGCTTCTCCCTTGATCGGGTTGGTTCCAACATGCCTCCGCCAATGTACCACGAACGAAAACGGCGGGACGCCTGATACGGCGCCCCGCCGACTCTTTTCCGGCAGTAATATCAGCTGCCCGAGTCAGTCAGGAGCGTCCTGGTGCGCTCCAGCAAGGCAGCGTCGAGCGTGCGCGGAGGCGGGCTCGTGCCCGCCGCACAAGCAACGCGAGACACAACGCGGCTGGTGTGCATCAGGGCCTCCTGAATGACCCGGGCAAATCTGCCTTAGTGCGCCTCGTCGTGGGACATGATGGGCAGGTACAGCACCGCCGCGCGGTAGGCAAACACGGCGAGCGAGACGAGCCCGACGCTCAGCGCGATCTCGCTCAGCGCCGGGAAGTACCCGCCGGTGGCGCCGGTGGCCTGCGTCAGAAACGCCACGTTGAACCGGTTCAGGATCACGCCCGAGATCACGAGCACCTGCGACCAGAGGATCCCGTCCACGGACTTGCGCACCCCGGGGCTGAAGAGCAGGAGCATCGGGACGATGCCGAGGCCGACGACCTCGATCAGGAAGAGCGCGCTCGCCTTCCCCGACGAGGCGATCAAACCGAGGTTGCCGCGCGCCGCCAGGTCGATGAACCGCGCCCCGAGGTAGACCGCGAGCGCGATTGCGGTGCCGCGGGCCAGACCGTCGAGCAGCGGCAGCGGCTGCTCCATCTTGAAAGTCCGGTGGCTGACGATTGTCTCGAACGAGACCATCGCCAGGCCGACCGCGAACGCGCTGAGGTAGAACCAGTAGTTCATCAGCGGCGACCACCAGAGGTGCGAGAGCTTGTGCGGCATCAGCAGGAAGAGCCCGCCGAGCGAGTTCTGGTGCCCGAAGGAGAGGATGATGCCCGCGATGACCAGCGGCCAGAGCACCACCGGGTGGCGCATGAATTTCGCCGCCCCCGGCATTCCCAGCCCCTCGAAGAGGTTCGGGGAGAACTCCAGGAAGAGCACCGTCAGGTAGAGCATCACGCAGATCGCGACCTCGAAGAGCATCGAGTGCGGCTGCCACATGATCATCGCGTGCCAGATCGTCCAGGGCTTGCCGATGTCGAGGAAGACCCCGGCGGTTACCAGGGCATAGCCGAGGAACGCCGTCAGAATCGCCGGACGGACCACCGGCTTGTACTTTTTCCAGCCAAGGACGTAGGCCGCGAGCGTCGTCGTGAACCCCCCGGCGGCCAGCGCGACCCCGATCATGACGTCGAACGTGATCCACAGCCCCCAGGGGTACTCGTCGGAGAGGTTCGTGGTCGCACTCAGGCCGAACACGAGCCGGTAGATGGCCACCCCGATCCCGAGGATCGCGAGGAGCAGCGCGAGCGTACCGCCCCCGGACAACAGCTTCGCATCCCGCTTCCGTTCTCCGGCCATGCTACTCCCCTCCCTTCGGCCCGCGGTTGCGGACCCACGCCAGACCGCCGAGCACCGCCACGAAGCCCACGATCTCCATCGGGATCTTCGAGAGCGATGCCCACGTGTTGGGCGGCAGCGCCTGCATCGGCACCTTCGTGTTGAACCCCAGTTCGGCGAACGGCCGGTCGGCGATGTAGATCCACGCCGTGCCTCCGGCTTCGTTCTCGCCGTAGATGTGCTGCACGTACTTGCCGCCGGTCAGCCGCTTCTTCGCGACGGCCAGCAGCTCCTCGGCCTCCCCGAAGAGCAGCGCGCCGGTCGGGCAGGTCTTGACGCAGGCCGGCGGCAGGCCGTCCGCCTGCCGCTCGGCGCAGAAGGTGCACTTCCTGACCCACGGCTGCTGCGCCTTGCTCCACTCGTACTTCGGGATCTCGAAGGGGCAGGCCACCATGCAATAGCGGCAGCCGATGCACTTGTCGAAATCGTACGACACCGCGCCGCTCTCGGTCTTGACCAGGGCCCCGACCGGACAGGCCGAGGCGCACGCCGGGTCCTTGCAGTGCAGGCACTGCTCCTTGACGAAGTTCCAGACCGGCATGCCGCCCGCCTCGCCCTCCTGGAAGCGGATCTTGGTGTAGCAGGTCTCGCTCATCGACGGCGGGTTCTCCAACGACCCCGAAATGACGGTCCTGACGACCGACATCTCGTTCCAGGACTTGCACGCCACCTGGCAGCCGCGGCAGCCGATGCAGCGCGTCAGATCGACCAGTACGCTCTTTGGCATCTCGCTGCCCCCCCTAAACCTTCTCGACGTTGCACATGAAGGCCTTCGTCTCGGGAATCATCGTGTTGGCGTCGCCGATGGTCGGCGTCAGCAGGTTGGTGGTGTCGCCGCCGCTGCCGTCCGCCGGCATGTGCCAGCCGAAGCACCACGGCATGCCGACCTGGTGCACGGTCGCGCCCATCGCCTTGAACGGCCTGAACCGCCCGGTCACGACGGCCCTGCACATCACCTCGCCGCGGGCCGAGGAGACCTTGAGCTTGTCGCCGCTCTTGATCCCCTTCTCGGCCGCCAGTTCGCGGCTGAGCTCGAGGAAGTTGGACGGCACGGCCTCGAGCAGCCAGGGCGTGTTGCGCGTCATCACCCCGGTCTGCCAGTGCTCGGTCACGCGGTAGGTCGTGGCGACGAACGGGAAGCGCGTGCTGCAGGACTCGAAGACGTCCTCGGCGTTGCTCTTGGACGCGTCGGTGAAGAAGAGCTTCGCGGTCGGGTTGATCCGGTGGGACTTCGACATCGGGTTTTCCTGGAACGGGCACTCGAGCGGCTCGTAGTGCTCGGGGAACGGCCCGTCGGCGAGCGAGTCGTTGCCGAAGATGTTCGCGACGCCGTTCTTCTTCATGATGAACGGCAGGCGCCCGTCAGGGTTGACCTTCCCGTCGGGTGTCTTCAGCGGCGGGTAGCCGCCGTCGACGACGTCGCCGGCCCACTTGAACAGCGGCGCCCCGGTGGTCGGGTTCTTCTTCTGCTCCTTGGTGGCCGGGTCCACGTCCGGCACCCACTTGAGCAGCGCCCGCTTGGCGTCCCAGGGCTTGCCGTACTCGTCGACCGAGGCGCGGTTATAGACGATGCGGCGGTTCACCGGCCAGCTCCACGACCAGTTCGGGTACAGCCCGAGACCGGTCGGATCCTCCTTGCCGCGGCGGGCCATCCGGTTGCCGGTCTTCGGGTCGAGCGCCACGCCGTCCTTCAGCGCCGGGCCGCCGTAGGAGCCGCAGTAGATCCACGCGCCGCAGGAGGTCGTGCCGTCGGCCTGCAGCGTCGGGAACGAGGCGACCAGCTGCCCCTTCTTCCAGGTGCTGGTCACGGCCTTGGTCTTCGGGTCGAGGATCTCCTTGTCGGCGAGCCAGTAGCCGTTGATCTCGCGCGCCACGACGTGCATGTCCACCTTCGCGCCGTAGTTCCAGGTGGTCTTGAGGACCGGGTCCGGGAAGGCCCCGCCCTCCTTCGCGTACAGCTCGCGGACCTTCAACGCCAGTTCGTTGATGATCTCGCCGTCGGGGCGCGCCTCCCCGGGGGCCTCGACCGCCTTGTAGCGCCACTGGGCCCAGCGCCCCGAGTTCGAGATGCTCCCCTCCTTCTCGACCGACGAGGCGCAGGGGAGCAGGAAAACCTCGGTCTTCACGTCGGCCGGGATCACGCCCGGGCCGCGCCAGAACGAGCCGGTCTCGTTGTCGAAGAGGTTGACGTTGACCATCCAGTCCAGCTTCGCGAGCGCCTTGCGGACCTTGCCGGCGTTCGCCCCGGAGCAGGCCGGGTTCTGCCCCCAGGCGAAGAAGCCCTGGTATGTGCCCTTGAGCATCTCGTTGAACAGCACGAGCCAGGAGGCGTTCTGCCCGTCGTTGAGCTTCGGCAGCCACTGGTAGCCGAACTCGTTGTCCGGCGTCGCGTTGTCGCCGAAGATCGCCTTGAGGTAGCTGACGAAGTATTTGTTCGAGTTCGAGGGCCAGTTCGCGCTCTGCGGCTCTTTGATCTCGGCCGCGTACCCCTTCACGTAGGCCTCGAGCGTGTCCTTCGCGGCGACGGGAACCGGCAGGTAGCTCGGCAGGATGTGGAAGAGCAGCCCGTAGTCGGTCGAGCCCTGCACGTTGCTCTCGCCGCGCAGCGCGTTGATGCCGCCGCCGGCCATGCCCATGTTGCCCAGCAGCTGCTGGATGATCGACATCGCGAGTATGTTCTGGGTCCCGACCGTGTGCTGCGTCCAGCCCATCGCGTACATCGAGGTGCCGACCTTGTCCGGCGCGTGCGTCGAGGAGTAGGTCTCGTAGACCTTCAGCAGGTCCGCCTTCGGCGTGCCGGTGATCGAGGACACGGTGTCCAGGTCGTAGCGGCTGTAGTGCTTCTTCAGCAGCTGCATGACGCACATCGGGTGCTGGAACGTCGGGTCTTTCTTGATCACCCCGTCCGCCCCGACCTCGAACGCCCAGGCCGCCTTGTCGTACTTGCGCGCCGCCGCATCGTAGCCGGAGAAGATGCCGTCGAGCTCGCCGGGCATCTTGAAGTCCTTGTTCACGATGAACGACGCGTTCGTGTAGAGCCGGACGTAGTCCTTCTGGATCAGGTCCTTCTGCAGGATGTAGTTGATCATCCCGCCGAGGAAGGGGATGTCGGAGCCCGAGCGCAGCGACGCGTAGACGTCCGCCATCTTCGAGGTCTTCGTGTAGCGCGGGTCCACGTGGATCAGCTTCGCGCCCTTATCCTTGGCCTCCATTACCCACTTGAAGGAGATCGGATGGTTTTCCGCCGCGTTGCTCCCCATGATCAGGATGACGTCGGCGTTCTTCAGGTCGATCCAGTGGTTCGTCATGCACCCGCGACCGTACGACTCTGCCAGAGCCGCCACCGTTGCGGAGTGTCATATCCTGGCCTGGTGTTCGATGGCGACCAGGCCGAGCGAACGCAGCCACTTCTGGTAGAGGTGGCACTCCTCGTTGTCCAGCGCCGCGGAGCCGAGGCTCGCGAGCGCGTTGGTGCGGTTCACCGTCTGCCCCTTGTCGTTCTTCTCGACGAACGAGGCGTCGCGGGCCTTCTTGACGCGCTTGGCGATCTCGTCGAGCGCCCACGACCACTCGACGTCCTTCCACTCGGACGCGCCCGGGGCGCGGTACCTGGGCTTCATCAGGCGCGTCGGGTTGTTGACCAGGCCCATCACCGAGGCGCCCTTGGGGCAGAGGGACCCCTGGTTGATCGGGTGCTCCGGATCGCCCTCGATCTGGATGACCTTGCCGTCCTTCTGGTAGACGAGCATGCCGCAGCCGACCGCGCAGTACGGGCAGATGCTGGTCGTCTTCGTCGCACCGTTGAGACGGTTCTCGCGTTCGAGAGCCTGCGCCTCTCCCGCGCCGCCGACCGCACCCGCCACCGCGGTGGCGCCGGTCAGTTTGAGGAAGTCTCTCCTCGATACACCCATTGCTGCACCTCCCCTTCCCGCTTCCCGCGGGCACCGCGCAGAAAAAAAAGCCGCAGCGGGCGCGCGACTCCCGCTGCGGCTTCCTTTGCAAACTGGGCAGGACCGGCGATCGCTCCCCGGACCCTATCGTCCCGCGCGGCCACGAGGGTCGGGCGGAATCGGAAGCTCGAATTTTCTGCACATCTTGTAGAAGGGCGCCGCGGAACTGTCAAGCCAAACAATCTATTCCTGACAAGCACTTACCCGTATATACAGATAATGGTTATGAGGGTTCACCATCCCGCTACGAGCCATCGGGCGCGCTCGATCCAGGTGCGATGAGTTGAAAGCTCCCGCCACGTGCGGACCTCCCAGCCGCGACCGACGCTGCGGAGCAGGATGGCGCCATCGCGGTCGGTGCGGAAGACGTGACCGACGCTCGCGAGCGCCTGCACGGCGCCCGGTTTCGGATGTCCGTACGTATTTCTCCCGACGGAAATCGCCGACACCTCGGGCCGCAGCTGCTCGGCGAGTTGCCGGCACGTTTCAGGGGAACCGCCGTGGTGGGGCGCCTGCAGCGCGATGTGCGCGGGCAGCTTTGCGGCAGCAGCGGCAACTCCCCCGCTCAGCAGCGCTCCGGCGTCCCCGGTGAGGACAACGCCGGTGCTCCGCCAGGACAGCAGCAGCGCGAGCGAATAATCGTTCACGTCCGGAATCCCCGCGGGGCCGCCGGCCACCGACGGGGGGTTCAGGACCAGGACCTCGACCCCGCCCCCCAGCGTCCTCGTCATCCCGCGAACCAGCGGCTGCGCACCCTCACCGCGCCAGGTTTCGCCGACTGCCATACCCCGGCGCACCGCCCCGACCCCGCCGTCATGATCCGGGTGCGGGTGGCTGATCACCAGCGTTTCGAGTTTCGTCACCCCCAGACGCCGCAGCGCCGGGACCACGATTCGCGCCCCGGCGTCGTAGTCCCGCCAGCGCGGACCGGCATCATAGAGAAGGGCGCCGCCCGCGGGCAGGAGCACGGCGGTGGACAGACCCTGCCCGACATCGAGCACCGCCACGAGCACCCGCTGCCCGTGTGTGGCGATCGACCATCCGGCGGCCGCAATAGTCGCCGCGGCACAACCGCCGACGCACCACTCCTGCAAGCGGCGCGTCGCCCGGGGCAGCAGCGTGCCCGCCAGGACCAGCAGGCAGAGCGTCAACAGCAACGGCGGTCGCGCAGTCTCGAGGATCGCCCATGAGGGTCGGGCGAACCACGCGGCGATCTCCACCAGACACCCCGACGACCAGAGCGCCACCGCGGCGAAATGCGAACCGGCGGGTGCCCAACACGCAGTCGCCACGATGGCCAGCCAACCGGCCGGCAGCACGACGAAGCCGGTGAACGGCACGGCAATCAGGTTGGCCAGAGGCCCGACGAGAGACACCTGCTGGAAATGAAAGGCGACCAGCGGGGCGGTCACCGCGGAGGCGGCGAGCGAAATGATCATCAGCGAGCGGGAGGCGCCATAGAGCCGCCGCACCCTTCCCTCAGCAGCGGCTGTCGGCGCCCGCACCAGCTGCACCCGGGAGGCCACGAGCATCAGCGCGGCCACCGCCGCGAACGAGAGTTGAAAGGACGCCGAGAACAGCGAGCGCGGATCCCAGGCGACGATGGCGAGCGCAGCCAGCGCCCAAGCGTCCGCCGCGTCGACGCGCCTCCAGAGCACCACGGCGACCAGCCCGGCGGCGCTCGATATCACCGCTCGCCCGACGGGGATCTGACTCCCCGAGAAGAGCATGAAGAACCAGAGCGAGGGCAAGGTGAGCAGCGCGGCGACCGGTTGGACCGGGAATCGCAGCGCCAGCGGCTCCAGCAGCGAGACTCCCCGCCGCAACAGCACGAACACGAGCGCCGCGAGAAAGCCGACGTTCATGCCGGAGATCGCCAGCAGGTGGGTCAGCCCGGAGCGCAGGAAGTCCTGCTGGATCTGCGCTGGGATTCCCGCGCGCTCCCCGGTCGTCAACGAATTGAGAATCTGCGCCGCCGGCCCGGGGTGCGCTTTCCAGAAGCCGTCCGCGGCGGCGCGCCAACGCAGCACCGCGGAGGCCGGACCACGCCCCGGGTCATTCCCGTTGCGCCTGATCCAGGCCGCGGAGGGCACGATGAGCCTCGCCGCGTAACGCCTGCCGCGCGTCGAGATCGGTCCCGGAAACCACCCGAGATTGCGGTCGCCGCGGATCAGCCGCACCTTGCCCCGCGCCGTGAGCAGATCGCCGACGGCGTACGCCGCGCCTCCGCCGACGACGATCTGGAGCGGCAATTCCAGGTGGCTGGTCATCCCTTGCCGGCGCAGAATCGGGTCTTCAAGGTGGAGTACCGTCTCGCCGTCGCGAAACTCCGCCGGCCGTCCGACTCGCCCGCAGGCAACCGCGTCGCCCTCGACGAGGGAGGGCGCCCCGGCGTAGAGCGGGGCAAGATCACTCTGGAGGCGGAAGACGCCGACGACCGCGAAGGCCGCCAGGGCCAGCCTCCTCCCGGCGGCGAGAGACCCCGCTGCCCAACTCGCCCCCCCGAGCGCGAGAGTCGCCGCGGCCGCCCAGCCCCAGGCCGCAGGCTCCTGCGGCAGCCAGGCCCCGAGGGCGACGCCGACCACGAACGCGAGCGACGCCGCAAGCACGGGCCGGCCGAACATCCTCCTCCTTCAGCTTGAGACGGTCATAATGCCCGGGGCGAAGACTTGCGCCACCTCGCGATCGACGGAGCCGATCAGCGGGGCGGCAACTCGTTGCCGAGCAGATCGAAGCGCCGTTCGCCGGTGACATTGAACAGCTCGCGCGCCGCGGCCTTCGCGACGCTCCTCCCCGCGGGCAGGGCGAGGATTTCAACGGTGAGTTCACGCGTAGGCAGCAGCAGCGCGATCCGGTCTCCCGGGCTGACCTCGCGCCCGGCCTTCGCCGTCTGGCCGTTCACGGTCACCTCGCCGGCGTCGCAAAGTTCCTTGGCACCGCTCCGCCGCGGCACGAGCCGCGACAGCTTCAGGTACAGGTCGAGCCGCATGTGCCGGTCCTCCGTTCTGACGGTTACTGAGTGCAGCAAGAACCATACCGCCCGTCGGCAGCAGCCGCAAGAGTCCGCTACTTCTCGCCTGGTGCGACCCGGAGCGCCGACAGCGCGGTTGAGTTTTCCGCCGCGGTGTGTCCGTCGGGAACAGATGCCGGGGGACGAACGCTCCCGGCGCGCTCAGGATAATCGCCCGCCTTGCCTCCCGGCATGATTGCAACGGCTAACCCCGCACCCGGCAGGGCAGGCCCTGCGAACTCCCCGAGCCGTCCGACAAGCGCCCGGAATCAGCCGGTCCCGAGCAATTGCCGCCGTCCTTCGCCAACTGCGGCATTCCCGCCCCCCTCCCCGGGCTGCACCGTGAACATCCCGACGATCTGCCGGAACTCCTCGGCCTGGTCGCGCAGTTTGCCGACGGCGTCTGCCAGGTCCGTGTCGCTGGTGCGGTGCAGCACCTCCGAGGCCTGCGCCAGCGTCGCGCTCTGGGCCGCCCCCTGATGCAGCTGGCCGCGCATGCGCTCCATGGTTCTGACGATCTGTTCGGCCGCCTTCGCCTGTTCCTCGGCGGCGGAACTGATCTCGTGGGTGATCTCCCGCAGGTTCTCCGCGGCCTTGGCGATCTGACTGCTGCCGCGCGACTGCTCCTGGGTCGCCGCGCCGATCTCGCGGGCGTGCTTGTCGACCTCGACGACGTGTCCCTCGATCGTGCGCAGCGACTCGCCGACGCGGCGACTCAGCTCGACCCCGTTCTGCACGAACTGCGTCGAGCGCTCCATCAGCTTCACGGCGGACTGGGATTCCTTCTGGATGCCGGAGATCAGCTCGGCGATCTCCCGCGTCGAGCGCGCCGAGCGCTCCGCGAGCTTGCGCACCTCGTCCGCGACCACGGCGAACCCCAGTCCGTGCTCGCCGGCGCGCGCCGCCTCGATGGCGGCGTTGAGCGCCAGCAGGTTGGTCTGGTCGGCGATCTCGTCGATGACGTCAACGATGCGCCCGATGTCCTCGACCCGGCCGCCGAGCGCGGCGATGGTTTCGGCGGAGCGCGAGATGGCCGTGCTGATCTCCTCGGTGCCGCGCGCCGACTTCTCCACCGCCTCCAGACCGTTGCTGACCGCCCCCCTGGCCTCCTGCGATATTTCGACGAACTGGCTCACGGTGGCGGCGATGCGTCCGATTGAAGCCGCCATCTGCTCCACCGAGGCCGAGGTCTGCGTGACCGACGCGGCCTGGCTCTGCGTGTTCCGGGCGACATTCTGGATGTTCGCCGACATCTCGTGCATCGTGGCGGTCGTCTCTTCGACCGCGGTTGCCGAGGATTCGTTGAGGGTCGCGGCCTGGTGCGAGGTGACCGCCGACTCGCTGGCCGCGGCGGCGACGCGCTGAGCGGTGTCCGCAATGCGGTCCGTGGCGTCGGTGATCCGGCCGGAGGAGACCTTGACCCTGCCGATCAGAACCGCCAGCGAGTCGATCATCCGATTGACGTCCCGCGACAGATCGCCGATCTCGTCACGGCTTCCGGCCTCGGCCCGGGTGGTGAGGTCGCCGGCCGCGACGGCACCCAGGATGCGCGCCAGCCGCGCCAGCGGCCGGTTCACGACCCAGCGGGCGAGCGCGAACATGCCGGCGACGAACAGCGCAACGGTGACCAGAACGCCCACCGCCACGGTGAGGTACCCGCGGCGCAAACTGGCCTGCAGCGCGCCCTGGTCGTAGTAAAGCTTGAGGTGACCGAGCGGCTGTCCCTCGTCGTTCTTGATCTCCCGGTCGAAGGAGAGCAGGGCCGCGGTCAGCGGCGGCTCCGTGAAGCTCTCCGGGTCCTGCGTGAGCGGCTTGCGCTTGTCGTCGTAGTAGGCCGCGAACTTGATCTCCGGGTCCTTCATCGCCTGCTGCGAGAAGGTGTCGAGCGCGGCGATGTTGTAGAGGCTGATGTAGGTCTGGCCGATCTTCTGCATGAAATTCGTCATCGCCTCTCCGCGGGCCAGCAGCATGTCGCGGGCGAGGCTGTTGTTGCTGCGGACGACGTAGATTCCCTGGGCGCCGAGCAGGATCACGGTCAGGATCACCGTGAAGACCATGAACTTGGCGGTGATGGTGCGCAGACCGGATGCGTGCGACTGCATGACGCTGCCTCCCGTTTCCATGTCCCGTCCCCTATTCGCCGGGCAGCTTCTCGAGCGCCGGCGGCTTGCCCGCCGCCACGCGCAGCGCCTTCCACTCCTCGCTGGTCACGGCCGCCTCTGCGCCGGGAAGCGCGTCGATGATCTCGAAGTAGTCCTGCTTGAATTTGTCGCGCTCGACTTCGCTCGCGCTCTTGCAGCGGACGGCGTAGACGGTCTGCACCGACTGGTGGTCGAAGGCCCGCCAGGTCTGCGCGTCCTTGAGCCGCGTGTAGGTGTGCCCCTCGAGCGCGCGGACGACGGCGGCGCCCTCGAAGGACCTGGCGCGCTCGACCGCCGCCTTGTACTCGTGCACGATCACGTAGGCCGAAGCCCCGGAGGTGCACGGGTAGCGCTTGTAGCGCTCGCCAAAGCGTTCGACAAAACTTTTGCCTGCGGGGAAATTGTACTTGTAGGGAATGTTCCAGGCCCACGGCAGCGCCCCGAGTACGCCCTCCATCGACCGCGGGCCGGCGTCGGCCGCCATGCCGAGCGTCAGGTTCGGCACAACGAGCTGCATGCTCTTCTTCAGGCCCATGCCATTGGCCATGTTGATGGTGTTGACCATGTCGGTGCCGAAGAGCACGAGCACGAGAACGTCGGGCTTCGCGGCGACGGCCTGGTCCAGCGCGGCCTTGAAATCCTTCGCCGCCGCGGTCGGGAACGGGGTCTTCACGCCACGGTGGACGGAGGCGTCCGCGGTGCCGGTGAGCCGGCGCAGCGCGTCCTCGGTCGTCCAGCCCCAGGTGTAGTCTGCGGTGATGTAGAAGTACTTCTTCCCGGCGAAATCGCGCTTGAGGACCTTCGCGAGGACCTTGGCGCCCATCCACGAGTCGTAGCACTCCCGGAAGGTGAAGCGGTGCCCGTCCTTGCCCGTGGTGTCGGTCGAGTAGGTCAGCGTGCCGAAAAAGGGCACGCCCTTCTGCTGGGCGATCTCTCCGGCGGCGATGGCGACGCTGCTCGCCGACCCGCCGAAGAGCATCGAGACGTTCTCCTTCTCGATGAGTTCGAGCACATTGCGCTTCGTCACGTCAACCTTGGACTGGGAGTCGCGCCAGACCAGCTCCGCCTGCCGGCCGAGAATGCCACCGGCGGCGTTGATCTCCTCGATCGCCATCTCGGCCGCGCGGTACTGGTCGAGCCCCTGAGTGAAATAGGGCCCGGTGCGCGGGTAGTTCAGACCCAGCTTGACGACCCCCTGCGCGGCAAGCGGCGCGGGGAGCGCCGCCGCCAGCGCGACGAGCGCGACGATCTTCAAAAAGCGCGTTCCTGTTCTCATGAACACATCCTCCTCCTTCGACCTAACTGTTCGCCGGAACCCGGGCCGCCGAAACGGCCTTCTTCATGTCCTCAAGACCAAGGACCTTGGTGAAATTCAGCAGGGAGATCAGCCGGTCGCCCACCTTGGCCACCGCGCTGAGATATTCCACCCCGATCGAGCTGATCATCTCCGGCGGCGGCTCGAGCGCGTCTTCGGGAACCCGGATCACCTCCGAGACGGCGTCGACGAGCAACCCCACGAGCCGCCCCCCGTCTTCCGTGATCAGGACCCGCGTGTGCTTGTCACGCTGCACCTCGGCGAGTTTGAGACGGCGGCGCAGATCGATGACCGGCAGGATTTTGCCCCGCAGGTTGATCATCCCCTCGAGAAACGGCGGTGCGTCCGGGACCGCCGTGATCTCGGGAACGCGCACGATCTCATGCACCGCCTCGATCGACACGCCGAACAGTTCCTTGCCGATGACGAACACCACGATCTGCATCCCTTTGGCCATGAACCACTCCTTTGCCCGCAGGTGAACCCGGTTCCCCGCGCGTTTCCCCGCTGTCTTCACCGCAGCCGGGGGTTTCCCGTCCCGCCCGACTAGGCCGTCGTCAGCGTGACATTCACCGCCATGCTGCCGAACTCCGAAAAGATCGGGATCTGGCAGGCCTCGTGCTGCAGCAGAGCCGCAGCGGCTGCGGCGGCTGCCGGCGCGAGCGGCGGCGCCACCGTCACCACGAAACCCTGATCGTTCAGATCGCTCGCGGCGGCGCCCGCGATCATGTTCCCCAACTCCCTGAGGTAGTCCAGGCCCAGCGGCGGGAGGCTCCCGGCCGCCCCCCCCGTGACGTGGTTGAACAGCCTGAGCGCGGTATCCGGGCCGAGATCGAGCGTGACGGCGCCCTCCAACTCCCCGCCGAGCGGGATGGTGACGCTGATCTCGCCCTGCGCCTGCCGTCCGGCAACGAGGCACACCTCGCCCCGCCCGAAGCCTTTCCCGAGCGCCTGCTCCAGCACGCGCACCGTAGCGTCCACGAACTTCTCGACGTATTCCAGCTTCATGAGCCGGCTCGGGACGCGCCGGCGAGGACGCTGTTGATCACCAGACCGGCGTATTCGGGCGTGAACGGTTTCGTGATGAAGTGCCGCGCGCCGAGGCGTATCGCCCGCCAGACCATCTCCTTGTGGCCAAGCGAGCTGACCATGATCACCTTCGCGGAGCCGTCCTGGTCGCGGATCCGGCGCAGCGCCTCGACACCGTCGAGTTCCGGCATCGTGATGTCCAGCAGTACGAGATCCGGCCGCAGGCGGGCGAACTGCGCGACCGCCGCCTCCCCGCTTCCGGCCTCCCCAACTACCGTACCCCCGAGTTTTTCGATCACCCGGGCGATGTTCCCCCGGGCGAACTCGGAATCGTCCGCGATCAGGCAGCGGAAGGCCTCGCCGGATTTCCGGGCATCACCCATCGACACGTGGTACCTCCTTCGCTCCGTAGTGTTCGCACAGGAACGGCCCGATCTCTTCAAGAGCCAGGACTCGCTTGATCATGTTCATTTCGATCGCCGCCTTCGGCATGCCGAAAACGGCGCAGCTGGCCTCGTCCTGTGCCAGCGTCAAGCCACCGACGGCGCTGATCTCCCCGATGCCTTGCGCGCCGTCGGTGCCCATGCCGGTCATGATCAGCCCGACCACCGCCGCGCCGTATTCCATCGCCACCGAGTGGAACAGCACGTCGGCGGAGGGCCGGTGTCCGTTGACGATCGGGGAGTCGCTGAGGACGGCGATGGTTCCCAACGGCAGGCGTTTGATTCTGAGATGCCGGTTGCCCGGGGCGATCAGCGCCCGCCCCGGCAGCACCAGGTCCCCGTCGCGCGCCTCCTTGACCTCGATCTGCGAGATGGCGTGCAGCCGTTCGGCGAACATCTGCGTGAACCCCGCCGGCATGTGCTGGACGATCAGGATCGCGGCCTGGAAATCTTTCGGGAACTGCGGCAGCAGGTAGCTGAGCGCATTCGGCCCGCCGGTGGAGATCCCGATGGCGAGGATCTTCTCGGCTCGGGTCCGCGGCAGCGCCTCCGCCGTCTTCTTCAGCAGCGGCGCGGCGGGCGGCCGGAATCGGGAGACGCGCTCCCGCGAAGCGCCGCTGCCGGCCGCCGCGCGGACTTTCGCCACGAGCTCCTCGCCGATCTCGTTGATGTGAACGGAAATCGCGTCGCGCGGTTTGGCGACGAAATCGAAGGCGCCCGCGCTCAGCGCGCGAAAGGTCAGATCGGCGTCCTTCCGCGTCAGGGAACTCACCATGATCGTGGGAATGCCGAAATCCCCGACGATGTGACGCAGGGTCTCGATCCCGTCCATCCGCGGCATATCCAGGTCGAGCGTGATGACGTCCGGCTTCAATTCGGCGATCTTCTTCAGCGCGAAGATGCCGTCCATCGCCGTGCCGACGACCTCGATCCCGGGGTCTGCGTTCAGGATCTGCGGGATCATCTTGCGCATCAGCGCAGAGTCGTCCACGACGAAGACACGCACGCGGCTCATGAGGTGACCAGTCGGCCTTTCTCGACTTCGACCGCCTTGGCAACCAGCGCGTGGGCGTCGAGTATGAGCACCACTTTCCCGTCGCCGAGAATCGAGGCCCCGGCCACGATGTCCGAATCCAGATAGCGGTCGTCGAGGGCCTTGACGACCAGCTCCTGCTGCCAGAGCAGACGGTCGATCAGCAGGCCGACGCGGCGGCGACCGAGGCTGAGGACCAGCACGAATTTCTTCCCGGCGCGGTCGCCCGGGATCTGGAAGAGGGCCCGGACGTCGACCACGGAAATCACCCCGCCCCGCCACTCGAGCACCGGCCGGCCGTCGATGGTTTTCAGTTCCTCCGCCGCGACGCGCGCGACTTCGGCGATTGCGGCGACGGGAATCGCATACAGCCGCGGACCGGCCTCGAACAGGAGCGACTTGATCACGGCCAGCGTGATCGGCAGCCGCAGCCGGAATGACGCGCCCCGTCCCGGGACGGACTGGATCTCGATGGTGCCCTTCATCGCCTCCACGGCCGTCTTCACCGCGTCCATGCCGACGCCGCGCCCGGAGGTCTCGGTCACGGTTTCCGCGGTGCTCAGCCCGGGCAGGAACAGCAGGCGCCCGGCGTCGGCCGCGGAAATCTTCTCGGCTTCCGCCGGCGCGAGCAGCCCCAGCGCCACCGCTTTCCTCGTGAGTTTACCGGTGTCGATGCCCCGCCCGTCGTCGGCGGCCTCGATCACGATCTGCGCCGCCTCGTGGTAGGCCCTGAGGGTGACCGTCCCCTCCTCGGCCTTGCCGGCCCTGCGGCGCTCCTCCGGCGGTTCGATGCCGTGATCGACGAGGTTCCTGATCAGGTGCGTCAGCGGCTCGCCGAGGGCGTCCACGATGCCCTTGTCGAGTTCGGTCTCCTCACCATGCATTTCCAGGCGGATCGACTTGCCGCGCGTGTTCGCCAGGTCGCGGATCATGCGGGGAAACTTCCGGAAGAGGCTCCGGACCGGAACCATGCGCATCTTCCTGACACCCTTGTGCAGGTCCGAGACCGTCCGCTCGAGATAGGAATTCACCGCGAGCAATCGGTCGGCCAATTTCTCGCTGGCCACGCCGCTCTCGGCCTCCCGCGCGACCTGGTCGAGCATGGACCGGCCGATGATCAGCTCGCCCACCAGATCCAGGATGCGGTCCACCTTGGCGGATTCCACCCGCAGGATCTCGCTCCTGACCGTCTCGCCCCGTGCGCTCTGAGCGGGGGACGCCGCCGGCTGCGTCGCAGCGGGCGCTTCGACGACGCCGGCGGCGGGCCAGGCGCGGACTGCCGCCGCCACGGTGATTCCCGCGACGACTGCTTCGTGCCGCAGCTCCTCGCCCTCCAGCCAGGTCGCGAGCAGCAACGTCATGTTCTCGGTCCCCTCCCCCGGCTGGCTCCCGATCTCGGGGACGCTGCGGACCAGCTGGGAGACCGGGGCCAGCCGGTCGAGGAGCATCAGCGCCGCCACCCCCTTCTCCCCGCACTCCGGGTGGAACCGCACCGTGACCTCGAACACGTGCTGGCCCTGCTGCCTGGCCTCCCTGATCTGCAGCTCCTGGTATTCGGTCAGTTCCGGCCCGGCACCCGGCGGCGCCACGCCGGCGGCGCCGCTCTCGAAGCGGTTAATGAACAGGATCAGCCCGTCGGCCGGTGCGACATCCCCCCCGGCCTCGCACGCGGCCAGCAGGCGCTTGATCTCATCGATCCCGGAAAACAGCAGGCCCGTGCCTTCCCGCTGCCGCTCAGCATCCTGCCCGCGGAACGACGCGAGGACATCCTCCAGCCGGTGGCACAGATGCCCCAGCGCGGTGTAGCCCATCGAATTGGCGTCGCCCTTGAGCGTGTGGAGAAAGCGCTTGAGCACTTTGAGTTCGTCGTCCCCGCCCGGCTCGGCCTCGACGCGCATCAGCACGTCCTGGAGCTCCTCCGCGATCTCGTGGGCCTGGGCGAAGAAGATCCGCTTCAGGTCCTGGCTCTCCGACTCGCTCAGATCGCAGATGTTGTCGTCCATGTCACGCTCCGGCGGTGCGACCGAGGTGGCGCACGATCTCTTCCTTGAGTTGCCCGATGCTGAACGGCTTGACGAAACAGCGGACGGCCCCCGCCCGCAGGGATTCGGCCATCTCGCCGCTCCCGGCGTTGCCGGAGTAGGTGACCGCGGGCAGCTCCGGCCGCAGCTTCTTGATGATCCGCAGCGCATTGATGCCGTCGAGCCTCGGCATCTTGATGTCGAGCAGCACGAAATCGAAGCGCTGCTCGATGCAGCGCAGCACCCCCTCGACCCCGTCGACGGCGTGCTCCACGGTGTACCCGGCATCCTCCAGTTCCTGGCGCAACACGATGCTGAAGTTCTTGTCGTCCTCCACGATCAGGATCCTCATCGCTCTTCCCCTCCCGGCTTTTTGTACGCCGTTCCTTTGTCCGCGAAGACGAATTCGAACCGTGCGTCGACCCCCTGCAGGCTCTCGGAATGTCCGAGGAAGAGGTAGCCGCCGGGGTTGAGGTTGCGGTGGAACTTGTCGATCACGCGCTTGCGCTCTTCTTCGTCGAAGTAGATCATCACATTGCGGCAGAAGATGATGTCCAGGTCGCCCAGCCCGTTCTCGTGCTTGAGATTGTGGAAATCGAAGGTCACCTGGCGTCGCACGTACTCCTTGACCTGGTATTCCCCGCCGCTGGCGTCGAAGTACTTCCGCAGCAACTCCGGCGGCACGGTGTCCCGGAGCTTGTCGGCTTCATACCGACCCTGCTGGGCCTGCTTCAGGACCGACAAGCTCAGGTCGGAGGCGAAGAGCCTGACATCCCACCGGGGGGAGTTGCCGAGCAGCTCGAGCACGATGATGGCGATCGTGTACGGTTCGGCCCCGGTCGAACACCCCGCCGACCAGATTCTGAGCCGCCGCAGTACGCTCTCCTGCTTTTGCGCCACCAGTTCCGGCAACACGCGGCGCCGAAGCAGTTCGAACTGGGGCATGTTGCGGAAGAAGGAGGTCTCGTTGATCGTCATCGACTCCAGCAGCACGGGCAGCTCGGCCTGGCGGTGTTCGGCGACGAAGCGGTAATACCAGTAGGGGGTCGCCGTCGCGGTCGCCTTCATCCGCTTGATGATCCGGTATTCCAGGAATTCTTTCCTGGCGTCCGCGAAATACATGCCGGACTCCTGGTAGATGAGGTTCCGGAACAGACTGAATTCTTCCGCGGTCAGCATCACGCTACTGCTTGCAGCTCCCGACCGCTGCTCTTCGTCGTCTCAGCGGCACCCACCGCAGACCGGAGCGCCTTATTCCTGGCAGCCGCCAGACTGCCTTGATCCCCGCCACCGTTGTCCCCGAGCTGGAACTGGCTGACGATCGCCAGGAAGCGGTCGGCCTGGCTGCGCATCTGTTCGGCAGAGGAGGCCAGCTCAGCGGTGCCGGAGGCGTTCTGATGCACCATGTTCCGCATCTTCTCCATCGTCTTCACGATCAGTTCGGCCGCAGCAGCCTGCTCGTCGGCAGCCGCGGATATCTCGTGGGTCACCTCGCGCAGGTTCTCGGTGGCCTTGGCGATCTGCGTGCTGCCGCTGGACTGCTCCTGGGTGGCAGCGCTGATCTCACGCGAGTATTTGTCCACCTCCATGACCTGACCCTCGATCGTGGCGAGAGCAGTGCCGACCTGCTTGCCCTTCTCGACACCTCTCTGGACAAGCTGCGTCGACTTCTCCATCAGCTTGACCGCCGCAAGCGCCTCTTTCTGAATCCCGCCGATCAGTTCAGCGATCTCCTTGGTGGACTTGCCGGAGCGCTCCGCCAGCTTGCGGACCTCATCGGCGACAACCGCGAAACCCAACCCGTGCTCTCCCGCTCGAGCGGCCTCGATCGCGGCATTCAGCGCAAGCAGGTTAGTCTGCTCGGCGATCTCGTCGATGACATCGACGATCCGGCCGATGTCCTCCACGCGGCCCCCGAGCGCCGCGATCGTGACCGCTGAACGTTCGATAGCGCTATTGATCTCGTCCATGCCCTTCTCCGAATTGTCGACGGCCTCCAGCCCCCCGGCGACAGCCGTGCGCGAGTCTTGCGAAAGTGCGGCGAACTTCTGCACGGTGTTGGCGATGCGAAGTATCGAGGCGGCCATCTGCTCCACCGACGCGGAGGTCTGGGTCACGGAGCTGGCCTGGCTCTGGCTGTTCTTGGCAACATTCTGGATGTTGGCGGACATCTCATGCATCGTGGAGGTCGTCTCCTCAACGGCAGCCGCCGTGGTCTCGTTGTTGCGCGCCGTCTGCTCCGAAGTCGCGGCGATCTGCGCCGAGGCCGAGGCCATCTGCTCGGCGCCGCCGTGGATGCTGGTGACGATGCCCCTCAGGTTCGCCAGCATCATCTTGAAAGCGTTGCCGAGCACATCCTTCTCGGACTTCGGTCGCACCGTGGCTCGCAGATCGCCCTGCGCGATCTGCTCGGCGACGACCGCCGTCTCGCGCAGGTACGCCGACATCTTCCGGAAGGAATCCGCCAGACTGCCGATCTCATCCCCCCTGCTGATATCGACTTCGACCGAGAGATCCCCGCCCGCTACCCGTTCGGCGACCCGGGCGATTTTGTTCACCGGCACCGAGATGGAGCGCGCCAGGAGGACGCCGAGCAGGATGCCGGCGATCACGGCGCCGACCGCAACCGTAATGATCACGATCCCGGCCCGGGACTGGGAGCGGCGCATCTGCTCGCGGGTCTGGACCATCATTGTCTCGTTGTGCTTCTCCAGTTCGGCTATCATCTGGCCGACGGCCTCGGTCGTGCGGTCGAAGGAGTCCATGGCGGCCTGCGCCTCGCTCTTGTTGCCGTGCAGATAGAGCGCCGCCATCCTCTCCCCTTGGGACTGGAAGCCGTCGTGGATCTTCCCGATCTCCCTGACGATCCCGGCCATCTTCGGGTCGTCGGTCACCTTGGCGATGGTCGCCTCCTGGCGGTTGGCCAGCGTCTCGAGTTCCTGCGCGCTCTTCCGGCTCGAGTCCTCGCCGGTCAGCGCGTAGTCGGTCAAGGCATCCTGCTGCCGGACCAGCAGCAGACCGAAGGCATCGCTTTCGTGCCGCGCCTGTGCCGCAGTCTGGAGTTCCGCTGCCTTCTCCCCCACCTGCTGCAGGCTGCGGTACCCGACAACGCTGACGACGACCAGCAGTCCAACGAGGAATAGAAAACCGCTGATCAATTTCGCCCCGATGCTCATTCTCATCCAACTCTCCTTCTTTTCTGCCCTGGCAATGGTTCTCTTCCATTCCCCTCTTCATCGTCCTCACCACTGCTTTGCTGCTCGCTGCCCCACGAGGTGGATACACGATTCGTGCCAACTCCCAACATGCCGCCAACGTTGATGTTTATGCGGTTCAGCAGCCGCGGACGCCGGGCACATTGCCCGAAGGCCGGGCAGACTGCCCGACGTGAGATTCAACTGCGCGTCCTGAGAAATCGGGTGGTGCAGGTGACATCTGGACGCGGGGACGGGCCGTCATCGTCGGCTCGGGTCCCGGCGTCATCGAGTTGAAACTGTTTCACGATCTCGAGGAAACGGTCGGCCTGGCCGCGCATTTGCTCCGCGGAGGCCGCCAGTTCCGCCGTGCCCGACGCATTCCGATGGACCATGGTCCGCATCCTTTCCATGGTCTTGACGATCTGCTCCGCCGCCGACGCCTGCTCCTCCGTCGCGGAGGAGATTTCGCGCGTCACCTCCCGCAGATTGCCCGTCACCCGGGCGATGTGCGAACTCCCGGCCGACTGCTCCTGGGTGGCCGCGCTGATTTCCCGGGCATTGCGGTCGACCTCCATGACATTCGCCTTGATCTCCTGGAGCGACTTGCCGACCTGCCGGTTGATGTCCGCGGATTCGCTGACGATCATCATCGATTTCCCCATCTGTTCCACCGCGTCCCGTGTCTTGGACTGGATGCCCGAGACCAGTTCCGCGATCTCCTTCGTGGATCTGCCCGAGCGCTCGGCGAGCTTTCTCACCTCATCGGCCACGACGGCGAAGCCCAGCCCGTGTTCACCGGCCCTGGCGGCCTCGATCGCGGCATTCAGCGCCAGCAGGGCGACAAGGACGATGAGAAGCGGGAGCCCCGTCAGCAGGACGGTGCGGATGTGCCGATACCGCCGCTGTGCCGCCTGGTACGCGTCGGCGCTTTCCCTGACCTGAAAGTCGATGAGCGACGAGCGCGACGAGTTTTCTGCCGATCCTCACATTGTCGAACACCGTGATCTCCGCTCCGGGGGCGCGGTACGCACTACCGGCACTGCAGGCCCCGCAGCCCCGTTTCGTCGAGTGCCTCGTTCATCGTCTCATCTCCTCGCCAGCACGCGCCTGTCTCGCCCGGGGTGACCGCGCTTCACCGTGGCGCTGCATTCTCCGGCGGTCATCGTCAATCGGACTTGCATGATGCGTGCCGTTCGTTAACCTATTGATAATGAAGATGAAGCTTCACAGTTCGATCACGTTGACTCGGGCAGGACGCCCGATGCGATGGCGAGAGGGATCCGCACGGAAACCGATCTCTTACCCGCTCATTCCTTCCCCTGAATTTCCGCCAATTTTCGATACAGCGTCTTGGGATCGATCCCCAGGATTTCGGCGGCCTTGCCCCGCTGACCCCCGCACTCCCGCAGGACTCTGAGCAGGTGCTCCCGCTCGACGTCGGCCAGGCGTCGGGAGGAGCTGCCCTCGACCATGCCGAGATCGGCCGGGAGGTTCTCCACGTCGATCACCTCGCTTCCGGTCAGCAGCAGGGTGCGGTAGACGACGTTCTGCAACTCCCGGACGTTGCCCGGCCACCGATACGCCGCCAACACGTTCATCGCCCGCGGCGTGAAACGCACCTTGCGGTAGCGCGGGTTGATCTCGATGAAGTGCTCGACCAGAGCAGGGATGTCCTCGCGCCGTTCCCGCAGGGGCGGCACCAGGATCGTGAAGGTGCTGATCCGATAGTAGAGATCGGCGCGGAATCCCCCGTTCGCAACCTCGGCCTTGATCTCCTTGTTGGAGGCGGAGACGAGCCGCACGTCCACCTTGACCTCCTTGACGCCGCCGACCCGGAAGAACGTGCCGCTCTCGAGCACCCGCAGGAACTTCACCTGCAGCGCGGCGGGCAGCTCGCCGACTTCGTCGAGAAAGAGCGTGCCGTGATCGGCGATCTCGAGCAGTCCGGCTTTGCGGGCCTGCGCGCCGGTGTAGGCGCCCCGCTCGTAGCCGAAGAGTTCGCTCTCGATGAGGTTTTCGGGGATCGCCCCGCAGTTCAGCGGGATGAACGGCCCTTCGGCCCGCGGCGAGGATCGGTGCAGCGCCCGGGCGATCAATTCCTTGCCGACGCCGCTCTCCCCCTCGACGAGAAGGGGGAAGTCGGACGCCGCAATCTTCCCGACGGTGGCGAGGATGGCGTGCATGGCCGGGCTGCGGCTGACCATCTCCACGGTGCCGTCCTGCCGCTGGATCCGGGTCCGCAGCAGGATGTTTTCGCTGCGCAGCCGTTTCTTCTCGACGGCTTTCTCGAGGACGGCGAGCAATTCCGCCAGCGTGAACGGCTTGGTCAGGAAATCGTAGGCGCCGAGCTTCATGGCCGCCACCGCCAGGGGGACGGTGCCGTGTCCGGTGAGAACAATGACCTCGGAGGTGCCTTCGCTCTGCTTGAGCCGCTCCAGAACGTCCATGCCGCCCATCCTCGGCATGTTGAGATCGAGGAGCAGCACGTCGAACTCCCCCGACTCGAGAACCTCGAGCGCCTCGGACCCACTCTGCGCCTCGGCGACCTCGTGGCCCGCCTCGGAAAGCTCGCCGAGAATCACCCTTCTGAAGTTCCTGTCGTCATCGGCGATGAGGATTTTCGACATCAGGGCACCCGCGCGGTCACGCTTCCGCGAACTCCGGCGCCGCGGGCAGCCGGATCAGTACGGTCGTGCCCCGGCCCGGCTGCGAATCGACGGTAATCTCCCCGCCGAAGTCCTCGACGATCCGCTTGGCGATCGAGAGCCCGAGCCCGGTTCCCCCCTGCGCGGCCTTCGTGGTCAGGAAGGGGGTGAAGATGCTGCTCATCACCTCCTGCGAAATGCCCGGCCCCTCGTCGGTTATCGAGACCGTGACCATGCCGTCCGCGGCGGCCAGCCCGCAGCGCAACGTCCCCTCGTCCCGCATGGCGTCCAGCGCGTTGCTGAGCACAATCAGCAGCACCTGACGCAACTCCCCCTCGCTGGCCACGACCGCCGGCAGGTCGGGCGGGGACTCCCGCACCACGGTCACCGAGCGCAGACGGCCCTGGAACCCGACCAGTTCGAGTGCGCGGTCAAGCGCTTCGTCGAGACGGACCACAGCCGTTTCGTAGCTGCCCTGGCGGACGAAGGAGAGCATCGCCGTGGTGATCTTCTTGCAACGGAACACCTCCTCGTGAACGATGCCGAGGTACTCCCGGAAGAGGACCGGGTCGATGCGCTCGCGCTCGATCCGGCTCAGCAGGGCCTCGGCGCAACCGGCAATCGAGGCCAGCGGGTTGTTGATCTCGTGGGCGATTCCGGAGGCCATCTGCCCGAGCGCGGCGAGTCGTTCGCCCGTCATCATCCGCCGGGTGCGCTCGCGCTCGTCGGTCACGTCCTCCGCGAGCCGCACGTAGCGGTCCACTTCTCCGCCCGTGGAGGAGGCATAGGGGAAGTAGGAGACGCGGAAGACCCGGCCGGTGCGCGGGTCGAGCACCTCCTGGATCCCTGTGCCGATGCAGCGGGCGGTCGCGAGCAGCGGGCACTCGGCCGCAAGCTCGTGCCCGCCGATGCAGAACTCGCGGCAGCTATGGTCGACGACATCGCGCGGATGCACGTCGAAATAGGCGGCGTAGGCCTTGTTGACCTTGAGAATGCGGTTGTTGCCGTCGAGAATGGACACCATGTCGGTGATCCCGTCGAAGGTGTTCTGCCATTCCCTGTGGGACTGGGTGACCACCTCGATCAGGGCCTGCAGTTCGCCGATCAGGCGTTCGCGCTCGGCCTGGGCCTGACGCTGAGGCGTGATGTCGCGCGAGATGCCGAAGACGCCGGCCGGACCATCCCCGCCCCCCGGAAGGGCGACAAGCGTGGTGCCGAGCCAGCGTTCCGCCTCCGGGAAGGAAAAGCGATCTTCGCGGTACCGGGCTTCGCCCGTGGCGAGAACCTGCGCGATGCTCTCGCCCATGTGCTCGAGCGCCTCGGGGGGGAAGATATCGGCGATCCCCCTGCCGATCAGCGCCGCGGGTGCGAGGTGGAAGAGCCGGGCGCCCGTGCCGTTGACGAACACGATACGCCGCTCCCGATCGAGGACGAAGATCGTGTCGCTCGCCGCCTCCGCCAGCGTCCGGAAGCGCTGCTCGCTGACCCGCAACCGCTCTTCGGCACCGCGGCGGATGATCACGCCGGCGAGGGTGTTGGCGACCGCGCTGAGAAAAGTGATCTCCTCGATGTTCGCGACATGTCCGGGTCGCAAGTAGAGATTGAGCACCCCGACCGGCTCCTGACCCGAGAGAATCGGCACGCAGTAGTGCCCGTGCGGGGTCATGCCCGCGTAGCGGTTCTCGTGGTCGTCCCCGACGGCGGCCGCGTGCACGACCCGGCGATCGGCGGCGGCGCGGCCGCACAGACAGCGTCCGAACGCCACGCGCCGGCACGTCTCCAGCAGCGCCGGGTCCAGCCCGCTCTGCGCTCGCATCGCGAGCTCCTCCCCTTCGGCGACGAAGATGCTCCCCTTGGACTCCACGGACAGCCACGGGATGCCGAGGACCAGGTCGAGGCTGCGCCGGAGCACGGCGTCGAGCGGCTGCTCGCCCAGAGAGAACCGCAGCAGATCGTTCAGCACCCGCTGGCCGTCGTACGCGCGGCGGGTGCGCTCCTCGCCGCGCTGCAACTCCTCGTTCGCCGCCCGCACTTTCGCGAGGAGACTGTCGCGCTCGTGTTCCCGGAAGCTCAGCGCGTCGGCCATCCGGTTGAATCCCGCTTCGACCCGCGTGATCTCGTCCTGTCCCCGGACGGCGGCGCGCGCCGAGAGCTCCCCCCCCTCGAACCGCTGCATGACCGCGTCGAGGGCGTCCAGCCGCCGCGAGATCCAGCGGCGCGCGAGAGCGAGCGTGACCCAGCCGATGCCGAGGAACATGCCCAGCAGCAGCAGCAGGCCGACGCCGATTTCCGCGACGACGTCCTTGCGGTAGTTCGTGAGATCGAGATCGACGACAAGGCAGCCCAGGAACCGCCCCGCCGGCACGTGGCAGCCGCGGCACGAGGCCTCGGCCGGCAACGGCCGCGCCCAGCGCAGGACACCGTCGAGAGCGACGCTGCGGCGGCTGGCATCGGCATGGCATTCGCGGCAGCCCGCGGTTTCTCGGGACAGCGTCCGTCCCTGCAGCGACGGGTCGTTCGTCACGCGCACCACGCCGGCGGTGTTGACGAGAAAGGCGCGCCGCACCGGCTGCGGGAGCGGGCGATCCCCGAAGGAGTTCTCCGCCAGGGGCTCCCGGTGCTCGCGCATCCGGGCTTCGAGGCGGCCGAAGATCTGGTCGGCGACCATCCCCCCGACCAGTTCGAGCCGCCGGCGCTCGTGGCCCGTCGAGAGCAGATAGTAGACGGCGCCGGCCAGAACTCCGGAAAGCAGACAAATCGCGAACAGCCCGAACAGCAGCCGATGCGCGATCTTCACGCCAGGCCTAGACCCCGCTCTTCGGCGGCAGCAAATCCGTCTTCAGGTGCAGTTCGCGCAGTTGCTTGAACTCGACCTGGGAGGGGGCGCCGGTCAGCGGACAGGTCGCCTTCTGCGTCTTCGGGAAGGCGATCACCTCGCGGATCGAGTCCGCGCCGACCAGGATCGCCAGCAGCCGGTCCAGCCCGAGGGCGAGCCCGCCGTGCGGCGGCGCCCCGTACTGGAAGGCCTCGAGCAGGAAGCCGAACTTGGCCTCGGCGTATTCGTCGGCGATGTTGAGCGTGCGGAACATCTGGCGCTGCAGCTCCGGCTGGTAGATGCGCAGGCTGCCGCCGCCGATCTCCTGCCCGTTCAGAACGATGTCGTAGGCCTTGGCGCGCACCTGCAGCGGGTCGGTGTCGAGCAGCGCGAGATCCTCGTCCATCGGCGCCGTGAAGGGGTGGTGCTTGGCGTCGAGCCGTTTCTCCTCCTCGTTGTACTCCAGCAGCGGGAAGTCGGTGATCCACAGCAGGTTGAAAAGCCCGGGGTTGATCAGCTTGAAACGCCGCGCCAGCTCCAGGCGCAGCCGGCCCAGCCCCTCGCAGACCACTTTCTCCCGGTCGGCGAGGAAGAGCAGCGCGTCCCCGGGCCCGGCGCCGCAGCGCTCGTTGATCGCCGTCTGGTCCCCGGCCGAGAAGAACTTGGCAATCGGCCCGGCCCAGCCGGCCGCTTCGACCTTGACCCAGGCCAGACCCTTCGCGCCGAAGAGACGGACATATTCGGTCAGCTCGTCGAAGTGCTTGCGCGAGAGGGACTCCGCCAGCTTCGGCGCGCAGATCGCCCGCACGACCTGCCCCTCCGCGGCGGCCTTGGCGAAGACCTGGAAGCCGCAGCCGCGCGCCAGGTCGGTGCACTCGCGGATCTCGAGTCCGAAACGCGTGTCGGGGTTGTCGACGCCATAGCGCAGCAGGGACTCGGCGTAGGTCATCTGGGGCAGCGGCAGGGTGATCGGCTTGCCGAGGATCCCGGCGAAAACCCCGCCGAGCATCGCCTCGATCAGCTCGAAGATCTCCTCGCGGCGCACGAACGACATCTCCAGGTCGAGCTGGGTGAACTCCGGCTGCCGGTCGGCGCGCAGGTCCTCGTCGCGGAAGCAGCGGGCCACCTGGTAGTAACGGTCGACGCCGGCGACCATCAGCAGTTGCTTGAACAGCTGTGGCGACTGCGGCAACGCGTAGAACTGGCCGATGTTCACGCGGCTCGGCACCAGGTAGTCGCGGGCGCCCTCCGGCGTGCTCTTGGTGAGAAACGGAGTCTCGACCTCCAGGAAGCCGCGCTCGGTCAGGAAGCTGCGCATGAACGACACGACGCGCGAGCGAAAGACGAGATTCTTCGCCATCGCCGGGCGCCGCAGATCGAGGTAGCGGTGGCGCAGGCGGATCGATTCGTCCGCGGTCACCTGGTCTTCGATCGGGAACGGCGGCGTCGCGCTCGTGTTGAGCACGCGCAGTTCGCCGGCCAGCACCTCGATGGCCCCCGTCGGGATCTTCGGGTTCACCGTTCCTTCCGGCCGGGGTCGCACGCGGCCGCGCACCCCGATGACCCACTCACCCCGCAGATGCGTGGCCTGCTCGTGCAAAGCGGCATCGGCTTCGGGGCTGAAAACGACCTGGGTGATCCCTTCGCGATCGCGCAAATCGATGAAGAGGACCCCGCCGTGATCCCGGCGGCTGTGCACCCACCCGGCGAGCAGCACGTCGCGGCCGCCGTCCTCGGCCCGCAAGGCGCCACAGCGATGCGTGCGAGACCAGTCACCCCAGTTTTCCGTCATGTTTTCCTCGTTTCTCGTGCAATGTTGTCCGGCGCCGCTCGCCGGGATGCGGGTCAGACCGCGAGTTTCCCGTCGCCGAAATCCAGCAGCACCCGCAGCAGACTGAAGATCGTCGCGAAGAAGATCACCCCGACGAGGCACATCACGATCATCAGCGGCAGGAACCAGGCCAGGAAGGCCCGCGCCGTCGAAGTCCGGTGCAGCTCGCGCATCCCGATCACCTGGACGACGACCTGCCAGATGCCGCCGACGAGCACGCCGCAGAGCGGGAAGACGTTGAAAGCCAGCGCCGATGTCGAGTAGCAGACGGCCTTGAGCGTCGTCCGGTAGGTGCCGTTTGCGCCGCCGAGCACGGCCAGCGTGACGTGCTCCAGCGCGGCGGTGACGAGACACTGCAGGGCGACCATGGCCGGGACGACGATCAGAAAGGCCGCCAGCGCGGCCCAATTCCCGAAGTTGAACAGGAAACGACCGCCGCGCTCGACCGAGAACTGGTTGGCGAGTGCGCTCTGCCAGAGGAAGAACACCGCGATCGAGAGGGTGCCGACGATCACCGCATAGAGCAGCGCGGCACCGCCGCCGTGATCCGGAGCGGTCCCGCGGAAAAACGCGGCCGGGTGAAAGAGCGTCTGCTGCAGGGTCTCCGCGAATGCCGCCACGGGACCGCGGCCGGCGCGTTCCTCCCACGGGTTGTCCCCGGGTCCCCTGTCAGGCACCGTGGCCGTGGCCGGCGCCACGGGCGCCGGCTCGACGGCGGCCACCCGCGCGCCGCAATAACGACAAAAAGCCCCCCCGGACGGAATCTCATGGTAACAGCTGGGGCAAATCACGCGCTTTTCAACCGATCGTCGAGGCCCATGGCGGTCGTCATGGTACCAGAATCGCCGGCGGCGTGAATAGCGCGAACCTGCCGGCTGCCGAAAATGGTCTTGTCAGGCCGCGCGGTTGCCCTACAATGGCCCCCATTTGGAGGGAGATCATGAACCGGAACCAGACCGCGGGTGAACCCGGCCTCGGCAGCGACGCCCTGCTGGCAGCGTACCAGCTGCTGATCGAGACCACCGTCGAGACCGGGGACGACGATGTCATGCTGCAGCGTGCTCTGGTGGTACTGGGGTCGATCCGCTGGCCGGGGCAGCAGCAGTCGTTCTCGGCCCTGCTGCCCGCCGCGGACGCCGCCTCCCTGCGTCTGGCGGCAAGCGTCGGCGGCCCCGCCGCATCGCCCCCGCCGTGCAACGACTACAAAGCCGCAGCCTGCCTCTGCGGGCGCGCGCTGGTCCGTCCGGGACGTCTGCTCAGTTTCGACGCAACGGCCGAGACGGAGCGTCTGCCCTGCGACCCCCGGGGCCGGGGACTGCACCTGGTCCTGCCGCTGCCGGCGCGCGGCCGCGTTCTGGGGATACTGCACGTCCTGGTCCTCTCGGGATCCCCGCCCGGGGACCAGGAGCAGTCCTTCCTGGTCCAGGTCGCCTCCCTTCTCGGCGCCGAACTGCACCGGCGTCTCGGCGAGCGGGAGCACGACCGGCTCGAGATGCAGTTTCTGCAGGCGCAGAAGATGGAGGCGGTCGGCAGGCTGGCCGGCGGCGTGGCGCACGATTTCAACAACATCCTCACGGCGATCACCAACTACGCCGACCTCGGCCTGCTCAAACTGCCGGCGGAGAGCCCGCTGCGGCGCAACTTCGAGGAGATCATCGCCGCCTCCGACCGTGCCGCGCTGCTGACGCAACAGCTCCTGGCCTTTTCGCGGCGCCAGGTGCTCGCGCCGCGCATTCTCGATGTCGCCGCCCTCATCGCCGAACTGTGCAAGACGCTGCGCCGGCTGCTGGGAGTCGACATCGAGCTTTCGATCGACACCGAACGGGGGCTCGCGCGCATCCTGGCGGACCCGGCGCTGATCGAGCAATTGATCATCAACCTCGTGGTGAGCGCGCGGGACGCCATGCCGCGGGGGGGGGCGATCACCCTTGCCACCGCCAACACCGAGTTCGACGCGAGCTACACCCTCGATCATCCCGCGGTGGCGCCGGGGGCCTACCTCTGCCTCGCGGTCAGCGCCAACGGTCCCGGGATGTCCGCGGATTTCGGCGGGGCGCTCGGCGGGATGGGCGGCACGGCGCCCGATCAGCGCACCGGTGTCGCCCTGGGGCCGATCGCCGTCAACGACATCATCCAGCAGGGCGGCGGGCATGCGCAGATCGTGAGTTCCCCGGACGCCGGGACGACCGTGCGTGTCTGCTTCCCGGCCGTGAGCGCCGCCGCGGCGGGCACGGCTGCGCCGGAGAGCGCCTTTCACCTGCCGCGCGGCAGCGAGACGATCCTGATTGCCGAGGATGACGACTCGGTGCGTGTCGTGATGGCGGAAGTGCTGCGCGATCTCGGCTACCAGGTGCTCGAGGCCCGCGAGGGACGCGAGGCGCTCGACCTCGCCGCCGCACACGCGGGACACATCGATGTCTTGCTGACCGATGCGGTCATGCCCGGCTTTGGCGGCAGCGAATTGCTGCAGCGGCTCTCCGCAACGCGGCCGGAACTGCGCGTGCTTTACATCTTCGGCGTCATGGACGACGTGCCGGCACATGACGGACGCGCCGGCTCCGGCGCCGTGTTTCTCCAGAAGCCCTTCAGTCCCTGGTCGCTGGCCTCCCGGATCCGCCAGGTTCTCGACGCGCCGTCACGGGCGCAGCGGTGAGGCTCGCCGGCCGGGCGCCCGCCCAGGTTTCCGGCCCGCGATTCGACCGCCTCGAGATCGCCGGCTCCTTCGGTGATCTGGGAACGTTTCTCCCGATCGTCGTCGCGATGATTCTGATCAACGGGCTGAGCCCGTCCGCCGTGCTGCTCGCCTTCGGACTCTTCTACATCTTCACCGGCCTCTTCTACGGGCTGCCGGTGCCCGTCCAGCCGCTGAAGGCCGTCGCCGCCATCGCTATCGCCAGCCCGGCGCTCGTCACCGTGCCGGTCATCGCCGCCGCCGGCATCCTCTTCGGCGCGGTGATGTTCCTGCTCTGGGCCGGCCACCTCGTCGAACTCGCCGCCCGGCTCTTCACCCCGGCGGTCGTCCGCGGCATCCAGTTTTCCCTCGGGCTGATCTTCCTGCGCAAGGGGTTCGAACTCATCGTCAGCGGCCGGATGTTCGTCGATGGACGGGAAGGACCGCTTGCCGCCCACCACGCCAACCTCTGGCTCGGCATCCTGGTCTTCGTCCTCGTGCTCGTGCTGCTCGACAACCGGCGTTTTCCGGCGGCCCTGGTCGCGCTCGCCGTCGGCATCGTGGTCGGCATTTTCGGCGGCGGCCTGGATGGGGTGCCCCTCGCGCTCGGCCCCACCGAGGTGAGCCTGATCATCCCGAAGGCCGGGGACTTCTGGACCGCCGCGGTCCTGCTGGTCCTGCCGCAGATCCCGCTGACCATCGGCAACGCCTGCATCGGGACCGCCGCGACCGCCGCCAGCCTCTTCCCCGAGGACCGGCGACTCGGCCGGGCTCAGGCCGCCACCTTCGCTTTCACGATGGGCCTGGCCAACATCCCGGCCGGGCTCCTCGGGGCCATACCGATGTGCCACGGCACCGGCGGGCTCGTCGCGCATCACCGCTTCGGGGCGCGCACCGGCGGCGCGCCGATCTTCCTCGGCCTGATTCTTGTCGTCATGGCCCTGGTCTTCGGGCGTTTCGGCTTCGCGCTGCTGGCTTCGATCCCGAACGGCGTGCTCGGCGTGCTGCTGGTCTTCTCCGGCCTCGAACTCTGCCCGCTCGTGCGCAGCCTGAAGACCAACGAGGAGTACTTCGTGGCGCTGGTCATCGCGGGAATCGCGTTGGCCGTGCCGAACATGGCGTGGGCGTTCGGGGCGGGAATCGTCATCGACCAAATCATCCGCCGCACCCGCGTGACCGTGTAGCCCGGGTCATTCAGGAGGGCTTTTCGCGCCCCGGCGGCGTTGCGGGTCGGGCTGCTTGTGCGGCGGGCAGCAGCCCGCCTCCGCGCGCCCTTCCCCGCTGCCTTGCCGGGACGCGAAAATCCGCTCCTGACTGACCTGGGCAGCACGTGCACTTCAAGGACGTTCCAAGTCTCGTCGGGTTTGTTGCCCTCGCTTCGCTGGGCTATGAACCGGTGTCTTGTGCTTGACTTGCCTGATCTGCAGTTGGACAATCCATGGCATTCATGCCGGCGCTGACCGATCTGAAAGATTTCACCCAGCCTCAACTGGCGGAGTTCCTGACGAGCTTGGGCCTGCCCGCTTCGCGGGTTCGGCAGATCTTTGCACTCATCCACCGACCCGGTACCCGCGAACTTGCCGGCCTGGGCACGCTCAAGCGGGAGATCAGGAACCGGTTGGCGGAGCATGCCCGCATCAGCTGGCTCGAACCCGCGAAGGTGGAGCAGTCGCGGGATGGCACCGTCAAGTTCGCGTTCCCGCTGGATGATGGCGCCGTCATCGAGAGCGTGTTGATCCCCACCAACGGCCGCCACACCCTGTGCGTATCCTCGCAGGCCGGCTGCGCGATGGGCTGCCGCTTCTGCCTCACCGCGGGCCTCGGTTTCCGCAGAAACCTCACTCCCGCCGAGATGGTCAACCAGGTCGTCGCGGCGCAGGAGTACCTGATCCGCTTCGGCGTCGTTCGGGCGACCAGCCGGCAGTTGATCGACAATCTCGTGTTCATGGGGATGGGCGAGCCGCTCGCGAATTACGACAACCTGATCACCGCGCTGGCCATTCTGATGGATGGTCAGGCCCAGGGGTATTCCGAACGGCGGGTCACCGTGTCGACCTGCGGCCTGCCATCGAGAATCAGGAGCCTGGCACGGGACGTCCGGGTCAACCTCGCGGTCTCGCTCCATTCGGTGGACGACGCGACCCGCAGCGCTTTGATGCCGGTGAACGCTGCCCATGGCGTTGATGATCTGCTGGCGGCATGTCGCGAGTATGCCGCGGTCGCGCAGCAGGTGGTCTTCATCGAATATGTCATGATCGCGGGAGTCAACGATGCGGTGAGCGATGCGCGGCGACTGGCCGGGAAGCTGCGGGATCTGCCCTGCCGCATCAACCTGCTTCCCTACAACGAGGTCCCGGATCTGCCGTATCGGTGCTCGCCGGAGACCACAATCCAGGTCTTCAAGAGCATCCTCGCCGAAGCCGGTTTCAGGACGCTGGTCAGAAGCAGCCGCGGCGCCGACATTTCCGCCGCCTGCGGGCAGTTGGCGGCGACGGAGCCGCCCGGCACCAATCCGCCGCAACCCATCGACTCGCAGCAGTATCGACTTGCGCCCCCCGACCCCGCATGCTAATAGAATGGCACGATTTCACGGGCGCCCGTAGCTCAGCTGGATAGAGCGTCGGACTTCGAATCCGTTGGTCGGGGGTTCGAATCCCTCCGGGCGCACCAATGACCCCCCCCGGGGCGGCGCATGCTAGCGCAGCGTGCCGCCGAGCGGGATCGTGCCTTCGTAGCCGAATTGTGTCTGCCAGAAGCCTTCCGTGCTCTTGAAGACGTACCAGTTGCCGCCGGCCGGGTAGTAGCAGCCCAGGTCGCTTTTGTCGTCGCCGTCGAAATCGCCCACCACGGGTTCGGTGCCGGCGTAGCCGAAGGTCGTCTGCCAGAAACCGTCGGTGCTCTTGAAGACATACCAGTTCCCGCCGGGCGGGTAATAGCAGCCGATGTCGCTCCTGCCGTCGCCGTCGAAGTCCCCGATCACCGGGATCGTTCCGCCGTAGCCGAACGTCGTCTGCCAGAAGCCGTCCCGGCTCTGGAAGATGTACCAGTTGCCCCCCGGCGGGTAGTAACAGCCGATGTCGTCCCGGCCGTCGCCGTCGAAATCCCCGACGACCGGAATCGTCCCGGCGTACCCGAACTGGGTCTGCCAGAAGCCCTCCGTGCTCTTGAAGACGTACCAGTTGCCGCCGGTCGGGTAGTAGCAGCCGATGTCGTCCCGCACGTCGCCGTCGAAGTCGCCGACGACCGGTGTCGTCCCGGCAAAGCCGAAGGTCGTTTCCCAGAAGCCGTCCGTGCTCATGGTCAACTGCCATTTCCCGGTGGCTGGTGAGTAATGGCCGAAGTCGGCCTTCCCGTCACCGTCGAAATCGCCGGTGACAGGGAGGGTACCGGCGTTGCCGAACTGCGTCTGCCAGAACCCGTCCGTGCTCCTGAACTCGTACCAGTTGCCGTCAGTCGGATAATAGCAGCCGATGTCCGAGCGACCATCACCGTCAAAGTCGTTCTTCATCTCCGGCAGGTCGGTCACGAAGATGGGGAATGTTTTTTCCGTCGACAAAAGCCCCTGGTCGGTCGTGCTGACCCGGATACTCAAGAGATTCTTCTTCCTGAAATTGAGATTGGCACTCGTCTGGAGCGAATCGCCAACGATTTGGAATGAACCGTTGTCCGTGCTCCCCGCCCCGCTCACCAGCGTGTAGATGAACGTGCTCCCGGTATCTGGATCGCTGGAACTCAGAGAGCCGACCACCGTACCGTTGATCTGCCGCTCCGGGACAATGCTGCCGGCGAGGGCAATGTCCGTCGGCGCGTCGTTCACCGCGTTCACCGTCACCGGGAAGGTCCGCACAATGGAGTTATTCGCCGCCTGTCCGTCTTCTACGGTCACCGTGATCGTCGCGGTACCGTTGACATTCGCGACCGGCGTGAAGCCGAGGGTGTCCGTCGCGCGTGGACTCGTGTAGGTCACCGTCGGATTCGGGATCAAGCCGGTGTTCGAGGAAGTTGCCGTTACCGTCAGCGACTGGGTCTCGCCGCCGCCCGCGGAAATGCCGGCCAGGTTCAACGTCTGCGGGCCGGCATCCTCGTCGATGGTCAGGGGCGAGATCGCGGCGAGGGTCGGCGCGTCGTTCACCGCGTTCACCGTCACATTCAAGGTCCGCACAGCAAGTATATTTGAACCGTACCCGGAGAGTACGATCACCTGGATGAGCGCGTTACCATTGGCATTGGCTACCGGTGTGAGTTCCAGGCTGCCCGTCGTGCTCGGACTCGTGTAGGTCACCGTCGGAGACGGGATCAGGTCGGTGTTCGTGGACAACGCCGACACCGTCACCCAATCGTTCTCCCCGCCGCCCGCTGAAATGCCGGCCAGGTTCACCGTCTGAGGGCCGGCGTCCTCGTCGATGGTCAGGGGCGAGACCGCGTCGATGGTCGGCGGATCGTTCACCGGGTTCACCGCCACCCAGAAGCTCCGCACAGCAGTGTTGTTCGCCGACTGCCCGTCGTTTACGGTCACCGTGATGAGCGCGGCACCGTTGGCATTCGCAAACGGCGTGAAGACCAGGCTGCCCGTCGTGCTCGGACTCGTGTACGTCACCGTCATATTTGGGATGAGGCCGGGGTTCGAGGAAGTCGCCGTCACCGTCAGCGACTGGATCTCCCCCCCGCCCGCGGAAATGCCGGCCAGGGTCACCGTCTGCGGCCCGGCATCCTCGTTGATCGTCAGGTACGAGATCGGGTTGAGCGTCGGCTCGAGGTTCACCGCGGAAAGCCGATGTGCTACCTCAAAGTTAAAACGCGAGTAAGCACCCGCGCTGAAGAGCAATGCTCCCTGGGCTAAGTCGGCGGTCGATGTTCCGGACCAGGATAGGGTTTCTCCTACAGAGGTTGGTTGCCAAGGCTCGGGCGGGAAGGCTGTTCCATTGTGATAACCAGACGCCATGGTGAAAGATGCCCATGGCCCAACGGGAAGATCTGTGGTGTCACCAATAAAATCTGTCAGGGGGGAGGCCGAACTTTGGCTGTCACCAAATATTATGAAACCCCAACGCTGCCCTGGTGCCCAAGTGTTGTCATGGTTATCGAGTACAAGGTGAAACTCATAGTTGTATGAACCACCATCAAGAGCGGTAACGAGATAGTCCAGCCTAAGCGGCGTCGTTGCCTTGGCTAAACCTGCCACCCCAATCAGAAACAATCCCGCTGCCAATCCCGCTGCCAATTTCGTTTTCATTGCCACTCTTCCCTGTTATCACATCTGCATCTTAGCCAGTCTGGCCGATGCGCCACACTCTGGACCACCACAGCACGCTGCGTACCCTTCCCGAAGCCTTGCCCACCCCCGGGGCGCGCGCATGCTAGCGCAGCGTGCCGCCGAGCGGGATCGTCCCTTCGTAGCCGAACTGCGTCTGCCAGAAGCCTTCCGTGCTCTTGAAGACGTACCAGTTGCCGCCGGCCGGGTAGTAGCAGCCCAGGTCGCTTTTGCCGTCGCCGTCGAAATCGCCCACCACGGGTTCAGTGCCCGCGTAGCCGAAGGTCGTCTGCCAGAAGCCGTCGGTGCTCTTGAAGACATACCAGTTCCCGCCGGGCGGGTAATAGCAGCCGATGTCGCTCCTGCCGTCGCCGTCGAAGTCCCCAACCACCGGA
>JANOHV010000119.1:0-5643 GCA_031406795.1 Candidatus Rokuibacteriota bacterium
GTCGGCGGAAACGACGGCACGCTGGCGCTCAGCTGGCCGGCCGTCGCCCCGGAGTCGGGGCTCTGCGTGCCGGCGCGGATCAGGATCGACGTCCGGAACCATTTCGTGTATGTGCTGGATTCCGGCAACGACCTGCTCATGCTCTATAGCGAGGACGGGATGTACCGCTGGGCGCTGCGCGGAGCGGACCGGCCGTTCTCAAAGCCGCTCGGGGTCGCGGTGGATGACGAAGGCGAAGAGTTCCTGATCGCCGATACGGAGAACAACTTCGTGCAGAAGTTCACCCTGCGCTGAGCGGTGGCCTGTCCACGCGGGCCCGAGGCCTCAGGACACTCCCAAGGAGGAACGATGAACAAGGGATTCGGAATCGCTGCTGCTCTGCTCGGCGGGGTCTTCGGAGCGTTTCTCGCGGCTGCGCCGCCCGTTGAGGCTCAGGAGCAGACCTTCACTCCCATCCCGGTGATCAAGGGCGTCAAGTCCATCGAGGTCGGGTTGCCGGCTCCCGATTTCACCGTGAAGGACCTGGACGGGAAGCCCTTCGTTTTCGGCGACGTGCGCACGAAGCGGGCCCATCTGCTGGTGTTCTGGTCCATCTTCTGCGAACCGTGCCGCGAGGAGATGCCGGTCATCCAGCGGATCTCCGACGAGTTCAAGGCCGCCGGTTTGCTCGACGTGCTTGCCGTGAACATGGACGGGGATCCGTTCATCGACGGCATCAAGGGCTTCCTCCGGCAGTACAAGTACAGCGTGCGGGTCATCCTCGACGAACTCGACGCCAAGGGGGAGCAGTTCGCGATCGCGGATCCCTTTCAGGTCGCCGGCACGCCGGTGATCTACCTGGTCGACGCTGAAGGAAAGATCGCCGGGAGCCACCTCGGACGGATCGGCGAGGCCGATCTTCGGGCGATGATCACCCGAATGCTCGCGGCGAAGTAGGCGTCCTCGATGCCCTTGCCCAGCGCGCCGTTGCACCGGATGCGGGGAGGAGCCGCGCTCCTGGCCGCGGCGGCGTTGATCCTCGGCGTCCTCGCCCCGGCGAGCGCCGCGAAGATCGAGGAGGGGCAGAAGGCAGTCGGTATCAAGGGCACGGATTTTCTCACGGGCCTGCCGCTGAATCTCGAGCAGTCGCTCGGCAAGCGCGTGATCCTGCTGGATTTCGGCTCGATCTACTGCAGCTCCTGCATGGTCACCGTGCCGAACCTCATCAAGTTGCGGAAGAAGTACCCCGAAGAGAACCTGGCGATCTTCAACATCTACCTGGATATCTACAATCCCCAGCGCGTGATCAAGTTTTTCCGCGGCTTCGCCAAGGACATCAGCCTGAGCCTGCTCATCGACGATAAGCTGGCGATCAGCCGCGAGTACGGCGTGGACACCCTGCCGACGACCGTGATCATCGATCGCGGCGGGATCGTCCGCCGACGGATCGTCGGCTACACCGAAGCCGACGAGAAGGAGATCGATGCCGTCATCGAGAAGCTGGTCAACGAACTGCCGGTGACCGGAAGCGTGGGTGAGAAGCGCGGCGAGGAGCCCTTCACGGTCTTCGTCCCCGAGAGCTTCACGAAAACCTCGCAGGACCGCGTCGCGCTGGTCGGTTACTCCGGCGGCGCCGGCGCCCAGGATGTTTCGCTGAAGCTCAACAACCTGCCCGAACGCACCGTCACCGCCAAGGACAACGTCTTTCACTTCCAGACCCCGCTCTCGCTGGCGATGAATCTGATCGAGATCAGGGGGCAGGGCGCCGAGGGCGCGAATCAGAGTCAGTCCCTCGTCCTCTTCCGCGAGACGCTGATCGGCGGCGACATCACCTCGGACTTGCCGGAATACAAGTTCCACCGCGACGAGGAGAAGAAGCCCTGCACGAAGTGCCACAAGCTGGAGGTGCCGCTGCAGGACAAGTCCGGCATGGGCCAGAGCAACATCTGCGCGGCGTGCCACACCGCGCTGTCGAAGCGGATCTTCACCCACGGGCCGATCACCGTTGGCGGCTGCCTGCCCTGCCACGACTACCAGAGCTTCCCGAACAAGTACGAGCTGCGCGCGCAGGGCGCGGAATTGTGCTACTCCTGCCACGACCGGGTGCGCGAGCAGGTCGCCGGCGCCACGTTCATCCACGGCCCCGTCGCGGCGGGTTACTGCGTGGTCTGCCACGACCCCCACGGCGCGAACGAGCGGTTTCTGCTGGTCAAGAAGGCGGACCGGCTGTGCGTGAGCTGCCACCAGGACATGCTCTCCGAGCTGGCGAAGCCCTTCCTGCATAAACCGATCGAACAGGGCAGCTGCACCGGGTGCCACGATCCGCACGGTTCGAAGGAGAGCAAGTTCCTGGTGCAGCCGCGGGCCACGCTGTGCGACCGCTGCCACGATTTCAGCGGCATTCGACATCTGCACAAGGTCGGCATCAAGGCCAAGACGGAGTTCCCCCCGGGGACCCCGGTGAGCGCGGAAGGCACGACGACCTGCTACACCTGTCACTTTTTTCATGCGTCGAATCAGGCCAAGCTCTGGCGCGGCACGCAGGAGCAGTGCGGTCTCGGCTGCCACGACGCGCCGGCGCCGGAGGGCGAAGCGTCCGGGGTTGAAGGCGTGACGGAGGGGAACCCACAGTGAAAAACATCACGACCAGCCTCGGCTTTCGGCTCACGGTGGCCACCTATCTCGTCGTGGCGATCTTCATGAGCGTCGCCGGCATCACCGTTTACCGGGTCAGCAAGGACTCGATCAAGATGGGCGCCATGGCGATGGCCACGCGGATGGCCGAGGAGCTGGCGCTCGTTCCCGCGGCCCCGCCGGAGGAGCTCGGCGACCGGCTCCTGCGGGTCAAGGTGCGCAAGTCCGGGTCGACCTGGATCATGGACAAGGAGGGCAGCCTCCTGTACAATCCGGATCCGCTCTTCCGCGAGGAGTACATCGTCAAGAAGAAGAACTTCGGTAACGTCCAGGTGGTGCTGCAGGCGGCGTCGCCCCGTGCCTCGGGGCAGGGTTCGTTCAAGGAGAAGCTCGTCGACCTGCTGAAATACGAGGAGGGCTTCGGGACCTATCGCCAGTTCGGCGAGGAGCGCATTCTCGCGTTTCGCACCCTGCCGGGACGCGGTCTGCTGATCGGCGTCGACGAGCCGGTCTCCAGCGCAAACTCCGAACTCGAGCGCATCAAGAAATTCATCTCCTACACCGCGCTGGTGAGCGCGCTGCTGATCATGGCCTTCAACCTGCTCGCGATCCGGATTATCATCAAGCCGTACTATCGCGAAGTGGAGGACCTGAACGCTAGTCTGCTGTACTCCAACAACCAACTCGAGGACCTCAACGCCAGGCTCGCCGTCTCCAACCGCAACCTGACGATGCTCTACGACGTCGGGCTCGGGCTGCGCCACAGTCTCGCGCTGAAGGACATCCTGGCGCTCATCGTCAACGGGGCCCACAAGGTCCTGGACGTCGATCGCATCGCGGTCTTCCTGCCGGCCGCGGACGGCAAGTCGCTCGAGCTGCGCTCGCTCGCCGGCGACACGCCGCCGGCGGGTACGGTGCTGGTCCCGTTGGGCTCCGCGGGCGGGGGGCTGGCCGTGGCGTTCCAGCGCAAGGAACTGGTGCGGCTCGACGATGAACAGAAGATTCCGCCGAGCCTGCGTCTCGGACCGCCGGCCTCGAGCGAACGGTTCCTGCGCTCGCGGGCGTTCGTCGCGGTGCCGCTCGTCGTGAAGGATCGCGCGGTCGGGGTGATCGCCGTCGACAACAAGGCGCGCCGCGGCCCGATCACCGAGGAACAGGTGAACCTGTTGGGCATCTTCGCCAACCAGGCCGCCGTTGCCGTCGACAACGCCCGTCTCTACGAGCAGCTGCGCCAGAAAATCACCGAGCTCGACGCGCGGGTCGACCAACTCTCGATTCTGCACCAGATCGGCAACTCGATGCAGCGGGACATCACCCGCCAGGAGGCGCTCGGTTTCATCCTGCGCGGCGTCCTCGAGGGGATCGGTTTTTCCCAGGTCGCCGTCTCGCTCGTCGATCGCGAGGCCGGCATGCTCCAGGGCGAACTGGGGCTCGGGATGGAGAGCGCCGAGGTCAAGGCGATCCGGGTGCCGCTCGCCGCGGAGCAGAACCTGCTGAGCATGGCCGCCGCCCGCAAGGCGCCGATCGGCATCGTTCACCTGGCCCACTCCGGCCTGGGCGCCCTGCTCGGCAGCCCGCTCGTGGAAGGTAGCTGGCGCGAGAGCGTCGGCAGCGAGATCCCCGGCGCCCGGGCCGCGGTCGTGGCCGTCCCGCTCATTGCGCGCGAGGAGGTGGTCGGCGTCATCGGCGTCGTGCGCACCGAGCCGCCGCTCATCCGCCGCCACGAGGTCGAACTGCTGCTGCTCTACGCGAACACCGCGGCCCTCACCGTCGAGCGGGCCGAACTCTACGCCCGCATGCACAAGAGCATGGAGAACCTCGAGATCACCGACCACGTCTCCCGCCTCTTCACCCTGCAACACGGGCAGCAGAAGACGCGCGAGGAGATCGCCCGGTGCAGCGCGGCCGGTCTCTCCTTCGCGGGATTGATGATCGGCATCGATGCCTTCAAGAATTACAACGATCGGTTCGGTCACGAGCTCGGCGACCGCGCCCTCGCCGAAATCGCCGAGATGGTCAAGTCATCCCTGCGGGGCGGGGACATCGCCTTCCGCTACGGCGGCCGGCTGATCGCCGTCGCCTTGCCCGGGGCGTCGCGGGAGCAGGCCCTGATGATCGCCGACGCGATCAGGGAGCGCCTGCAGCGGCATCGCTTCGCCGGTGCGGCGGGGCACTCCGATCAGGTGATCACCGTGAGCATCGGCCTCGCGGCCTGGGCCGTGGGGGCGAAGCCCCCCGCTGGAGCGGACCTGTTCAAGGACGTACTCGGCGGCCTGCACCGGGCGGAGTCCGAAGGCGGCAACCGGGTATCGGCGTTCGAAGGGTAGCGTGCCGCCGGCTCGAGCAGCCGGCACGGACGAGGAGAGTCATGGTAAAGAAAGTGATCGGACACACACTGACCTTCGACGACGTTCTGCTGGTGCCGGCGCACTCCCGGGTGCTCCCGCGGGAAGTCAGCACGGCGGCGGCGTTCTCGCGCAACATCCGCATCAGTATTCCGATCGTCTCCGCGGCCATGGACACGGTCACCGAGGCCCGGCTGGCGATCGGGCTCGCGCAGGAGGGCGGGATCGGCATCATCCACAAGAATCTCTCCCCGAGCATGCAGGCGCTCGAAGTCGACAAGGTCAAGCGCTCGGAGAGCGGCATGATCATCGACCCGATAACCATCACCCCGGACCGGCCGATCAGCGAGGTCCTGCAGCTGATGCGCGAGTACCGGATCTCGGGAGTTCCGGTCGTCGAAGACGCCGGGCGCCGCCTGGTCGGCATTCTCACCAACCGTGACCTGCGCTTCGAGCACGATCTCGATCGCCCGGTCTCGTTGCTGATGACCAAGGACAACCTGGTGACGGTCAGCGGCAGGGTGACGCTCGAAAAGGCCAAGGCCATCCTGCACCAGCACCGGATCGAGAAGCTGCCCGTCGTCGACAAGGACGGCAGGCTCAAGGGACTCATCACGGTCAAGGATATTCACAAGCGCCGGCAGTTCCCGGACGCGAGCAAGGATGAGCACGGCCGCCTCCGCGC
>JANOHV010000120.1:0-7492 GCA_031406795.1 Candidatus Rokuibacteriota bacterium
CGGGTCGTCGCCACCGTCGACGCGGACGGCGTCCAGCGGGTCGCGATCCTCGGCGGCGGCTACTTTTACGATCCCAACTACGTCGTCGTGAAGGTGAATGTCCCCGTTGAATTCTCGTTGACGAGGGAGTCCGGCATGACGCCCCACGATTTCGTCATCAAGGCGCCCGAGGCGGGGATCAATGTTTCCGCTTCCCTGGAGACCAAAGCCCAGCTCGTAAAGTTCACCCCCACCAAGGTCGGGAAGTATCCCTTCATCTGCAGCAAGTCCTTCTTGTGGATCAACCACCGGAAGAAGGGAATGGAAGGGATGCTCGAGGTCACGGAGTAGCGCGGAGCGCTTCGGGAAGCGCCGATGGCCTCCGACAGCGTCGTCTCCGCACTGCAGCTCGCGCATGTGGTCTTCAACACCACGCTGTTTCTCGGGTTCGTCTCCCAGGGCGTGCTGGGGTGGAGGATCCGGAGCCGGAGGGTGGCAGGCGTCCCGCAGGATTTCAGCGTGGTCAAACGGCACCGCGCGCGCGGACCGATCCTCGCGAGCCTGCTGCCCGTCGGCTTTCTCGTCGGCCTGAGCACCGCCTTCCTCCACCATGGGATCTGGGTGCGCTACCCGGCTCATCTCGCCGCCGGCACGGCCCTGTTGGCCCTCGTGGCAGCGGCGGTGCTGGTTTCGCGGCGGATTCGCGGCGCGCAATCGCGCTGGCGGACACCCCACGGCGCCCTCGGGTTGCTGCTGCTGTGCGCGTATCTCGTCCAGATCTACCTGGGGCTGAACATCTTTCTGTAGCCTAATCCCGGTGTTCGCCCAGGTGGATCATGCCGCCGGAGACGATGAATTTCATCGCCGCCTGCGCCGAGATGCCGACGACGCGGACCCGCTCGCGCGGGACGATGTAGAGCTCCCCCGAAAAATTGTACGAATGGGGGAAGTAGACGGCGACCTTCTCCCGCAGCCCGAGTTCGGTCAGGTCATCCTGCGTGATGAAGCCGAGTTTCTCGAGATCCGAAACGCCGCTCATCTGCACGACGACCGGGTGGCTGAACCGCCGCTCTTTGGCGAACAGCGCCGAGAGCAGGTCGCGGACGGCGCCCTCGATCATGCCGATCAGCGGCGCGCGCTGCAGAAGCTTGCGGGTGAAGGCCTTGAACGGGCGGGCGATGATGGTCGAGCCGAGCCACCCGAGCAGGGTCAGCAGGGTCAGCAGCGTGAGGACGCCGAGTCCGGGGATGTGCGTTCCGAAGAACCCCTCCTCGATTCTTCGCACCGGGGCGTCGACCAGCGTGAAGACCCGGTAGAGGACGTAGGCGGTGATCCCGAGCGGCGCGATGTAGAGGAAGCCCTGGAAGAAGTAACCGACGAGTCGTTTCACACCGACATTCTGACCACTTTCCCCCGGCCGTCAAGGGGGAGGCAGCGGCCCGCCCCGGAAATGCCGGGCGCTCCTTGCCAAACGGGGCAATGGGTCCTATCTTGAACGAAGTTCCCGCGGGGCCGGTTCCGTCACGGGGGGCACCCGGCTGCGGCAGCGGTTCCGGGCTGTTCGGCGACCATGAACGGGGGGAGGGGCCATGGATTTCTTCGACAAGATGAAGGACGGCATCAGCAAAGGCATCGACACCATCGGCGCCAAGGGCAAGGAGTTGATGGAGGACACGCAGACGCAGCTGCAGATCAGCAGCCTGCGGGACAAGAGGAAGAAGGCTCTTGGAGATCTCGGCGCGCTGGCGTACGCCCTGGTGCAGAAGGGGGCGCTCGCCGACGAGGCGGCGCAGGCGGCGTCCCGGACGATCGGCTCCCTGGATCAGGAGATTGCGGCCAAGCAGGCGCTGCTCGATCAGAGTGGCGACGAAACGAAACCCGCAGGCGCGGTGGTTCCCAAGGCCGGCTCGGCCCTGGTGAAGTGCGACTGCGGCGCTGAAATCGCCACCGGCGTGAAGTTCTGCTCGGCCTGCGGCAAGCAGCTCGGTTAGCGCTCCGGAGATTTTTTGGGCGGCGGAAACGTCAAGTCCGGGACGCGCCTCGCCGTCGGTGTGCGTCTGACCTTCTTCGCCGCGTTCTTCGTCGCTGTCATCGGGGCGGCGGCGCTTGGCGGGCGATGGGTCTTCTCCCATGCGGTTGCCATCCGCCGCCTCGCCCACGGTCCCACGGACAGCGTCTTTCTCGATGCGGGCGGCACGCCGTGGTTTCCGCTCGCGCCGCGGCGGCGGGAGGTCGCGCTCGAGCGCGTATCCCCGTCGCTGCGCGCTGCGGTCGTGGCCATCGAGGATCACCGCTTCTTCAGCCATCACGGCATCGATCCGCGAGCCGTCGCCCGCGCCCTTGCCCACAATGTGCGCGCGGGCGGGAGGACCGAGGGGGCGAGCACGATCACCCAGCAGCTCGCGCGGACGCTCTTTCTCTCCCGCGAGCGATCCGTCAGTCGCAAGGCGCGCGAAGCGCTGCTCGCCCTGCTGCTGGAGTCACAGCTCTCCAAAAAACGCATCCTCGAACTCTACCTCAACCATGTGCCTCTCGGCGGCGTGTATGGCGTGGAGGCCTTCGCGCTGGATTTCTTCGGCAAGTCCGCCGCCGACCTCACCCTTGCCGAGGCCGCCCTCCTCGCAGCGGTCATCCGGGCGCCCAGCGCCCTCTCGCCGAGGTCGCACTTCGACGCCGCCCTGTCTCGCAGCCGCCTGGTGCTCTCGCGCATGCGAGATGTGGGTGCGATCACGGCGGCCGAGGAGCGCGCTGCGCTCGAGGAGAGGGTGCGCATCGCCCCGGAGCCTCCCGCCGACCTCACGCTCTCGGGCTACGCCCAGGAGTACCTGCGGCGCGCCTTTCGACAGCGCGCCGGCGACGAGGTTCCGGTCGGCTGGCGCATCGGTACCACCTTTCGGATCGCGTTGCAGCAGGCCGCCGAGGATGCCCTCTCGGAGGGTCTGACGCGCCTGGCCCGCCCGGGTCTGCAGGCGGCCCTCGTTGCGATCGACCCGCAGACCGGCGACCTTCTTGCGCTCGTGGGGGGCTCCGACTTCCGTGCCTCTCCCTTCAATCGGGCGATCCTCGCGCGGCGCCAGACGGGGTCGGCGTTCAAACCGTTCGTCTTCGCGGCCGGGCTCGCGCGCGACGGCTCTCCCGTGACGCGCGTCCCCGGCATCGCGTCGCCCGGGTTCGCGGCAGCCCTCCAGGAGTCCGGCGGGCGCGCGGACCCGGACGATCCGGCAGGATCGCTGACCTGGCGCGAGGCGCTCTTCGAGTCGAACAACGAGGCGGCCGTTGCGGTGCTCCAGAGCGTCGGCACGCCGGCGGTGCTCGATCTGGCGCTCCAGGTCGGCCTCACGGGGCAGCCGGACGTGCCGTCGCTCGCGCTGGGCACCGGGCTCGCGACACCGCTCGAGCTCGCCGTCGCCTACGCCCCGTTCGCGAACGGCGGCTGGGCGGTCGACACGCGGGCGATCCGGGCGATCGAGGACCAGCGCGGCGCGGTCATCTATGAGGATGCCGGGGCGCGGCGCCGCGTCCTCACGGCCCCGGCGGCGTTCCAGGTGCTCTCGATGCTGCAGGACGTCGTGGAGCGCGGCACGGGGGCCGCGGCGCAGAGCCTCGGCTTCCCGGTCGCCGGGAAGACCGGCACCACCGACGAGTATCACGACGCCTGGTTCGTCGGGTTCTCCTCGCGCCTCGTGGCCGGCGTCTGGGTCGGGTTCGACCAGCCGAAACCCATCGGCGAGGAGTCCTCCGCCGCCAGAGTCGCCCTGCCGGTCTGGACGGCGTTCATGCGCCGCGCGGCGGTGGTCCTGCCGCCCGGCGAGTTCGAAGCGCCGCCGGAGATGGAGGCGGTGGAGCTCTGCAGCGTCTCGTTCGAGACCGCCTCGGAGCGGTGCCCGACGTACACCGAGCATTTCAAGGCGGGGGACGTCGTGCCGCAGCGCCCCTGCCCGATCCACGGGGGTTCGCTGCGCAAGCGCGTGGGGCGCGCCGTCGGCGGATTCTTCGAGCGCGTCCGGGGCTTCTTCCAGCGGAGGTGACGGGCGTGCTTTCGGGTTCACCCCGACCGATTCTGCTTGCCGTTGTCGCCGCCGGCGTCTCGTCGGTCGTGACCCAGTTGCTGCTGATCCGCGAGTTTCTCGCGACCTTTCACGGCAACGAGTTCGTGATCGCCTTCATCCTGTTCACCTGGCTGCTCCTCGGTGGAACGGGAGCCTGGCTTGCGAAGATCGTCGCCGATCGCCGGCCGGCCGGGGCCGGGGCCCTCGGCGGGCTGTCGCTGGCGCTGGCGGGCCTCACGCCCGCGCTGTTCTTCGCCGTCCGCGGCCTGCGCGACGTCTTCTTCATCCAGGGCACGTCGGTTGGTTTCTATCCGACGCTGGCCTACATCTTCGGCACGCTCGCGCCCTACTGTCTGCTGGTCGGCTTTCTTCTGCCCTACAGCCTGTTTGTGCTCCGCGCCGGGCGATCCGGCTACTCGGGCGCGTTCGTCTACATGACCGACAACCTCGGCGATGCGGCGGGTGGCGCCTTGTTCGCCTTCGCCCTGGTTCACCTGGTTACGCCGCTGCAGGCGGTTCTGATCGCCAACCTGCCGCTTCTGGGAATCGGTTGGTACCTGGCGGGCTCCGGCAGCCGCTTCAATCCCGCGACCCTGATCGCCGCCGGCGCCGCGCTGGCGCTCCTCGTGGCCGGTGTCTTCGGGGAAAGGCAGTCGCTCGCGACCGGCGCGGCGCAGCTCGTCCATTATCAGGAGTCCCGCCACGGCCGGATCACGGTCTTCAAGGACCGGGAGCAGTACACTCTGTTCAGCGACGGCGCCCCGGTCTTGAGCACCCAGAACCAGGGCGTTGCCGAAGAGGCGATCCATTTCCCGCTCTCGCAGCTGGACGACGTCGACTCGCTGCTGCTCATCTCGGCCGTGGGCGGCATGCTCGCCGAGGTCGAGAAGTACCGCCCGGCTCGCGTCGATTACGTGGAGCTGGACCCGGCCATGAGTACGGTCGAGTTCTCGTACGGACTGTTGCGCACGATCCCCGGCCTCGAGATCATCAACCAGGACGCCCGCCGCTGGCTCCGGATGACCGGCCGGAGCTACGACGCGATCATCGTCAACCTGCGGGAGCCGGAGACCTTCCAGACAAACCGTTTCTTCACCGACCGCTTCTTCGCCCTGGCGAAGAGCCGCCTGGCACCGGGGGGGATTCTCTCCTTCAGCATGGAGGGGTTCGACAGCTACCTCGCCGAACCCCAACGCCGGAAGCTCTCGATCCTCAAGGCCACGGTGGGGCGGCACTTCAGGAATGTCCTGCTGTTGCCGGGGCAGAGCACGGTTTTTCTCTGCCGCGACCAGCCGATCGATGCCGATATCCCGGCGCGCCTGCGGGCGAAGGGGATCGTCGCCGACTACATCAGCGGTTACTACGAGGGCGACGTGACGCCCGAACGCATCGAGCGGCTGAACGGGCTTCTCGTCGCCGGAGTTGCCGCGAACCAGGACGCGTCGCCCCGCCTGATGCGCGTGATGTTTTCGCAGTGGTTCGCCAAGTTCGACTCGTCGCCGGTCTGGTTCGCGACGGCGCTGTGCGTGCTGACGCTGCTGTATGTCAGCCGACTCCGCCGCGCGGAATTTTCCCTCTTCACCACCGGCGCCACGGCGATGGGAGCCGAGGTCCTGGTCATATTCGCCTTTCAGATATTCTTGGGGTATATCTACCGCGAGATTGGCTTGATCATCACCGTGTTTCTGGCGGGGCTGCTGCCCGGCGCGTGGCTGGGCAACCGCTTGAGCGGCCGGGGGAGGAGCGTCTTGATGGGCACCGATCTTCTGCTCATGCTGTTGTTGGCCGGATTCCTGCTGGCCTTGAGCCAGGGCGGCGACCGGCTGCCGGTGAGTTTCTACCTCGTCTTCGGGTTCGCCGTGTCTGTTGCCTGCGGCTGCCAGTTTCCGGCGGCGCTGCAGCTCGGCGGCGCCGGCAACACGGCTGCGGCGCGCGTTTTTTCGGCCGATCTCGTCGGCGCCGCCTGCGGCACCCTGGTGACCAGCGTCGTGTTGATCCCCTGGCTCGGTCTCTTTCCGGCGATCCTGTGCCTGATCAGCCTGAAGTCCGTGAGCTTTGTGCTCATGGCGGCGACCCATGACGCGTAGCGGCAGGCGACGCTTTCTGAAGTTTGGCGCCCTCTCGCTGGCCGCGGCCTCGTGCCCGGCCGCGGCCCGAGCCTTCTGGCCCGGCGGCGGCCAGAAAGCCGAGACCTCCGGGGCGGCGGACATTCGCGGGACGATCTTCAAGAACGACGCCCCGGAGAGTCTCGGGAAGTGGTCGAAGGAAGGCTTTCTGTTCGAGCGGCTCGCGGACGCGAAGGTGGTCTGCGGCGTCTGCCCGAACCGCTGCGTGCTGGCCCCCGGGGATCGCAGCGTCTGCCGCTCCAAGGTCAACCGCGGCGGCACGCTGTACACGTTGGCCTACGGCAACCCCTGCGCCGTGAACGTCGACCCGATCGAGAAGAAGCCGCTCTTCCACTTCAAGCCCCGAACCCGGGCGTTCACGATCGCGGCCACCGGCTGCAGCTTTCGCTGTCTGAACTGCCAGAACTGGGAGATCTCCCAGGCCAGGCCGCACGAAGTCCGCCACCGCGAGCTGTTCCCCCCCGCCGTGGTGCGTGAGGCGCTCAGGAGCGGCTCGGCCTCGGTCGCTTACAGCTATTCGGAGGCCACCACCTACTTCGAGTACATGATCGACACCGCACGCCTCGCCCGGGAGGCCGGGCTGAACAACCTCTGGATCTCCAACGGCTTCATCAATCGCGCGCCGCTGCTCGAGCTGTGCAAGGTGCTCGGCGCCGCCAACGTCAACCTCAAGTCGTTCAGCGACGAAATCTACCGCAAGCTCAACGGCGGGCGCCTGCAGCCGGTGCTCAATACCTTCACGACGTTGCACGAACAGGGCGTCCACTTCGAGATGACCAACCTGGTGGTGCCGGGGTACGTGGACGACCCGGAGATGGTCAAGCGGATGTGCGGCTGGATCGTCGCCAACCTCGGACCGGACCACCCGCTGCACTTCCTGCGCTTCTTTCCGCTCTACAAGCTCGATCGGCTGGCGCCGACGCCGCTATCGACGCTGGAGCAGTTCCGCACGCTCGCGATGGCCGAGGGCATCCGCTACGTCTACATCGGCAACATCCCGAACCACGAGGGCGCGAACACCTGGTGTCACAACTGCAAGCAACTGCTGGTCGAGCGCCGCGGCTACGCGATTCCGACCTTCGAGATCAAGGGCGGCAGCTGCGGCTACTGCGGCACCAGGATTCCCGGGGTCTGGACGTAGCCTGGCAGGCTGCTCAAAAAGGCCTTTTTCAGCTGCCTGCCTTGCCGGAGGCGGGAACCGCCCGCTTGAAGGCCCAGGACTCGATCTTCTTGATCTGCTCGGCCATGGTCACCGACATCGGGACGGTGCGGCCGATGGCTGCCAGCGTGTCCTGATGGGAGAGCGGGCGGCGCTCGGAGAGGGCCTCGAAGGCGGCG
>JANOHV010000129.1:0-5567 GCA_031406795.1 Candidatus Rokuibacteriota bacterium
GCGCCCGCGTTCCATGGTCAACAGGGCCGCCTCGATCGAGCGCACCGAGGAGGAGATCCGCAGCAGTTCGAGGTGCTCCAGTTGTTCTTCGATGGAAACGACCGCCAGGTCGGCTTCGTCGCCGACGAGCGGTTCCGGGACGTGCCCCAGAAAGCCCCGGCACCGTGCAAGAACTGCCGCTTTGCGCAGCTTGCTGACCTGTTCTTCCTCCAGACGCGACCTGACCTTTGTGAGGGACTTCCCCGCAACCAGCTGCACGATGCACCTCCTCGGTTGTGATTTGTCCCGGAAGATGCCAGCCGGAGATGAGAACGCGGTGAAGCGCGTGCGAAATGACGGTGTGCCGGGACACCGCTGCTGACGGCGGAGCCAGGGCGGATCGAGGGCGGCCAGGCGCAGCCGGCTAGGAGGCGCGGTCCCCGGAACGCTCGCCCGGGACCGGCCGATCCGAAGCCAACAGGTTCTGGAGCAGTTCGTTCACCCGCCGGCTCACGAAGATCGGCAGGTACGTCGTGATGAGCGCATCGTGCATGAAGCTGGCGAGTTCGCGCTCGTAAACCTCGGCGACCCTGTCGGCAGGAAGATGGTACTGCTCCGAGAGCGAGGCGATGGCCGAGACGTGTTTCGCGTGCTCCTCGGCTTCTGGAGAGACGTTCCGGGGCTCCATCTGTACACCCCTTTTCCTTGGTTTTGACGGATTATAATCGAGATTGTGAAAAATTGCACCTAGTCGACAAATGCGCTCAAGAATACGCCTCTTTTCAGCCACGGCATGCTCATCCCGGGCACTCGCACACCTTTCCCGTTGTCCTTGCGCGCCATGACACCACCATTGAATGAGATTGGCGCTGAGGCCGTGTGAGGAGAACGTTAAGAGCGATCGAGCCGCTCGCGGGAACCCGCGCACGCTGCGGAAAGCGCCCGCGCTGCGGTCGCTGCGACTTTATTCACCCAATAGGCCTCCCGCAGACAAGTGTCGACGAGTTGTTCCATTCCATCCCTGCGGCGACGGCCTTCGGCACGCAACCGTCCCTCGGCTTCAACCAGTAAGGCGAAGGCGCCTGCCGATTCACGGCCGCGACGAGGAGGTCGCCGGTCCGGGGGCGATCCGCCGCAGCAGGTTGCGAATCAGGATGTAGCCGGTGACCCCTGCGACCAGGCCGAGGCTTGCGCTCCCCAGTATCAAGGGGAGCGCCAGACCGGCCACCTCCCCGACCAGGGAGGCTGCAGTGACAGAGGTCCATTCCACGTTTGGGATCGACCGCGGCCGGTTGAGGAGCACCAGCCCGAGCCAGACGCTCAAGGAACAGAAGGGCACGAGCGTCCAGGGATTATTGACGAAGACGCCCATGAGCATGGCCTTGCGATTCAGGTGGAAGTACTGCGCCACGACGAGTGCGGAAACGACGTGGAGCCCCAGGAGTGCCGACATCCCGATGAACGCGCCAAAGCCGAAGGAGAGCGCCAACCGCTCGGGCGCGTCGTCGTGTCTGAGAAGACGGGCAAGCGAACGTGACAACCGGGCGACGCCCGATCTTACGGCCATTCTTTCCTGCCCGAATTCATCGCTCCCCCCCCGTAACCGCCACCGGAAAGAGCGGGCGGCCGACCTGTTGTTCCTGCAGGGGCCCACGGTTCTTCGTGAGATGGCTCCTGCGCTTCCTCAGGCTGCAGCTTGTCCCGGAAGATGCCAGCCAGGAATGAGGAAGACGTGAGGGACGCACGAATTGCCGGTGTGCGGAACCTCGGCTCGCGGCGACAGAAAGCGTGGTGCAGAAGGGACAGCCGCGTCCTGACCGAAACCTAACCGCGCGCCGACCGCATCGTAACAGCGGTGATTGTACACTCGTGCAAGATGAACGGCGCCCTGGTCACCATCTCAGCCCTCGCGACCCGGGCATCTTTCGCGGCGAAAGTTCGGCATCCGGGTGCCGGTGACTGCGCTCCTCCTGAAGACGAGCATTGTCGTCGCGGGATCGCGTTGAGCCCTCCAGCGACGTGCGATCAGAGCCCGGGGGATCGGCGGCCATGAAGACTGCGTACCGGCTCGACGGCTCCGCGGTTGGTCCTGCGACAGCCGAGAACGCTCCAATCATCGTCTACGCGGCGCCGGACGATGCCGAGAAGCAGGAGCTGATCGCCACCTTGCAGCTCGACCCACACGACATGGAGTCCGCGCTCGATCCGGACGAGATCTCCCGAGTCGAATTCACCCCCGATCGCGTCTCCTTGATCTGGAAAAGCCCCAAAAGCGCCCTGTACGATCAGCGCTTGCGGCTCGACGTCTCATCCGTCGGCCTCTTCCTGCTCAAGGACGAACTCCTCGTGATCACCAACGATGATGCACCTTCCTTCTCGGACAGGGAGTACCAGGGCGCGGAATCATCGACGGACGTCCTGCTGCGTTTCCTGCTGCAAACCGTTCGTCATTACCTCGGTCACCTGAAGGTGATCAAGCAGCTGACGGTCGAACTCGAGTCCAAGATCAGCGCTTCGATGGAGAACCGGTATCTGCTCCAGATGTTCGCGCTCGGGGAGAGCCTGATCTACTACCTCAACGCCATCGAGGCGAACGGCGCCGTCCTGACGAAGCTGCGGACTGGGGTGCGTCTTGGGCTCTCGAAGCAGCAGGCCGAGTTTCTCGACGACCTGATGCTCGACAACGCCCAGTGCGCGAGGCAGGCGCAGATCTACAGCACGGTCCTGTCCGGACTCATGGACGTCCGCGGCACGATCATCAACAACAACATCAGCATCCTCCTGAAGAATCTCACCCTGATCAACATCATCTTCCTGCCGCTCAACCTGATCGCAGGCATCGGCGGCATGTCGGAGTACAGCATGATGACGCGAAACACCGACTGGCGGGTCTCATTCGCCCTGTTCGTCGTGGGGATGTGCGTCCTCGGGTGGGCCACGCTGGTGATCCTCAACAGGTACATCGAGAAGGGTGCGAGCCTGCGGAAAAGGCATTGACCCGGCGGCAGCACGACGGCGGGTCCCCGAGAGAACCGCCTGGGACCCGGATGGCCTGACGGAAACCTAACCGCACTCTGTCCGCGACCTAACGGTTGTCGGCCTATCCTCAAGGGGGGAGAGCAGATCGCGCTCCCACAAGACGCAACACCGGTAATCGGGAGGTGCACTCATGGCGGCCACAAAGCGCAGCGGGAAGACCGGAACAACCGTTTCCTCGAGGAAGAAGGGCGCAGCGTCTCGGAAGGTTGGCGCGTCCGAAGCAATGCAGGCCATGGAACCGTCAGCAGAAGCAGTTGCAGAGAAGAGCGTTGCGCCGCGCAAGCCGCCGGCAAGCCCGACGGGCGGGGCGCGCCTCGCCAAGCGCTATCTCAAGACCAGCCCCGTCTGCCGGGTGAGCTTCAGGCTTCCGGCGGAAGTCGCCCCCGGGGAGTGCTCCGTGCACATCACGGGCGACTTCAACGACTGGGAAATCGACGCCACACCGATGATCCGGCTCAAGAACGGCGATTACGAGGTCACCGTGGACCTCGAAACGGGTCGGGAATACCGGTTCCGCTACCTGATCGACGGGTACCGCTGGGAAAACGATTGGGCGGCGGACCGCTACGACCCCAACCCCCACGGCGAGTTCGACTCCGTGGTCGTCGTCTGAGCCACTTGCCGTCAGCCGCGGCGTCCGCTTCGGTCCGGCGACATGACGATGGGCGGGACCAGCGCGCACATGACGACGTATCTCAACACGTGCCTCTTCCCTTTCGGGCGGCGGCTCGTGCAGTGCTGCTGTCGGGCGATGAGCGCCGCATGATCCGCTCCGGCACGGCGAAGATCTTCTGGGAAGTCGTGGTTCGGAAGCGGTGAACCCGATGCCGGGGATTGAGCTGGTCGTGTTCGACATGGCCGGGACCACGGTGGATGAAGGCAACGTCGTGTACCAGACGCTCCACGGGGCCATAGTCGCGGCCGGGTTCGCGTGTCCGCTGGACCGGGTGCTGGCGCACGGTGTCGGGAAGGAGAAGCGGCAATCGATCCGCGATGTTCTGGCCGCGGATGGCCGGGCGGTCAGTCCCCGACAGCTCGAAGAGATCCACCGGAAGTTCCTGGGCATGTTGACGGAAGCGTACGCCAGCCTGGATATCAAACCACAGCCCAACGCGACTGCCGTCTTCGAGGCGCTCAAAGAGCGCGGCATCGCAGTTGCCCTCAACACCGGATACGATCAGACGACCGCGGCATCGCTGCTCGGGAGGCTCGGCTGGTCCGTGGGCCGCGAGATAGACGCGCTCGTGACGGCGTCGCAGGTCCGGAACTGCCGGCCGCTGCCCGACATGATACGCCTTGCTCAGGCGCGGCTGGAGATCTCCGATCCCCGGGCGGTGGCCAAGGTCGGCGACACGACCTTCGACATCGACGAGGGCAGAAACGCCGGGTGCGGTCTCTGCATCGCCGTCACCACCGGCGCGCACACCCGGGCACAACTGGCCCGGGCGAAGCCGGATGCAATTATCGACGGCCTGGAGGAACTTCTGGAACTGGTCAGGCCATAGTGAACTGCACGGAGGCCCGGCGCGCGTGGGCAAACCGGGCGCGCGCAGGCCGGATCGCGCCGATGGAAGAAGGCTGGATGGAGAATCACAGCGCACTGCCGGACAGCATCATCTCCGGGGGAGGGCTTCTCTCGAAGGCCTTCACCGACCTTGGACTCTCAAGTTTCCAGCAGGCCTGCCGCTGGGTCCACGAACTGCCTTACGGCCACAACAGCGACCGCGACGACCCGCTGATCCTCTTTTCGGAGCGCAGAGGCACCTGCACGACAAAGCACGCCGCGATCGCGACGCTGGCGCGGGAATTGGGGCTCCCCGTCGAGAAGCACCTCGGCGTCTACGCGATGACCGAGGAGATCGTGGCCGGGACGGACGCGATCCTTGCGCGCTTCGGTCTGCCTTACGTACCGATGCTGCATTGCTTTCTGGTTTCGGGGGCTCACCGGGTGGACCTGACCGAAGGCAACCGGAACGGGAAGCGCTCTTCAATCGATGATTTCCTGCACGCCGAGCGGGTCCGGCCCGCCATCTCGGCCCGGGAGGAATACCTGCTCTACCGCACCGTGCTGAGCAAGCTGATCGGCAGCCGCGAGGAACTCCGATGCAGCGACCTGCACACCCTGCTCCATGCTCGCGAGGAGGGATTGAAGCTCCTCAAGGCGAACCTGGCGCCGGTCGTCCCGACGGCCCGCAGCATCTCGGGGTGAGCTCCCCGGGGTGGCCTGAATCGTCCTGCCACCCCTTCATCACCCTTCTGGAGCAACTGTCGGGCCTGCTCGATTCGCAGAAGGTGCCCACCGGGCCGCAAGGACCATGGCAAACGCAATCCTCACCGCGGCCAAGCGGTGGGCTTGCGCGGGGGGAGGAAGCTGGCGCCATGAACTCCAACGCCGTCCACCGCGGTAACGAAAAACCGGCCGCCATGGGCGCGCGCGGGGTGTCGGTGGTGTACCCCGGAGGCCACCGGGCCCTCGAGGAGGTGACCATCGAGTTCCGCCGCGCCGAGCTGACCGTGCTGCTTGGTCGGTCCGGGGCCGGCAAGTCCAC
>JANOHV010000170.1:0-18642 GCA_031406795.1 Candidatus Rokuibacteriota bacterium
CGAAGTCTCGAAGGCCTTCGACGGGCTCCAGGCGCTCGACCGTCTCGTCGAGACCAAACAGCTCCCCGACGCCATCCTGCTCGATCTGATCATGCCGCGACTCGACGGCCAGCGCCTGACGCGCTTTCTCAAGCAGGACGAACTCTACGCCGCGATCCCGATCATCATCCTGACCGGGATCGCGAGCGAAGACGAGGGCACTATCCTGGCGTTCGGCGCCGACGCCTACATCGCCAAGGGGCGCATCGAAGACACGATGGCGCACGTCTTCGAGACATTCCGCTGGCTCGAGAACCGCGCGACCAGCCGGGAGAAGCGCAACGTCGTGCTCGGCGTCGAAAAACTCTACCCGCGCGAGATGACGCGCGAACTGCTCCACATCAAGGGCCACCTGGACACCATGCTCGCGATGATGGAAGAAGGCGTGGTCGAGATCGACCAGGACCAGCGGATTCTCTACGCGAACCCCGCCGCCTGCCGGCTGATCGGGGGCGCCGACCACAAGCTCTTCGGCAAGGTGTTGTCGGAGTTCTTCGACGCGAAGGCCGACTTCGGACGGCACCTCGGCTGCGTTCCCGCCGAACCGGCGCCGCCGCCGGCCCCGTTCCAGGTCGAGCACGGGCACCGTGTGCTGAGCATCGCCTTCACGAGGCTGCTCGACCAGAGCAACTACTGCGGCGCGCTGGTCATCATCAATGACGTCACGGCCCACGTTCGCCGCGAGCGCTCGCTGCTCGAGCTGATGGAGGCGATTGTCCGCCACGCGCCGGTCGGTCTGTGTCTGCTGGAGGCCGGCGAGGTGATCCTCGCGACCAACCCCGCCTTCGGCAGGATCCTGCGCCAGCCCGAGGGCCGCTCCGCCATCGGTTCGCCGCTGCGGGACTACCTGGTCGGCACGGGTCTGGCCACGGAGTCGCTGCTGCCACCGCTCGCCGACGCGAGTGACGGCGAGACGCGGAGCGTCGAGTTCACGACCGCGGTTTTCCCCGAGCGCATCGTGCTCACGACGTCGGCGACCGTCGTCGACACGGCGGAGGGGCGCCGCATCCTGCTGCTGATCGAGGACATCACCGAGAAGGCCGCAATGGAGCGCGACCTGCGCCGGGTGAACGAGGAACTCGCGAAGGCCAATCGCGCCAAGAGCACGTTCCTCTCGATGGTTTCCCACGAACTGCGCACGCCACTCTCGGTGGTGCGCGGCTACCTGTCGCTGATCCTGGAGGGCAAGATCGGCCCGGATCCCGAGCGCATCCTGGATGCGCTGCGGGTCGCCGACAAGCGGGCGCGCCACCTGCAGCACCTGATCGAGGAACTCCTCGACCTCTCGCGGATCGAGTCCGGGCGTCTCTCGCTCCAGAAGGAGCCGATCGCCGTGGGCAAGCACGTGCGCGAGGTCGTCGAGATGTTCCGCGGCGACCAGGAGCGCAGAAAGCTGTCGATCGACATCGACATCCCGGAAACGCTGCCCAACGCATTGGCGGACCACGACAAGATTCACCAGATCTTCACCAATTTCCTGTCGAACGCCGTGAAATTTACCGGTGAAGGGGGACGGATCGTCGTGCGCGGCCGCGTCGCCGGCGTGATGCTCGAGTTCGAGGTCGCCGATACCGGCATCGGCATCCCCGCCGACAAGATCTCCCAGGTCTTCGACAAATTCTACCAGGTCGACTCCTCCGACAAGCGGATGTATCCGGGGACCGGCCTCGGGCTGGCGATCGTGAAGATGATCGTCACCGCCCTCGGCGGCACGGTCAGCGTCGAAAGCCGGGTCGGCGAGGGATCGTCGTTCACCTTCACGCTCCCGCTGGCCGGTGCGGCCGTCCCAACCGCGCCGGCTCCCGAGGCGGTGAAACTGCCGACGACCGCGGGCCCCCTGGCCGCGGGCATGGCCCGCACCCGCGTGCTCATCATCGACGACGACCTCGACACGCTGGCGATGACCAGGCTGCTGCTGCCCGAGAGCCACTACGAGGTCGTCGAGGCCTACGACGCTTTCGCCGGGCTGCGCGAGTTCTATTTCCGTTCCCCCGACATCGTCCTGGTCGACGCGCTCCTCCCGCTGATGAGCGGGTTGGAACTCTGCCGCGTCATCAAGTCCAACCCGGAGTGCGGGTCGCTCCCGGTGGTCATCCTCTCGGCCGCCGCGCAGGAGGAGGAGATCCGCAGCGGCTACCGGGTCGGCGCCGACGCCTACCTCGTCAAACCGTTCCGGTCGCAGGATCTCCTGGACACGATTACCCGCCTCAAGACTCGCTAAACCGCCGCGCGGGGGTCGCAGCGATGAGTGAACTCGGACTGGCGAAGGAGCGTCTCGGCGGGGCTCTTCAGGAATATCTGCGGACGGCGCCGGGCGGCCGCGGGTTCGTCCGGCTCGCCGTGCCGGCGCCCGCGGTGGACCTGCCGCGCTGGCTCGCCGCCAACCCGGGCACACCACGCTTCTACTGGTCCGAACGCGGGGGGGCCTTCGAGTGGGCGGGCGTCGGCGTCGCCGACGAACTCGTCGCCGACGCGGAGGGGGGGGACGCCGCCGCGCCGCTGGCCCGGTTTGCCGCCCGCCGCGCCGCTGACGCGGAAGGGCTGCGCTACTTCGGCGGACTCTCCTTCGACGCGCGAAAAACGGCGCAGCGCGAGTGGATCCCCTTCGGTTCGGCGCGATTCACGCTCCCGAAATTCGAAATCACCCGCGAAGGGGAGACCTGGAGCCTGGCCTGCACCCTGGCCGTCGATCCCGCGGCTGCGCGACGCCAGACGCAGCGGCGTTTCGAAGAGGACCTCTCCCACCTGCGCACCGGCCAGAAGGCGCCGGTGCCGCTGCCGCAACTGCTGCAGCGGACCGACAGCCCCGACCAGGCGGCCTGGGTCCGGGTCGTCGAGGACGTGCTGCACCGGATCGAACACGGGCCGCTGCAGAAGGTGGTGCTCGCGCGCCGCACTGATTTCCGGTTCGCCGAAGCCCCGGACCCGTTCCTGCTGCTGCAACGGCTGCGCGCGGCGAACCCGGCGGGATTTCATTTCGCGTTCCAGCCGCAGGAGGATTCGACCTTTCTCGGCGTCTCCCCGGAGCGTCTCTACCGCCGCGAGGGTCGCCGCATCCTCTCCGAGGCGGTCGCCGGCACCCGACGCCGCGGCGACTCCGAGCACGAGGACCAGGCGATGGGCGATGCGCTCCTCGAGTCGGAGAAGGACCGCCGCGAACACCGCTTCGTCGCCGACGAGGTCGGCCGCAAGCTCGACGGTCTCTGCCGCACATACCACGCCGACCGCGAGGTTTCGCTGCTGAAGCTCGCCCGCCTCCAGCATCTGCGCCGCGGCTTCGAGGGCACGGTGCGCCCCGGCGTGGACGACGCGGCCATCGTCGCGGCGCTGCACCCGACGCCGGCCGTCGCCGGCAACCCCACGGCGGCGGCGGTCGCCGAAATCGCCAGGCGCGAGCCGTTTCACCGCGGCTGGTACGCCGGACCGCTCGGCTGGGTCGGCGCCGGCGGCGCCGATTTCACCGTCGCCATCCGCTCCGGGCTCCTCAGCGGCAACCGGCTGGCGCTCTTCACCGGCGCGGGCATCGTCCGCGGATCGATGCCGCACGCGGAGTGGGAAGAGTTGGAAAACAAGCTCGCCGGGTTCGTCCGGGTGATCGGCGCGCCATGAACCCCGAGGCGACCGCGCGCCTGAACACGCTTTGGGGCCGCCTCATCGTGGAGGAGCTCGTCCGCTGCGGCGTGGCGTTCGTCAGCATCTCCCCGGGCTCGCGATCGACACCGCTGGCCGCGGCCGTCGCCGGCAGCGGGCGCCTCGCGAGCGCGATCTGGCTCGACGAGCGCGGTGCCGCCTTTCATGCGCTCGGTCGCGCCCGCGCCTGCGGCCGGCCCGCCGCGCTGATCTGCACGTCGGGGACCGCGGTGGCCAACTACCTGCCCGCCGTGGTCGAGGCCTCGCAGGACGGGGTCCCCCTCGTGGTGATCACCGCGGACCGGCCGCCCGAATTGCTCGACGCCGGCGCGAACCAGGCGATCCGACAGCCGGGGATCTTCGGCGATTACCTGCGCTGGTCGTTCACCCTGCCCGCCCCCGACGCGGAGATCTCCGGCCGCCTGGTGCTCTCCACCGTCGACCAGGCGCTGCACCGCGCGCTCGGCCCGCCGGCCGGCCCCGTGCACATCAACTGCATGTTCCGCGAACCGCTCGAGCCCGTCGCCGCGGAGCCCTGGCCCGACGATCTCCCCCGGCGCTGGCGTGAAGGCACCCGACCGCTCACGACGTACGCGCGCCCCGTGACGACTCTGGCGGCGGAGTGCCTCGAGCCGATCGCCGCGGCCATCGCGGCGGCGCGTCGCGGGTTGGTGCTGATCGGCAGCCTCCCCGGCGACAGCGATCGCGCTGCCGCCGCGGCCCTCGCGGACCGGCTCGGCTGGCCCGTGGCGACCGACATCCGCTCGGGCCTGCGTCTCGGCCCGGGGCCCGCCAACCGCATCCCCTGCCTCGACCAGCTCCTGCTCAGCACGCGGCTGCGCTCGTCGTTCGCCCCGGATGTCGTCCTGCACCTCGGCGGTCAGCCAGTCTCCAAACGCATCGCCCAGGCGCTGGCCGCGCTGCCGGATGCCGCCGTGATCGCGGTGCGGGAGCATCCCTTCCGCGACGACCCCGAACACCGCGCCGCGCACCGCGTGCAGGCCGACATCGGGCGCTTCTGCGAGCTGCTCGCCCGGGAGGCCGACCCGGGCAGCTCGGCGGCCGCGGGCGCGTGGGGAGCGCGGCTGCGGGAACTCTCGGGGCGCGCGGATGAGCAGATCGCCGCCTTCGTCCGCGCGGCCCCCTTCGGCGAGATCGCGGCGGCGCGCATCGTCTCGCGGGAAATCCCGGCCGAGCATGGCCTGTTTCTGGCCAACAGCATGCCGATCCGCGACATGGAATTTTTCGCGGACACGAGCGGCCCCCGCGTCCCGGTCGCAGCCAACCGCGGGGCGAGCGGTATCGACGGGGTTGTCTCCACCGCCGCCGGGTTCGCCTGCGGCCTCGGCCGGGGCGCGACCCTGATGATCGGGGATCTCTCGCTGCTGCACGACCTGACCGCGCTGATCCACCTGCGCGCGCTGCCGCAGCCGCTTGTGATCGTGGTGCTCAACAACGGGGGCGGCGGCATCTTCCACTTCCTGCCCATCGCCCGGCGGCCAGAACTGCTCGACCCGTGGTTCACGGCGCCGCACGACGTCGATCTCGGCGGCCTCCAGGGTCTCGTCGGCGTTCCCTGCCACCGCCCCGGAAGCGCCGCGGAGTTCGCCGCGGTCTACCGCGAAGCCTGCGCGAGCGGGGCCCCGGCGATCATCGAGGTGCGCACCGACCGTGCCGGGAATCTCGCGGCGCACCGCGCCCTCGGGGAGGCGATCGTCGCCGCCGTCGAGGCCCCCTAGCCCCCCCGCGCGAGTCGTGAGTCTTCTGAAATTCCTGCAGAGCGGCCCGCCGGATGCGCCCGCGGTCCTGCTGCTGCACGGCTTCATGGGAAGCCGGCTCGACTGGCAGCCCCTGGCGGCGGTTCTGGCGCGCTCGCACTGCTGCCTCGCGGTCGATCTGCCCGGTCACGGGGAGACCGGCGATCCGGGGGACGAGAGCCGGTGGAGCCCGGACGGGTGCGTCGCCGCGCTCGCGGGCCTGCTCGCCGCGGCCGGCGGCGGGAGCGTCGTCGGCTACTCCCTCGGCGGGCGTCTCGCGCTGCAACTCGCGGTCGAGTACCCCGATCTCGTCACGCGGGCGACCATCGTCTCATCGTCGCCGGGGATCGCGGACGAAGCCGCGCGCCAGACCCGCCGCGCTGAGGACGAGCAGCGCGCCTGCGCGTTGGAGACGCTGGGGCTCGAGCCCTTCCTCGACGCCTGGTACCGGCAGCCGCTCTTCGCGCAGCTGCGCGAGCACCCGGCGTTCCCGGCGGTGCTCGAGCGCCGCCGGCGCAACGACCCGCGACTGCTCGCCCGCTCGCTGCGAACGATGGGCGCCGGGGTGCAGCGGTCCCTGTGGGGCGATCTTGCCGGCGTCCGCACGCCGCTGCTCTTCCTCGCCGGCCAGCGCGACGTCAAGTTTGCGGCACTCGCCTTCGACGCCGTCGCGCTTTGCCCGCGGGCCGAGGCCGTGGTGCTGCGCGGCAGGGGCCACGCGCTGGTCGAGGAGGACCCGGAAGCGGTGGCCGACGAAACGACGGGCTTTCTCGACTCGCGCCGGGCCGACTGAACGCCGCCGGCCGCGTTCCCTCTTGTTGGTCGGCGCTCGCCGGCTTACCATGGCGGACACGCGAACCGCCGAGTGCGGGCAACGACGGGGAGGAATCATGGCACAGATCGACTGGTGCGAAGCTCGGAGTTTCACCGACATTCTCTACCACAAGGCCGAGGGAATCGCGAAGATCACGATCAACCGGCCGCGGGTGCGCAACGCCTTCCGGCCGCAGACGGTGGTCGAGATGATGCGGGCGCTCGAGGATGCGCGCGACGACGCGACGATCGGCGTCGTGATCCTGACCGGCGCCGGCGACAAGGCCTTCTGCTCCGGCGGCGACATCAGCGTGCGCGGCAACGACGGCTACAAGGACGACCAGGGCGTCGAGCGCCTGAACGTGCTGGATTTCCAGCGGCAGATCCGCACCTGTCCGAAGCCGGTGATCGCGATGGTCGCCGGCTACGCGATCGGCGGCGGGCACGTGCTGCACCTGCTCTGCGACCTGACGATCGCCGCGGACAACGCGCGCTTCGGCCAGACCGGGCCGCGCGTCGGCTCGTTCGACGGCGGCTACGGCGCCAGCTACATGGCGCGCATCGTCGGCCAGAAGAAGGCGCGCGAGATCTGGTTTCTCTGCCGCCAGTACGACGCGCAGCAGGCCCTCGCGATGGGGCTCGTGAACACCGTGGTGCCGCTCGCGCGGCTCGAGCAGGAGACGGTCGCCTGGTGCCGCGAGATTCTCGCGAACTCGCCGCTGGCGATCCGCTGCCTGAAGGCCGCGCTGAACGCGGACTGCGACGGCCAGGCGGGGCTGCAGGAGCTGGCCGGCAACGCGACGCTGCTCTTCTACATGAGCGAGGAGGGGCAGGAGGGGCGAAACGCGTACCTCGAAAAACGGAAACCCGATTTCTCGCGCTTCCCGAAGCGACCGTAGCGGGGCGATGACGCGCATCGCGCGGCTCGGTATTCGGTCCTGGGAGTTGCCTTTGGCGCGGCCGCTGCGTGTCGGCGGCCGGACCTTCGAGCGCCGGAGCGGATTGCTCGTTGTCCTGGAGGACGGCGACGGGCACGCCGGGATCGGCGAGACGGCGCCGCTGCCGGGCCTGCACGCCGAGAGCGTCGAGGAAGCCGCGGCGCAGCTGCTCGCGCTGGCGGGGCAACTGGAAGGCGAGACCATCCCCGGGGAGTGCCCAGCTCTTGCAGGCGCCTTCGAGAGCTGGCTGGGAGGCCGCAGGCTGCACCCATCGGTGCGGACCGGCGTCGAGGGGGCGATCCTGACGCTGCTCGCCGACCGCGCCGGGACGGACCTCCCGCATCTGCTCGCAGCCAACCCGGCCGCGCAGGTGCGCATCAACGGACTGCTCGACGGTGACGCTGCGGCGGTGCTCGAGAGCGCCGCGCAACTGGTTCGAAGCGGCTACACCGCGCTCAAGCTCAAGGTCGGGAGGCGGGACGCCGCTCAGGAGGCGCAGCTCGTGGCCGCCGTGCGGGGGCTCGTCGGGCCGGCGGTCGCATTGCGTCTCGACGCCAACCGCGCCTGGGATCTGGCAGCGGCCCGGCAGTTCGCGAGCCGTGTGGCATCCGCCGGCATCGAGTACCTCGAAGAGCCGTTGCGCGACGCGAGCGACCTCGCGGCCTTTGTCGCGGACTCACCGCTGCCCGTCGCCCTCGACGAAACGCTCCTCGATTTCTCGCCGCACGCGCCCCCGCCGCTGCGGGGGGTCGCCGCGCTGGTGCTGAAGACTTCGGTCCTCGGCGGGTACGAGCGCTCGCAGGCCTGGGCGCGCCTGGCGCGGCGCGAGGGGCTCTCGTCCGTCGTGAGCGCCGCGTTCCCCTCCGCGGTCGGGATGGCGCTCGATGCCGCGTTCGCCGCCGCTCTCGGTGGCGAGACCGCCCACGGACTCGGCACCTCCGCCGCGCTTGCCGCTGACCTCGGACGTGCACCTCTGCCGATCGTCTATGGAAGCATCGACGCGCGACGCCTGCCGTTCCGACCGGGAGACTTCAATCTCGAGGGGACCCGTGCCCTGCGCTAGGCGCACGCGCCCTGCCGCCCGGTTTCCGCTCGAGATCCGGGTGGCCCGCACCCCGGAGTCGCCGGCGTTGATCTTTCGCCCCGGCATGCTGCCCCGCGGGGAATCACTCTTTCCCGGGGGCGTCCCGGCCCTGCGAGCGCCGGACGAGACGGATCCTCTCCCTGCGTCCGACCGCCTCGAGACGGTGACATTCCGCGAACTCGACCGGCTGACCCTGGCCATCGCCCGCTCCTTCGCCGCTCACGGAATCGCCGCCGGCGAACGCGTTGGACTGCTGCTCCGTTCGGGACCCGCCTACCCGGCGCTGCTCCTGGGGCTGCTGCGCGCCGGCGCGGTCGCGGTCCCGGTCAGCACCCGGGTACCGGAAACGGCAGTGCCCCCGCTGCTCCACCGCATCGGCTGTCGGCGGCTCGTTGCCGATCGCGGCGAACCGGGCGCCGCGGCGGGGCTGACGATCATCGATTCGTCGGAGCTTCTCCTTGAGGCCGGGAGTCAGCGTTCCGCAGCAGCCGCAGCGCTCGAGGGCGCACGCCTGCCGCCGTTCGACCCCGGGGCGGACGCGACGGTCGTCTTCACCTCCGGCAGCACTGGCGCGCCGAAGGCTGCGCTGCACTCCTTCGAGAGCCACTGGGCGAGCGCGGTCGGCGCGAACCGCAACCTCCCGCTGCGCCCCGGCGACCGCTGGCTGCTCACGCTGCCGCTCTGGCACGTCGGCGGACTGGCGATCGTCTTCCGCTGCCTGCACGGCGGCGCGGCGATCGCCTTCGCCGGGGAGAAGGAGCCGCTCGCCGACGCAATCGCCGGCCTCCGCGCGACCCACGTCTCGCTGGTCCCCACCCAACTCTACCGCCTGCTACGCGAGCCGCGCGGGCGTGCGGCACTGCGCGGCCTCAAGGCAGTTCTGCTCGGCGGCGGTCCGGCTGCGCCCGTGCTGATCGAGGAGGCGCTGCAGGCCGGCACGCGCCTCCTCACCAGCTACGGCTCGACGGAGACGGCCTCGCAGGCGACCGCGACGGCACCCGGCGACCCGCCGGAGGCGCTGAACACCGCCGGCCGGCCCCTCGCCTTTCGCCAGGTCGCCATCACCGCGGATGGCGAGATTCTCGTCCGGGGTCGCACGCTCTTCCGCGGCTACCTCGAGGAGTCGGGGACGCGCGCGGCACGCGACCCGGCGGGATGGTTCCACACCGGGGACCTCGGGCACTTTGACGCGGATGGCCGCCTGAATGTCACCGGACGGCGCGACACGATGTTCATCTCGGGCGGCGAGAACATTCACCCCGAGGAGATCGAGCGCGAGATCCTGCGCTTCCCGGGCGTGCTCGAAACGATCGTCGTGCCGGTGCCGGACGCCGAGTTCGGCGCCCGCCCGGCGGCGTTTCTGCGCACGGTAGACGAACATCTTCCCGCCGCTGCAGATCTCGAGCGCTTTCTGCGGCAGAGGCTCCCTGGGTTCAAGGTGCCGGTGCGCTACCTGGCGTGGCCGACCGTTAAAGTGGGGCTCAAGCCCGACCGCCGCGCGCTTGCGGCGTTGGCGCCGACTGACCCAGAAACATTGATTTATCCCTGAACCCAGCAGAACAAGGGCCGCTATTACGAAACCCTGGAGGAGAGTTCGCGCGGGTGGCACGAAGGCGCTCACGATTCCTGGCCATTTATCAACTACGTGCTCTTCATCATGAAGACCGCCTACCGGGAATTCGCGGATCGGGTGGGCGAGACGAAGGCCCCGCGCGGCTCGAAGCGGGAATTGATTCTGGAGGCGATCGGCAGGCACACGGGCGACTTTACGATGGCCGAACTGGAGCGGGATTGCCCCGGGGTAAGCCGCGAGATGATCCGGCGGGTACTGCGCGAGGAGCGGGTGAAAGGCCAGGTTGCCTGCGTGGGACGCGGACCAGCCGCCAGGTGGGCGGAGAGGAGGTAATTACCTCCAGGTGGAGGTACTAGTAGGGGTACTAAGCAGACCGCACTCGTTTCTGCTGCGAATACCCCGCATGCCGGATGCATCCTTAATCATGGTGCACCACCTCCTTACAACCATTTGATATATCACTTGACAAAACAGATACCATATTCTTATATTGATGTCAAGCCGCCGAAGCAGACACATCAAAGCAGACGGCCCATGGGGGGAGCAAATGATTGACAAGGCACTAGCTGCACGCTTGAAGTCTGCCCGTGAGCAAGTTGGGTTGTCTCTAACAGATGCCTCGAGTCGTCTCGGCATCACGAATTACCAGACGCTCAGCAAGATCGAGGCTGGCGAAAGGGCGCTGAAGGCCGCCGAGCTTTCCACCTTTGCGCGTGTGTACTATGCCTCGGTTAATCAACTTCTCGGACTTGAGGAGATACGCCCGCCCGCAACATTTCTTTGGAGAAGTGAAGGCATGAGCGAGCAGCGCCTCGAAGCTGAAAGCAGTATTTCAAGACGCTGCGCGCACTTTGTTGCGCTTGAGAAAACCCTCGGTGTGCCCCGTACGGAGGGATTCCCGTGCTTGGTCAAGGGACGGGAGGGGATCCGCACCGACGGAGACGTGGACAACGTTGCGTCCAAGGCGGGCAACCTGCTGAGTCTTGGCAAGCGCCCCGCGTGCTCGCTTGCCAAGGTCTTGGAGCAGGAATACGGGGTCAAACTTCTCTACCTCCCGCTATCCGATGCCGGCTCCGCAGCGTCGATCGTCCACCCGGACTGGGGGGCTGTTATTGCAGTGAACAGCGAGGAAGCCCCCTGGCGCCGAGCCTACGATCTGGGACATGAACTCTTCCACCTCCTCACTTGGGACGCAGTGATGCCGGAAGAAACGGATAACGCCGACTTGCACAGGGATATCGAGAAGAAAGCCAATCGCTTTGCATCGACTCTACTCCTGCCCGATAGCGAGATACGAAGCGAACTGCGGAAACTGTCGGCGGAATCGAACTCCATCGCCTTTTCCGACCTCGTGGATCTCGCCCGCGAGTTCGGCGTTTCCACGAAGGCGCTTCTCTACCGCATGGCTAATCTCCGCTTTCTGGCCTGGGATCATGCGGATGAACTTGCCAAGAGCGAGGAGCTGTCAAGCATCGACAAGAATAAGCGCAAGGGCGATTGGGGACCGCCTCCCAGGTCCGAACGGTTTGACTTTCTCGCTGTCCAGAGCTTGAGAAAGGGACTGATTTCCCGAGGCAAGTTCGCAGAGATGGTCGAAATCGACCGGAGCGATATTGACTCGTTCATCGAAGGGTATGGCCTGATGGAGACCGAAGGTGGGCAGGTTGAGATTATGGCTTCTTGACGCAGACGTCATCATCGACCTGCTCGGGTTCGACGTCTTCGACAAGCTCGTTAAGACCCACGAGGTGCACGTCGCATCGACCGTAGCGGGGGAAGTCCTGTATTTCAAACGAGATGGCGAAAAATTCTCCGTCGATTTTCGCCAGACGTACGTCGAGCCCGGCCGGGTAAAGGAAGTATCCGCCTCAGTTGAGGAGCTTGGAGACATCATCAAGAAACTGCCGCCGATTAAGCGCGATGGTCTCCATCCAGGAGAGCTGGAGTCCATCGCAATACTTGTGCGGGTGCCTGAGTTGACCTTCTGTTGCTGCGACGCGGCTTCCATTCGCATACTTCCAGTGTTTGACCTGGCCGAGCGCGGGATATCTACGGAGAACCTGCTTCGGCAGAGCGGGTTATTGAAGCCCGGGCTCCAGGACAGGCACACGGAGGAGTATTTTCAAAGCAACTTGCGAATTGGCCAGAAGGAGAACATCCTTTCGCGGCGCTGGTAATGCCTTCCAGCGGACCCACTTCAGCCGACGGAGCAACCGACGCTCCTGATTTTCCATCCCTTCGCTTCCAGACGCTTTGCCTTGTCTTCACGCATGGTCGTACTCCTTCAGTCTGCGACAGCAGGAGTCGCCAGATATGGCGCGAACGCGGACCGCACCGCGTCCGGCAGCGGGCACGCTACTCCCGCGGCCGGGTCCAGCGCCGCGTGCACCGTCGTCACGCTGCCGGCCTCCCGGCCGTCCGCGAGCAGAAAGCGGTAGCCGATCGTGAACGAGCGCTCCCCGAGCGCCCGGACGACGACCCGCACGGCGAGCCGGTCACCCACCGCGAGCGGAGCTCGGTAATCCGCCTCGGCGTGGACGACGGGAAACAGCACCGCCCGGTCGCGAATGGTCTGCGCGATCGGCTGGCCGATGTGCTCGAGAAACTCCTCCAGCGCCGCGTGCGCGAAGCGGAATTGCGCGCCGTAAAACATGAAACCGGCCACATCGGTATCGTAGAGACGGACGATCGACTCGCAGCTGAATTCCACCGCTCCCTCCGCTTGCTGGTTTACGGCTTTATCGGGGGCTCGCGCCAGGCAGCAGCGGGCCGGGCAAGATCGGTGCGCAAGTCCGCGGGGACGAGCAGGACCTCCGACGCCCCCTCGCGCCGCAGATAGCTGCTGGCGAAGTCAGGACCGCGCCCGCCGACGATAAACCCGGCGATGACGTTTCCGGTGGAGCCTTCAAGCTGCACGGCGATCCCCTGCCCGGCATCCGTCTCGTAAGCGGCCTGCTTCGCCGGATTGGTCGAGACGACCGTGCCCTCGCGCGCGTCGACCAGCTTCGCCAGCAGCGCCTCCACGGCAGCGGCGTCCGCCGGCGCCTTCGCCGCGCCCAGTTTCCACGCGCCGCCCGCGCGGGTCAGTACCACTTCGGCGCCGGCTCTGGTCGCGCGGACCCCGGCGACATCCCCGGCCTTCAGACCCGGGAAGAGTGCCACCCGGTCGCGCGGCCGCTCGACGCTGCCCGGCCCCTGGAAGTACCAGGCGCCCGCCGCGCACCCGAGCAGCACGCCGAGCAGCACGCGCGTCTTGCGCGTAATCACCCTTCGAGCCCCGAACGCCGGCGGGAGTTGAGCCGCAGCATCCCGAACAGCGCGATCAGCAGCGGCACCCCGATGATATTGACCACCTTGATGAACGACTTGGCCCGGTCGGAGACGGCGGGGAGCAGACGCTCGTCGGCGGTACGCGAGCGGATGCCGATCAACTCCGGGCCGAGCGTCATCCAGTCGACCGCGTTGAGCAGAAACGTGCCATTTTCGGGGAATTGCCGCAGAAAATCCGGCTGTGCGAGACGGGAGGTGCCGACGACGAGCATCGAAGTCGCGACGCTCTGCGCACGGAACTTGGCCGCCGGGCTGCCGGCCGGGGCGGTGGGGGGAACCTTGTCGCGCCAGAAACTCGGGAAGCGGCCGGCGAGCAGCACGACGAGCGGCCGGTCGGCGGCCGGGGTCCGCGCGGGATCGACTTCACGCCGCGGCTGCGGGGAGAAGTCGTAGTTCTCGGACACCGCGTAAGCCTCCCGGGAGCTGCGCGCCAGGATTGTCGTCTTGACGTCGCCGCTGGCGGGCGATGCCGGATCGAGGCTGCTGGCCCAGGGGAGCACGATGCTCTCGAGCCGGGAGCTCACGGGGTGTTCGCGGTCGAGCGCCGCGCCGGGAACGCGCACCCACCATGGGTAGTCGACACTGAATTGCATGAACCCGGAAGAGAAGGTGGCGGGCGCGCTCAAATGCGGCTCGGCGACGACGTCGCGCGCGAGCTTGACGCCGTAGCGCTCCAGCAGCTCATGCACGCCGGACTCGGCGGGGACCGCCGTCAGCGTCCCCGCCGGTATTTCGAAGTGATCGACGAGGAAAACCGCGCGTCCGCCACGCATGATGAACTGGTCGAGCGCGTAGCGCGCCTGTTCCGACAAGGAGCGCGGACCCGCGACGACCAGGGTTTCGACGTCGTCGGGAACCTTCGTCAGCTCGTCCGGCTCGATCAGCTGCAGATCGTAGAGCCGGGCGAGTTCGTGCCGCAGCGGGTCGCCGCCGCGTGCACCCGGTTCGGCCTCGGGGACGCCGAACCAGCCGACCACTTTCTTCCCCGGGTTCGTCAGGCGCAGCAGCGCCGCGGTCAGTTCGTACTCGAGATTCCCCGCGTCCTCGACGACGGGGATCACCTCCTGGCGCCCGCCGTGCAGCAGCGCGAGGCCGAGATAGACGCTGGTGAGCTGGAGCTGGTCGCGCTTGATGACTTCGAGCTGCATCCGGGGAATCCCGAGGGCGCGCAACCGCTGCTCGGTGGCGGGATCGTCGCCCGGATCCGCGAACTCGATCTCGAGCCGGCCGCGGGAAAACGCCCGGTACTCCTCGAGCAGGTCCCGGACCTGCCGGCGCAGTTCCGCCAGGTACGGCGGCAGGTTGCGGCTGAAATAGACGTTGATCACGACCCGGTCATCGAGGCCGCCGAGCAACTTCTTCGTCGTGGGCGCGAGGCTGTAGTCGCGTCGCTCGGTGAGGTCCCACCGGGAGAACCAGCGCTGCGCGACGACGTTGGCCGCGATGAGTATCCCGGCGATGATCGCGGTCTGAGCGATCCGGTTGAGCCGTACCAGGTGCCGTTTGGCCGCCATCGCCCGCCTCTACCCGCGCCTCTGCAGCCGGCGGGTGGTCAGATAGAGGAAGAAGAAGATCACCGCCGCGAAGTACAGCAGGTCGCGGCTGTCGACCACCCCGCGGCCGATGCTCCAGAAATGGGCGCCCATCCCGGCCGCCGCCAGCAGGGGGGCGAGCGAGGCGGGCGCGGCCACGACGACGAAATCCTCGCCGGCCACGAAAAGCACGAAGGTCATCGCGACCCCGGCCAGATAGGCCACGATCTGGTTCTCGGTGAGCGTCGAGGCGTAGATGCCCACGGCCAGTCCGGCCGCCCCGAAGAACAACAGCCCGAGATAGCCGGCGAGGACTGGTCCGCGGTCGGGGCTTCCCAGGGCGAAGACGGTGACCGCGATCGGGATCGTCCCGGCGAGACTGACCAGGAGCAGGCCGAGACCGCCGAGGAACTTGCCGAGGACCGCCTCGCGCTCGCGCACCGGCCAGGTCAGCAGCACTTCGAGCGTGCCGAACTTGCGCTCCTCGGACACCATGCGCATGGTCAGCGCCGGCAGCAGGAAGACCAATGTCCACGGCAGCAGGCTGAAGAAGCCGCGCATGGTCGCCTCCCCCCGCAGGAAGTAGGTGCGGAAGAAGAACCAGTTCGTGAAGGCCAGGAAGACCACGAGATACGCGTAGGCCACCGGGGTGATGAAGGCGCCCCGGAACTCCTTCTTCGCGATGGCCCAGATGGCGCGCATGAGCTACTTGCCCTCCCCGCCGGTGAGCTTGATGAAGACATCCTCGAGCGAGAGCCGTTCGGCGTGCAGTTCGCGCAGTCCCCAGCCGCGGCGGGCGACGGCGGCCGCAAGCTCCTCGCGCGGGTCGGCGCCGACGTCGCAGCGCACGCGAAAGCGCGGCACCCCCGCCTCCTCGCCGAGGTCGACGCATTCGACGACTCCGGGGACCGCGGCGAGTTCCCGGGCGATCAGCTCGCGCGGCCCACGGACCGCCAGGTCGACGAATTCGCTGCCGCGCGCCTGGGCGGCCAGCTCGGCGGTCGTCCCCTGGCCGACCAGGTGCCCTTCGTTGAAGATGACCACCCGCTGGCAGGTCGCCTCGACCTCGGGGAGGATGTGCGAGCTGAGCAGCACGGCCTTCTCGCTGCCGAAGGCGCGGATCAACTCGCGGATTTCGATGATCTGTGTCGGGTCGAGCCCGACCGTCGGTTCATCGAGGATCAAGACCTCGGGATCGTGCACCAGCGCCCCGGCGAGCCCGACGCGCTGCCGATACCCCTTGGAGAGCTGGCCGATGATGCGCCCGCGCACCGGCCCGAGCCCGCAGCCTTCGAAGGCCCGCCCGACCAACCGCGCCTTGGCCGCGCGGGGGACTCTGCGAACGTCGGCGACCAGTGAGAGGTACTCCGCGACGGTCATGTCGAAATAGAGGGGGTTGTTCTCCGGCAGGTAGCCGAGGCGACGACGGACCTCGAGCGGTTCGGCGGCGACATCGAAGCCGGCCACCGTCGCGCTGCCCGTGTCCGCGGAGAGGAAGCAGGAGAGAATGCGCATCGTGGTGGTCTTGCCGGCGCCGTTGGGCCCGAGCAGGCCGAGGATTTCGCCACGGGCGACGGCGAAGGAGACGTCGTCGACGGCGAGCGTCCCCCCGAACCGCTTGCTCACTCCGGCGACCGATATCATGGGCGTCAGCCTTCCTGTATCAGGACATTCCCCGCTGCCCGGCACCGGGCGGATTCACGCCTCCGGCCCGTGGTTGGGGCGTTGCTGAAAAATACTCACATTTTCGCCGGTGTCAATTCTACACTGCCAGAGCGGACAGGGTATATTGGAACAAACAAGGCGGCGAGGGTGTCTTCAGCGTGACGGATGCGACCGGTGACGGAGGGCGGGATGCGGCTCCAGGGGTGGACCCTGATGCAGAGACGGTGCGTCGGGCGCGCACCGGGGATCAGGGGGCTTTCGAGCGGCTGGTGCTGAACCACCAGCGGCGGACGTTCAACGTTGCCTACCGGATTCTCGGCGACTACGACGAAGCCCTCGACCTCACGCAGGAGGTCTTCATCCAGGCCCACCGCAGTCTCGGTCAGTTCCGGGGCGAGGCGCGCTTCGGCAGCTGGCTGCTCGCGATCGCGGTCAACCACTGCCGCAACCGCCTCAAGCTCTGGAAACGTCGCGCGCGGTCGAAGCACGAGAGCCTCAGCGCGCCGATCGGCGATGAAGGATCGGATCTGCGGCGCGAACCGCCCGACCCCGGCACGACCGCGGTCGAGGCTCTGGAGGGCCGCCAGCTCGAGGAGCTGGTGAGCGAGGAGATGATGCACCTGGACGACGAGTTTCGCGCCGTGCTCGTGCTGCGCGACGTGCAGGAGGTGGCCTACGAGGAGATCGCCCGCATGCTCGAACTGCCGGTCGGCACCGTGAAGTCCCGTCTGCACCGGGGACGGACGGAATTGCGCGAACGGGTGCGGCGGCGCCTCGCGCCTCGCGACGGCGGGGAGTCGGGGCGCCCATGAGCGCGCATTCCTGCAGGCACGTCCGCGCGGATCTCTCGGCCTATCTCGACGGCGACCTTGACGCCGGGCTGGCCGACAAGACCCGCGCCCACCTCGCCGGCTGCGCCGCCTGCCGGTCGGAGCTCGAACTGCTTCGCCTCACCGTCGGCGCTTTGCATCGACTGCCCGACCTGCCGCCGCCAGCCGCCATCCTGAGCGGGGTCCGCGCCCGGCTGCGGCCCGAGCCCTGGCACCGGCGACTCTTCGGCGCTCCCTGGCATTTCAACTTCCCGCTCGGTGCGGCGGCCACCCTCCTGGTCGCCATCGGCATTTCGCTGCTGCTGGCACGCTATCCGGAGATGCCGAAATCGGTTGCGCCTGGTCCCATCCTGCAGGCGCCTTCGCTGCCCGCGAAGAAGACGCAGGCGGTGGCGGCGCCGGATGCGCCTCCCGCGCCCGCGGCAAGAGAAAATGTTGCCAGGCGACGTTCCCGCGTCCCATCCGCTCCGCCCGCTCCGGCAGCCGAGGCAACGCCGCCAGCCGCAGCGCCAAAGGATGCCGGGCGGGAGGATGCGTCGGTCAGGCAGCAGCTTGCGGCCGCCCCATCCCGCGCTGTCATCCCGGCCCAACAAGCGGCCCAAGAACCGGCGAAGGAACGCACAGTCATGTTCGACGATGACTCCGCGGTGCGGGCCGCCACGGGGCAGTCAGCCCCGATTCGCGACTCAGTCGCCGCCGACGAAATCGACGGCGCCTACCGGGCGACGACCCCGGCGACCGCGAGACAGAAGGAATCCCGCGCGCTCCTCGAGGAGAAGGCCGACAGCGGCGGTGCGCGGGGATCGGTCCGGGTCGCGGAAGAGCGGGAACCGAATGAGCAGGTGATCGAGGTAGTCTGCCAGCTGCGCCCGGGCGGCGACACGGCGAGCGACCTCGAACAATTCCTCCGCCGCGAGGGCGCCTTCATTCTCGAGGTCAGCGCGCTTGAACCGCCGGCGCTGCGCGAGGCGGCCGCCCGGCATCGCGAGCGGCTCGGCCGGCTGTCCGGAACCTCGCGGGGATGGACGATGACCGTCCGCGTTCAGGCGCCCGCGCTCGCCCGACTCCTCGAGGCACTCGCGCAGAGAACCGGCCTGCGCATCCTCGAACAGCCGGCCATCCCCGCCACTGCGGAGAGTTCCACCGGAGCGCTCGAACTGCGCCTCACGGTTCTGCAGTAGCCGCGCGCGGAGTTCTGCGGCGGCCTGCGCTACTCGCCCTCGCCCAGGAGCAGTTCGGCGTAACCGATCTTCTTGAAGCCATTCGGGACGGCGAAATCAGCGGAAGGGAACTCCTTGACCGTCACCGAGGTGACCTCGATCGTGCTCTTTTCGCCGACGAAGTAGAGCACTTGCCGCAGCGGGTGACCGCCGGCACGCAGGTTGCGATAGGAGGCGCTCTCCTCGTAACCCTGGCTCAGCCCCGCCCCGCCGTCGAGCATCTTCTGCATC
>JANOHV010000218.1:0-36764 GCA_031406795.1 Candidatus Rokuibacteriota bacterium
GTTCCGTGTTGGGGGGGCGCCCGGCCGGTCGCCCCTACACGAGCAATTTCCGAATCTGACGGTGAAGAAGATCCCGAAGGCCGTCCTTTCCCGCTGCGAATGGGGCCATGACGACTACAGCCTGGAGATCAAGAACCTGCCCATGAAAGCGCCGGAAGAAGATAGCGTTCCGGAGGCCCCGGCCACTGGCAAGAAGCCGCGTACCAAAGAGGAACGGCGGGCCAGCGTTCAGCAGACCTCACTTTTCGATCCGCCCGCCGGGAAGGGAGGTGCGAAATGAACCCAAACCTCAGCACCATCGCCAACCGCCTGAGCCTCCGTAAACCCCAGCGCGACTCGCTGGAGATTCTCGCCCGCCTCTGCGAGATCGTGTCGCTGCAGAAGAGCACCGACGTGGCCCAGGCGCTCAAGACTATTCAGGCCGAGTACGCCACGGTCAGCGACTTCGAGCGCGATTTCCCGTCGCTCTGCTTTGCATTGGCGACCGGTGTGGGCAAGACGCGGCTCATGGGCGCGTTCATCGCCTACCTTTTCAAGGCCGAGGGTATCCGGCATTTCTTCGTGCTGGCGCCGAACCTGACCATCTATAACAAGCTCATTGCCGACTTTACGCCCAACACGCCCAAATACGTCTTTCAGGGGATCTCCGAATTTGCCGTGGAACCGCCGGAAATCATCACCGGCGACAACTACGAGATCGGGCGCGGCGTCCGCAAGAGGGACCTCTTCGGCGAATCGGCCGTCCACATCAACATCTTCAACATCTCGAAGATCACGAGTCTGGAGACGCCCAAGGGAGCCGAGAAGACCACGATCCCCCGTTTTCGGCGGCTGCAGGAGTATATCGGAGAGAGTTACTTCGAGTACCTGTCGAAGCTCGACGACCTCGTGCTGCTTATGGACGAGTCGCACCGCTACCGGGCATCGGCGGGCATGAGGGCGATCAGCGAATTGAAGCCCATTCTCGGCCTCGAACTGACCGCCACGCCGCATATGGAGCGCGGCGGCGGGACGCAGGTGTTCCAGAACGTCATCTATGCCTACCCGCTGTCGAGCGCCATGACGGACGGGTTCGTCAAGGAACCAGCCGTGGCGACTCGCGAGAATTTCAATCCGAAGAACTATGACGTGGCCGGTCTGGAGCGGCTGAAGCTGGAAGACGGCATCCGCATCCACGAGAACACCAAGGTCGAGTTGGAGGTCTACGCCCGCGAGAACGGCAAGTCGATCGTCAAGCCCTTCATGCTGGTGATCGCCAAGGATACCGATCACGCAAACGCCCTGGTGAAGGTCATTGAAGACGAGGCGTTCTTCGAGGGGCGCTACAAGGGCAAGGTCATCCAGGTCCACTCGAAGCAGACCGGCGAGGAGCGGGACGAGACCGTTGAGCAGCTGATCAACGTGGAGAAGGCAGACAACCCGACGGAGATCGTCATCCATGTGAACATGCTCAAGGAGGGTTGGGACGTCACCAATCTTTACACCATCGTCCCGCTCCGGGCGGCAAACTCGCAGACGCTGGTGGAGCAATCCATCGGCCGCGGGCTGCGCCTGCCCTACGGTAAAAGAACAGGCGTGGGCGCGGTGGACCGGCTGACCATCGTGTCGCACGACAAGTTCCAGGAGATCGTGGACTACGCCAACAGTGCCGACTCCGTCATCCGGGGCGGGATGAGGATAGTCTATATCAGCGAAGAGCGTTCCAAGGTCGTGATCGCAGAGCCGGAGATTATGCAGCGACTTCAGGAACCGCTGATCGCTTCGGATAACATCAAGGGCGAGTACAAGGTTGTGCATCCCAAATTGCTGTTCGAGAACCCCAGGGAGCAGGAAGCGGCCAAGGCAACGCTCGAGGTCATCCGTCGGGAGTTCGAGCGCCTGCCAAGTTCCGCCGACCTCGCCAAGCCGGACATCCAGAAGCAGATTGTTGACAAGGTGAAGAAGATCATCACCCCGGTGCAGCCGGAGTTGGTAGGTGTCGCCGTGCCGGTGAACGTGGCCGAGGTGGTGGCCAAGACCATCACCCTGCGCAATGAACTGTCCATCGACATTCCCCGCATCACGATCCAGCCCGTGGGCGACGTGACGCGCGGGTTCCGGGAGTTCAATCTCGACCTGTCCAGCGTGCGACTACAGCCGGTGGACAACGAGATTCTCATTCAGGAGCTGCACCGCCGGGAACAGTTCCGGCTCATGAGCGGCACTGGCATTGTCCCGGAAGAGAAGCTCGAAGACTATCTCGTGCGCGGGCTGATCGACTTCAACGACATCTGCTACGACGACCATGCGGCGCTGCTCTACAAACTGGCCGGGCAGGCCGTGACGCACCTGCGTAGCTACCTCAAGAACGAGGACGAGGTGCTGAATGTGCTTCAGTACCACCAGCAGGCGCTGGTGAATCTGATTCATGCCCGGATGCAGGAGCACTACGAGGAGAAAGCGACCGCCTACGAGGCGCACGTGAGCAAGGGCTTCACGACGCTCCAACCCAATAACTACTCGGCTCCTTCCGGTGAAGGCGAGCGGGACTTCCGCGCCACGGTCGCCGACCTACAGGATATCCGCAAGATGCTTTTTGCCGGGTTCGGCAAGTGTCTCTACCGCGTCCAGAAGTTCGATTCGGATTCGGAACGCCGCTTCGCCGTGGTACTGGAGAACGACAAGGAAGTCCTCAAGTGGTTCAAGCCCGCCAAGAGCGTCTTTCAGATCCACTACACCAGCGAGGCGTCCTACGAGCCGGACTTCGTGGTCGAGACCAGGACGGCTAAGTTCCTCTGCGAGCCCAAGGCCGCGAACGAGATGACGGCGGGAGATGTGCTGGACAAAGCCAAAGCGGCGGCGGAATGGTGCGGCCATGCTACGGTGCACGAGAAGCAATACGGCGGCAAAACGTGGGCGTACCTGCTCATTCCGCACGACGCGGTTGCGGACAACAAGACACTTCAGGGGCTGGCGGCAACCTACACCTATGGTGGGGCATCCAGAAGTTAATAGTGTTGGGGGCGCCGTCGTCATCAAACCGGAATCTGCTCGCTGAAATATCCTCTTGACACGATACAGTAGCGATGCTATCGTAATAGTAGTAAATAAGAAACGAGCTATCGAAAAGGGGTTCGAATATGAGCGAGGCCGTTGTTCCGACCAGCCGGAAGATGGGTCTCGCTCTGTCAGTCCGCCGCACGCTCATCTGTAGCTAGCCTGGCGCTCCGGCAGTCCCGCGGAATGCCAGGCTCTCCCCCAGTCGCATGCATTCATCTGACGACAACGCCATCACGTAGTCACAGAGTTGCTGGCGTTCCACCAAGAAAGCGAGCGCGAAAGAACACGGGAGGTGATACGGTGAGCGAGATCGATTACCGGGAGTTGAAGCGCGGCGGCGTGATGCGCCAGCAGGGGGAAGACCGCTTTCTGGTGCGGCTGCACCTGGTTGCCGGTGGACTAAGTAGCGGCCAGGCCCGTGTGGTGGCTGAGGCAGCGGACCAGTTCGGCAGCGGTGCACTGCACTTAACGAGCCGTCAGGGGATCGAGATCCCGGACGTCAGTTCCGGTGCGCTGACAGAGCTCAAAGAGTTCTTGGCATCCTCTGGGATAGGATTCGGGGTCAGCGGGCCGACCGTTCGCGGTGTCACTGCCTGCCAGGGCTGCCACGTCTGCCCGAATGGCGTCATCGACAGCCCGAGTCTGGCGGCGGAGGTTGATCGTGCGTTCTACGGAAAACATGCGCCCCACAAGTTCAAGGTCGGCATCAGCGGCTGCGCGAACAACTGCCTCAAAGCCGAGGAGAACGACCTCGGCGTCAAGGGGTGGATCGAGCCGCGCTGGAGCGGAGATGGTTGCACCGGCTGCGGTCTCTGCGTTGCAGTCTGCCCGGTGAAGGCGATTCGGATCGGCGGTGACAGCGGATCCGTCGAGATCGAGACCGCTCGCTGCATAGGATGCGGAGACTGCATTAACTCCTGCCCGACGACCGGCATGGTGGAGCAGACACGTGGTTACCGGATCTACTTTGGGGGTAAACTGGGACGTGTACCTTACCTGGGGCAGCCGGTGTCCGGAGTGTTCACCGGTACCGCGGGTGTCCTCGGCGTCATCGCGGAGGCCCTGGAGTTCTTCCGACTTCACGGGCGTGCCCGCGAGCGCTTCGGCGACACGCTTCAGCGCGTGGGCTTCGAGACATTGGCGGCGCACATCGGCGCGCCGGCGAGGAGGGTCGCATGACACGGCGCCTGGACATTCAGCGCTACATCTGCCCGATGACCACCGTCAATCGACCACGATGATGCCGATGACCAACAGTGAGGAGAAGATAAAATCCCAGCGACGATCGGCGTCGTTATGTGGCTGTAGAGGTAAACTCCAACCGGTCGCAAGCCCTCTCAGGATTTCCTGATAAGAAACCGGAACAGGCCCTCGCTTCGGTTTGTTTCGATGATCGCGTGCCCGAGCCTCTGGACCAGTGCGCTGATGTCCGATTCCGATCCGAAGTCAGTGGCCATGACTTCCATGACCTGGCCGGAAAGGAGCCGGGCCAGGCCCCGCTTGGTGTTCAGCACCGGCATCGGGCAAGCTTGCCCTCGCGTGTCGACCACCAGATCGACTTTGATCTCAGGCATCGTCTGCTCCCTTCGGTCAATGGTTTGACGCCACTCCTGGACTGGATATTGCAAGAGGAGTGCCAGCAACATCGCGTAATGCAAGGTGTTAAGATGATGACGTCATGACGAGCCAGGCAACCCCTCCGCAGCCTCCGGGAGACCGGTTCTCGATCCTGTACGACATCGCCCTGACGGTCGGCAAGTCGCTCGATCTCAAGAGGATTCTGGACGATGTTCTCGACCGGATCATCCGTTTCATGGGCGTCGACGCCGGCGTCATTTATGTCGTCGACGACGCAACCATGGAGATGATACCCGTCTCGTTCAGGAATTTGTTGGAAGAGGTCGTCAGGGACCTCAGCGAAAAAAAGGTGAAAGTGGGCGAATGCATGTGCGGGACCATTGCACAATGCAATCAGGAGGTGATCATCACCGAACGGGCATACGAAGACCCGCGATTCACGCGTGGTGTGCTGAAGAAGGAGGGTATGGAGTTCTACGCCGGCCTCCCCATCCTCGCCAGAGGCAAGGTGGTGGGCGTGCTCTGCGTCATCAACCACACCCCCTACCAGCTCGACCGTGAACTTCTCGACATTCTCAGGGCTGCGACGCAGCCGATCGGCCTTGCCATCGAGAATGCCCGGATTTTCGAAACCGTCAGGAAGGAGGCGGACGCGAGGATTCGCTACTTCAACTTCGAGGGGATTATCGCCAACAGCCCCAAAATGACCAGCATCCTCAGCCTCGTGCGGAAGATCACCGATGTGCCCACGAGCATCCTGATCTACGGGGAAAGCGGCACCGGCAAGGAATTGATCGCGCGGGCCATCCACTTCAACAGCATCCGCAAGGACCGGCCCTTCGTCGCCGTCAACTGCGCTGCCCTCCCGGAGAGCCTGCTGGAATCGGAGCTCTTCGGTTACGTCAAGGGCGCTTTCACCAGGGGCCGGCGCCGACAAGAAGGGGCTCTTTGAGGCAGCCGACAACGGCACCATGTTTCTGGACGAAGCGGAGGCAATGAGCGGCAATCTGCAGGTCAAGCTGTTGCGGGTCCTGCAGGATGGCGCTTTTCTCAAGGTCGGGGGCACGCAACCGTGCCAGGTGAACGTGCGGATCATCGCGGCCTCGAACAGAAACCTCGAGGAGGCGATCCGGGAGAAACGCTTCAGGGAAGACCTCTACTATCGGCTGAACGTGATCCGTATCGATCTGCCGCCGCTTCGGGACCGGCGCGAAGACATTCCCCTGCTGACGAGATACTTCATGGCAAAATACAGCAGGAAGATCGGAAAAAATGTTCGCAGAATCGCCGACGACGCAATGCAGGCGCTGGTGTGGTATCCCTGGCCAGGCAATATCCGAGAGCTCGAGAACATGGTCGAACGCGCGCTGGTAGTGACCGAAACCGACGAAATCAGAAAAGAAGACCTGCCTGTCGAACTGCTGGGCAGAGCGGACGATATGCACAAAGACCTCACCCTGAAGTCCATCGAGAAGGACCACATCTTCCACGTACTGAAACTTACCGGGGGCAACAAGAAACTGGCGGCGCGAGAGTTGGGGGTGAATGCTGCCACCCTCTGGAGAAAATTGAAGTCGTTCGCTGAGGCCCACTGATTGCATTTTGCCGAATCGCTGTATTTCGTATTATTTCAATAACTTATCGTGATTTTTCCTGGATCACCCGCAATTGACCCTTCGTTGTGATTGCATTTTGCAAGACTGTTCGACTGCAAGGCCGCTGAGTGATCCTGTTCAAACTGACTCTTGCTGCCCAAATCCGGGCGCTTTGCCTTTCTTTCAGCTTGGGCAAACCATGAAAGACCGGTCTCGGTGATTATGGCATGGCTCATGCAATTGCCCATGCAAACCTACACGGAGGAACGGCGATGACGATGATCAACGGTCTCGAAGTGGACAACCTGGTCAAGGTAGTCGAGGCGGTCAAGCAGAAGTGGGAGATGGGCAAGACGGTCTGGAAGGCCTCAACCACATGGAAGGGCGGCTTCAAGGTCGAGACCTGTTCGCGCGACTTCACGCTGCTGGCGGACGAGCCGGAGATGCTCTGCGGCACCAACACGGCGGCCAACCCCGTCGAGATGGTCCTTCAGGCGTACGGCGCCTGCCTCTCGATCGGCTACGCGATGAATGCGGCGGTCCGCGGGATCAAGATTCATGACCTGAAGATCGATCTCGAAGGCGAGATCGACCTTCCCGGCTTTCTCGGTCTCGAAGCACCCGAGAACCTGAAGATGGACAAGCTCCCCGGCTTCAAGACCATCGATGTGAAGGTAAAGATCAAGGCCGACGCCACTGCGGAGGCGCTTCGTCAGCTCCACGCGCACGTGGTGGGCACCTCTCCGGTCGGCGTTACGCTCGCGCGTCCGGTCAAGATCGTCACGGGCGTGGAGGTCTTGTGATCCAGCTGCTCGGTCAGACGGCGACGGATGAGCGCCTCTCCTGTGCCGAGCAGCCGCACTATGCGATCGTCTGCGCCACCGGATTCGAGAACGAGGAGCGGGTCCGGTCGGCGCTGATGTTCGCGGCATTGGCGGCCTCGGCGGATTACCAGACCGTCCTGTACTGCATCCAGGGCGCGGTTGAAGTGATGGTGAAGGGTGCGATCGCAGCGCGCGAGACGCCGCGACCGGGCCTGCCATCGATCGCCCAGCGGCTGCAGGAGGCTTTGGAAATGGGGGTGACGATTCAGTGCTGCACCCAGACCATGGCGAACAAGGGCATCTCCCCCGCTGATCTCGTGGACGGCGTGGCTCCAGCTGGGGCAATGAGCCTGATTGCATTGACGACCCGCGCGAAGGGCACGATCAGCTTCTGATTCTGAGCACCGTCGGGGGAGGACAGCCCTCTCCCGGCGGCGCTCCGAAATGCAAGAGGTACGATTGATATTGGAAAGCGCAAATATCATGACAGTCAAGCTGGTCAGCCGTGGTAATGATCGGGCTCCGGGTGGATCGAATCGATAAGGGTGCGGTCGAATATCTCCTGTTCTGCGACCTCGCGGCCGATGTAGCCGAGCCGCCTGAGCGCTCGTGCGAACGTCATCGTCGCGGCGACGTACGGTTCGGTCAGCCGGGCACAGTAGTGCGGCGAGACTTGAAGCGTCTCGAGGATAAAGTCCCTGTCGATGATCCCGACATGCGCCGCGATGTCCCTGGCGGCCGAATCCGGATCCGACCGAAAGACGGCAGTCGCTTCCTCGTGCAGCCGCAGGAACCGCTCCACACAAGAGCGGTGATCTTCGAGAAATGGTCGGGAGACAATGACCCCGTAGCTGGGATTGCCGGGCCAGAGCCGGGAGGGCGGATAGAGAATCCTGCCGCCGGCAAAGCGGCGGATCGCGACGGCGAGCGCCGGCGTCCCGACAGCGGCGGCCACTTCATTGTTGACAACGGCCTCGGTCACCAGATCGGCCCATGGGTAGTTCACGACCTCGATCTTGCCGGAGAGATCGTGTCGTTCAAGACAGTCCTTGAGGATGACGTCGTGTATCGACCCCGTACCCGGCACGCCGAGTTTCAAGCCATCGAACTGACGGAGAACGTCTCCGAGGTCGTCGAGTTCCGGGAAGCCCCGCCAGCAGTCCCTGCCGGCCATCACGGTGCCTTCGATGTGCCCGCCCGCCACACAGACCACGCTGCTCCCACGCTCGATGCCGATGATCGCGGGCGGCAACCCGATGTAGGCCAGATCGAGCTCGCCGCGGCCGAAAGACGCCATGATCGCGGGCCCCGTCCCCATGAGCCGCCACTCGACGCCGACGCCGAGCCGCTCCGGCACGGTGCCTCGAGCCATGAGCAGCACGGCGGTGTGGTAGAAGGTCGACAGGTGCCCGATTCGAACGATCATGGGACTGTAGTAGCCTCATGCCGGGCCGGCGTCAAGGCGGGCGGGAGACTTGGCTGCCCCGCCCGGGGTTGCCGCGTTGCCGGCCGCTGTGATACGTATTTGCCATGAGAACCGCGTTCCGCTGCACGAGCGACAGTCGCCCCGCGCGTTGCGACGAGCGCGATACGGACAATCCCTCATGAGCCACTTCGGACTGCGGTGCCGCAAATGCGCAAAGCTACTCCAGGACACCTACTGCGCGTTCTGCGAGCACTGCCGCGACGCGCTGCTCGTGAGCGACTACGGCGGCGCGCGGTTTTCGGAAATGAGCGGGGAGGGGATCTGGCGATTCAACTGGCTCCCGGTGCACGCGCCCTCCTTTGCGCAGCCGGGGCCCAGCGTCTACCGATCCCGCGGGCTCGCGATGCACTTCGGGCTCGAAAACCTCTCCGTGGTGTTCAATGGCTACTGGCCGGAGAAAGGCGCTTTTCTCGAGACCTGCACCTTCAAAGAGTTCGAAGCCTCGGTGGTGTTGCAGAACGCGCGGGAGAATGGCGTCGAGGGGCTGACCGTCGCATCGGCGGGAAACACAGCGCGATCTTTCGCGTACCTTTCGGCGCAGACCGGCTACCCGGTGGTCATCGTGGTGCCGGCGATGTGCCTGACCGAGATGTGGTACCACAAGCGATCAAAGGACGTCCCCACGGTTGTGGTCGCCGACGGCGACTACTCCGACTCGATCGACGTCGCCCGGCGGATTGCGGCGACTCTCGGATTTCCGTTCGAAGGCGGCGTCAAGAATGTCGCCAAGCGTGACGGACTCGGCCTGGTGCTGCTCGAGGCGGTGGCTGCGCTGAAGAGCCTCCCGGGCCACTACTTCCAGGCGGTGGGAAGCGGCACGGGAGCCATCGGTGTCTGGGAGATGAGTGAGCGTTTTCTCGCCGATGGGCGGTTCGGCTCCCGGCTCCCGGTTCTGCACCTGGCGCAGAACCTGCCGTTTGCGCCGATGACAAAGGCCTGGGCGCGCCAGGAGCGGCACCTCGAGCCGGCGGATCTGTTGCCGGAGCTGATCCCCGAGATCACGACGAGAGTACTCTCCACGCGTTATCCGGCGTACACGATCGCAGGCGGCGTCTATGATGCCCTCACCGCCACCCGGGGGAGGATGTACGGCGTGCGCAATGGGGAGGTCTACGCGGCGATGGAGTTGTTCCGTCGGCTGGAGGGAGTCGATATCGTCCCCGCTGCCGGGGTTGCCGTTGCCGCGCTGGCGCAGGCAGTCGCCGCCGGCGTGCTGCGGCCGGACGAGACCGTGGTGCTGAACATCACCGGCGGCGGGGAAACGAACCTGGCGCCGGAGCTCATGACCCGGACGCTGCGCCAGCACATCGTGTCGAAGGCGATCACGCACAAGGAAATCAAGGAGCTGCTGTGTCCCGTCCTGAAGAAGAGCTGCTAGGGATCCTCAGCGCAAACGGTACGGACTTCACGGCCTCGCTGCCCTGCGAGAAGATCAAAGTCCTGCTCGAGATGCTCGGCAGGACGTTTCCCCACGTGCCGCTCACGCGCGAAGAAGAGGGGGTGGGGATCTGCGCCGGCGCTTCCCTCGCGGGCCGCCGGCCGGCGATGTTCGTTCAAAGCTCCGGCATTGGCAACATGATCAACGCGCTTCTCTCGTTGACCGATTTCTACGAGCTGCCGCTGGCGCTCTTCGTGAGCCGTCGCGGCGTTTACCAGGAGCGGATCGCCGCACAGCTGCCGATGGGTCTGCGGCTACCCGGCATGCTCGACGGCGCAGGGATTCCGTGGACAGAGGTCAACGTTCGCGGGGATCTTGCGGCGGTGGCGCGCATTTTGCCGCAGGTCTATGAACGCGGCGGCATTCACGCCTTTCTGATGAGTCCAGCGGTGTGGGAGGATTCCGAGTGCCAGGGTGGTGGTGCGCCAGCGATCGGTGCTCGGCGGTCGTGCCGGCCGGAATGCCCCGAACCGACCGGAGGGTGCCGCCGCCCGATCCCGGTACACACTCGTTTCGAGATCCTGCGGCTGATCGCCCCGCAGCTCGAGGGGAAGGTCGTCGTCTGCAACCTTGGCGCCCCCTCGAAGGAGTTGTACTCCCTGCGGCACCAGCCGTCGAATTTCTACATGCTCGGCAGCATGGGCATGGTTACGCCGATCGGTCTCGGGGTGGCGCTCTCGACGCTGCGGGAGGTCGTGGTCATCGACGGCGACGGCAGCCTGCTGATGAACCCAGGCACGCTCGCGGTGTGCGCGGCCGCGGCGCCGAAGAATCTGACCATTCTCGCCATCGACAACGGGGCCTACGGTTCGACCGGCAGCCAGCCGACCCACGCGGCCACCTGCGTCGACCTCGAGCAGGTGGCGCACGGGTTCGGCGTCGCGAATACCCTGAAGACGGCGGGGGGGGCGGATCTGATCGCGGCGATGGGCACGTGCGGGGAAGGCCCGCTGTTCGTTCACGCGCTTGCCGTGCCGGGAAATGCGGAGGTTCCGAATATTCCACTGGATCAACTGGAGAACAAGCGCCAGGTGATGGCATTTCTTCACGCAGGCTGCTAGAGCCGACCGGTTTCCCGCCGGGGGCTCTTCCCCGTTGACAAGACTCATGCGGAAGATGATATTCACCGCCAGATGGTGGACCAACAAGATCATTCAGGCGACAGGACGCTGGAGAAACCTCGGGTCTGAGTCATGGAATTCACGGAAGAGCAGATCCTCCGCTACAGCCGTCACCTCATTCTCCCCGAGGTCGGGGGCGATGGGCAGGAACGACTCCTGAACGCGAAGGTGGCGCTCGTGGGGGCCGGCGGTCTGGGCTCCCCGGTCGGGTATTATCTCGCCGCGGCGGGGGTCGGCACCATCGGCGTGATCGACGACGACCGGGTGGAATTCTCGAATCTCCAGCGCCAGATCGCCCACAGCACGCGGCAGGTCGGCACGCTCAAAGCCGAGTCGGCCAAGACGACCTGGGAGGCGCTCAACGGCGACGTGCGAGTGATCGCCCACGCGACGCGGCTCACGGCCGCGAACATCCGCGAAATCATCGGGGAGTACGACATCGTCGCGGACGGCAGCGACAATTTCCCGACGCGCTACCTGGTGAACGACGCCTGTGTCATGATGAAAAAAACGCTGATCAGCGCCGCGGTCTTCCGCTTCGAGGGGCAGGTGATGGGGATTTACCCAGGAGAAGGTCCGTGCTACCGCTGTCTCTTCGAAACCCCGCCGCCGGCCGGCATGGTGCCCTCCTGCCAGGAGGCCGGCGTTCTCGGCGTGGTGCCCGGCGTCATCGGCACGCTGCAGGCGACGGAAGTGCTCAAGGCGATCCTGGGCATCGGCGACCCGCTGCGCGGCCGTCTACTGATCTGGAACGCGCTTGAGATGAGCTTCACGACCGTGAATGTCCCGCGCAACCACGAGTGCCCGGTCTGCGGCGACCACCCGACGATCATCAACCTGCTCGGCGGCGAACGCTCCTGCAGCATGGGATGAGCACTGCCGCCCTGACGATGGCCGGTGATGTACTTGCGGCAATCCTCGAACATTGCCGCCGGGAACTGCCGAACGAGGCGTGCGGGATCCTCGGCGGCAGGGCCGGCAGGGTCGAGAGCGTCCATCCGGTGCAAAGTGCGCACCCGAGTCCTTCGCGTTTCGCTATGGAACCGACGGCGCAGTTCCTGGCGATGGACGAGGTGAGCCGCGCTGGCCGGGAACTGGTGGGGATCTATCACTCTCACCCGGGCGGGCCTGCCGTTCCGTCAACTACCGACCTGCAGGAGGCCTGCTGGCCGGGGACGACGTTGCCGAATTACCCCGAGGCAATTCAGGTGATTGTGTCGCTCCTGGAGCGCGCCGCACCGGTCGTGAGGGGGTACGCAGCGGATCGGGGGATGTTCGTTGAAGTGCCGATTATCATTGACGAACGATAAGCAGTTGGATGACACAATGCGGAGGAGCTCATGCCGGTCACCGTCAGGATTCCCACGCCGCTGCAGCGGTTCTCGGGTGGCAAGTTGAATGTGTCGTGCAGCGCGACGAGCATCGAGGGATTGTTGGAAGCCCTGGAGATGGCGCACCCGGGGATGAAGGAACGACTGACCGTTGGCGGTAAGGTTCGTCCCTTCATCAATATCTATGTCAACGGCGAGGACATCCGCACCCTTGACGCGGAGGCCAGTGTGCTCAAAGATGGCGACACAGTCGCGATCATTGCCGCCATTGCGGGTGGTCACGGATAGCGCCTCTTACGTTTAGCGACCGTCATCAAGGACCGTCGCACTGAAGGGGCAGGCCTCAAAGTCGCGGGGGGGGTGATTGGAGGGTATAACCGGCAGGAGAGGCACTTCGATTGCGGAATAGTCTCCAGTACGCTGAAGAATAGTCTTCAGCCCTCTTCGATCTGCCCTGACTTAAGTATCTTAATACTGATAGTTACCTGCTTGGCATCACAATTGCTTTCCAGTAGATCACAGGAGGAGGAAGGCATGACGAGCGACATCCGGAGCTGGACGACGGCAACAAGAACGGTCGCCATGATCGCCGGCGTCGCGCTGGTCGTGCTGGCGTGCTCGCCGACGGCGCGGGCGGAGACTCCCCCGGGAGCACCAGTTCACGTTGCGGAGGCGGCCGCCCTCGAAGCAAACCTGGCCGGGAAGGCGGCGCTGAGCGACCTCGTCGCCATCGCTTACCAATCCAATCCGATGATCCGCGCGGCGCGCGCCGAGTGGCGCGGCACCGTAGAGAAGTACCGCGTCGACACGTCCTGGCCCGAACCCGAGCTGATGGCGGAGGGGATGTACGCTGCGGACACCCTGGGCGAGACGACAAGACCGATGGGCTGGAGCCTCGGACTGACTCAGGCGATCCCGCTGTGGGGCCGTCAGGGGAGCGCCGGAAGACTGAGCAGCGCCGAAGCGAAAATCGCCAGGCTCAAGCTGGACGCCACGCTCCGGGACGTCGTTGTCCAGATCCGCCAGTCTGCCGCCGAGCTGCGCTACCTCGAGACGGCCGTGGAAATCGTGCAGGGCCAGCAGTTGCTGCTCGGAAAACTGACGGCGGCGGGTGCCGCGGCCTACACCGCGGAGCGCGCCGGCCTCTACGAAGTGATGAAGGCGCGCGCGCAGTCCGGTCAACTCGATTACGACGCCCTGCTCCTCGAGGAGTCGGCGCGCACGGAAAAGGCGCGGCTCAACGCCCTGCTCCATCGCGCCCCGGACGCGCCGATCGGGCCGATCACGGCGGAGCCGGCCCGGCCCGTGTTGTACGAGCTCCACGAAATCGATGCGTTGGCCGACGCCAACGCCGAGGACCTGCGGATCGCCCGCGCCGAGGTGGAGCGCAGCGAGGCGATGGCGGACCTCACGCAATACGAAACCCTCCCGGGATTCAAGCTCGGGCTCTCCTATGGACTGGCGAACGAGGTGAATCAGGTCGGGATTCAGGCCACCGTGATGCTGCCCCTGCGGCGGGGGAAGAACGCCGGGCTGCTCGGCGCGGCCCGGGCCGACAGCGACAAGATGCGGGCGATGTACGGCGCAAAGATGAATGACACCCGCACCGCGGTCCGGGATCTCGCTTTTCGGCTCAAGAACGCCGAGCGGCTCGTGAGCCTCTACCGTGACGACCTCACCCCGCAGGCCGAACGCGCCCTGCAAACGGCGCAGACCCGCCTCGCTCAGGGTCTCGGCGGCCTCGGCGACGCCGCGGAGGCGCAGAGCGCCTGGTACGGCTTCCGGCTGGCTCTTGCGCGCGCGGAGGCGGATCGCACCGTCATGCTGGCGAGACTCGAAGCGCTCGCGGGCCGCAGCCTGACCGAACGCGAGGACGCTGTCGTCCGCCCGGAGGAGGCGAAATGAGCAAACGCATCGGGCTGCTGTTCGCGGCGCTGGCGCTGGCCGTCCAGCCGGCGTGCGCGTCGAAATACCGGACGCTCAAAGGCGAGGCGGACGCCTACACCCCATCCCCGTTGTATCTCGGCTTGGCGAGTGGGGCGCCTGCTCCGGCGGCGGCTCCGGCGACGCCGCTCGCGGAGGCGGGGGAATTCGCGGCGGCCTCCCTGCGCCTGGGGGATCTGGCCGCGCAGTGGGAGCTGACGCTTCAGCGTCCGGAGGCGGCGGATTCGTTCATCGTGCCCGAAGCCGACCTGCTGCGCGCGCTCGCCGGCGCCGCCGCCGACCCCGCCGTTGCCGGCCAGGCACTCGGCGACGGCTTCTCTCTGCAGACGCTGGAGACCTTGACGCTGCTGCGCAACCCGACGATCAGAACCCGGGAGGCCGAGGCGCGCGCCGCCATCGAGGTCTTCGGACAGGCGGAGCAGATCGATGCGGTTCTGCGCCGCTACGCCGCCCTCACCGCAACCTCGATGGCCGGCGGCGGGATGGGTGCCCCGCCGGATTTCCCGTTCCCCGCAATCCTCGCTCTGAAGGGGCAGATCATCGACCAGGAGCTGCGCAGCGCCCGCGAAATGTTCGAGGCGGCGAGGCGCGACACGGTCACCGCGGCGCGCACGGCGTACTGGGAACTGATCTACGTCGGCCAGGCCGCGGAGATCACCAGCCGCATGATCGATCTGCTCGAGAATCTGGACCGCTCGGTCGCCTCACGCTACGAGGCGGGCAAGACCAGCTTCCAGGACCTGGTCCGCATCCGCATCGAGCGCGAGAAAGCGCGGGAGGAACTCAAGACCCTGGCGGAGGAGCGCGCCAACCGGGCGGCCGAAATCCGCGGCCTTCTGGCGCTGCCGCCCGAAATCGTGGTGGGGACCCCGGCGTTTCGCGAGGACTGGGCGCCGCTCCCCGCGCAGGGAGAACTGGAGACGCTCGCCCTCGCGCGGCGTCAGGAAGTGCGGGCCGCCGACGCGATGATCGGCCGGATGGAGCGGATGCTGGAGATGGTCGAGACCATGACGTACCCGGGGTACGATCTCGGACTCTCGCCCTCGCCGCGCGGGCTGATCGCGCCGCCTGCCGACGGCCCCGGGATGGGAGCAGCGGCCGGGGGTCCCGGGGCGCGAGCCGCCGTCGCCGCGAGACCACCGGAGCGGCCGTTCTTCGCGGGTGACGAAGCGTATGTGCGCGAGATCCGCCAGCGAATTGCGGGTCTGAAGAGCGAACGTGAGGCGGTGCGCGCGGAGACGCTCGTCGGCGTGCGGGCCGCCTGGTTCGCCTCGGATCGCGCCCGGCGGGAAGAAGCGCTCTATGCGGCGAAAGTGCTCGGGCTCTCCCAGAGCGCCCTCGAATCCTCCCTCCAGGGGTACTCGTCCGGGAGCGTGGGGTTCTCCGATCTTCTCGAATCCTACACGGGCTGGCTCGAGGCCAGCCTCGCTCGCCAGAGGGCGCGCGTCGACATCGGGATCGCCCGGTCCGGCCTCGAGGCGGCGGTCGGTGTCGCGAACCTCGAGGGGGCCGAAAATTAGCAAAGACATTCGCGATCTGCCTCGGGAGGGTCTGAAACCCTCCCCTACATCCCGGATCGGGAACAACGTAGGGGCGGGATTTATTCCCGCCCGAAAGGCATAACCGCAGAAGGAGCGAGGATCATGGTTGCTGACGAAGAGACGGTGGCGGGAAAGCGGCGTTCCCGGAAAGGGATCGTCATCGGGCTGATCGCGCTGCTGCTGATCGCGGGGGGCGGGGCCGCCTGGTACGGCGGGTTGTTCCACGAGCATGGCGCCGGCGAGAAAGCCACGGGCGAGAAGTACACCTGCGGCATGCACCCCTGGATCATTACGGACAAGCCCGGCGACTGCCCCATCTGCGGCATGAAGCTCACGAAGATCGAAAAGCAACCCGAAGCGGGCAAGGCGTCGGCGGGCGCGGCCGCGCCGAAGAAAGAGGCTGAGGATTTCTTCGCGGACATGAAGCCCGAAGGCGGCGCGAAGCGCAAAGTGCTCTTCTACCGCAACCCGATGGACCCGATGGTCACTTCGCCGACGCCGGCGAAGGACGACATGGGCATGGACTACGTGCCGGTCTACGAGGACGAGGCCGTGCCGCCGGCGGCGGGCGCCGCCGAGGGGCTGGCCACGGTGCGCGTGGGGGAGGACGTTTTGCGACGCTCGGGGGTGCAGACCGCGCCCGCCGTCCGCGCCACTGCCGGGAGGAGCATCCGCACGGTCGGGATCGTGGTCCCGGACGAGACGCGGGTCCGCCACGTCCAGCCGAAGTTCGAGGGGTGGGTCGAGAAGCTGCACGTGAACTACACGGGCCAGTACGTCGCCGCCGGGGAGCCCCTGGCCTCGATCTACTCGCCCGAGCTGCTGGCGACCCAGGAGGAGTACCTGCGCGCGAAGAAGACCGCCGCGCAGTTCACCGCCTCGCCCGACCCGCAGGTCCGCAGCATCGGCGAAGACCTCGTCCGGTCGGCACGGCGGCGCCTGGAGCTCTACGACGTCCCCGCGAGTTTCATCGCGGCGCTCGAAAAGCGGGGGACGCCGCAGAAGGCGGTGACCATCGTCGCCCCGTTCGCCGGCTACGTCACCGTGAAGGGCGTTTTCGAAGGGCACAAGGTCGATCCCGCCACCGAGTTGTTCGCGCTGACGGACCTCTCGAAGGTCTGGATCGAGGCCTCGCTTTACGAGTACGAGGCCAGCGCCGCCGCGGTCGGCAAACAGGCGACCCTCACCATCGCCCAGCAGCCGGATCTCGCGCTCACCGGGCGGGTGACCTTCGTCAGCCCCGTCATCTCCCCCGACAGCCGGACGCTGACGGTGCGTTTCGAGTTCCCGAACCCGGGACTGGTGCTCAAGCCGCAGATGTACGTCGACGTCTCCCTCGCCCTCGAAGCCTCCGCGGGTGTCATCGTCCCGGACGCCGCACTGATGGACACGGGGCTGCGCACCGTGGTCTTCGTGGAAACCGAGCCGGGCAGTTTCGAACCGCGCGCCGTCACCGTGGGGGTGCGCGGTGACGGCAAAGCCGAGATTCTCAGCGGGGTGCGCGAGGGCGAGCTGGTCGCCGTGAAGGCCAATTTTCTGCTGGACTCGGAATCCCGCCTCCGGGCCGCGATCGAGCGCATGACCACCGGCAAGGGCGCCGCGAAATGATCCCCGCGCATCCGCCCGGCGGGAATCTCTCGCCCATCCAGCGCCTCATCAGGTTCTGCGCGCAGAACCGGGCGCTGACGCTCCTCGGCGTCGCCGTGCTCTGCGCGATGGCGTTCTACACGCTCAAGCAGATCCGCCTCGACGCGCTGCCCGATCTGTCGGACACCCAGGTCATTGTCTACTCGCGCTGGGACCGCTCCCCCGACATCATCGAGGACCAGGTCACCTACCCCATCGTCAGCGCGCTGCTCGGAGCGCCGCACGTCAAGGCGATCCGCGGCTTCTCGGACTTCGGCTTCTCCTATGTCTACGTGATCTTCGAGGACGGCACCGACATCTACTGGGCCCGCTCGCGCGTGCTGGAGTACCTCTCCAAGATCCTCTCGCGGCTGCCCGACGGGGTTCAGACCGAACTTGGCCCCGATGCGACGGGGGTCGGCTGGGTCTACCAGTACGCCCTCGTCGACCGCTCCGGCCGGCACTCCGCCGACGAGCTGCGCTCCTTCCAGGACTGGACGCTGCGCTATGCGCTCCAGGCGGTGCCGGGCGTCGCCGAGGTCGCCTCGATCGGAGGCTTCCAGAAGCAGTACCAGATCACCGTCGACCCCAACCGCCTCGCCGCCTACGGCCTCTCGCTGGACATGGTCATGGATGCCGTGCGCGCCTCGAACAACGAGGTCGGCGGGCGGCTGATCGAGTTCGCCGGGGCCGAGTACATGGTGCGGGGCAAGGGCTACGCCCGCAAGCTCTCGGACTTCGAGCAGATCGTCGTCAAGATCGCGCCGGGCGGCGTGCCGGTGCTGCTCAGAGACATCGCCCGGGTCGAGATCGGGCCGGAGATCCGGCGCGGTGTCTCCGACCTCGACGGTCTCGGCGACCACGTCGGCGGCATCGTCGTGATGCGCCACGGCGAGAATGCGCTGAACGTGATCGAGCGCGTCCGCAAGCGGATGGAGGAACTCAAGCCCTCGCTCCCTGCCGGCGTGGAATTCGTCACGACCTACGACCGCTCCGACCTGATCAACCGCGCGCTGGAGACCCTGAAACACGAGCTGGTGCAGGAGATGATCGTCGTCTCGCTGGTGATCATGCTCTTTCTCTGGCACATCCCGTCCGCGGTCGTGCCGATCGTCACGATCCCGATCTCGGTGCTCCTCTCCTTCATCCCGCTTTACTTCATGGGGGTGACGATCAACATCATGAGCCTCGCGGGGATCGCGATCTCGATCGGGGTGCTCGTGGACGGCGCCATCGTCGAGGTCGAGAACGCCTACAACAAGATCCAGCGCTGGCAGGCGGCCGGCGGCAAAGGCGATTTCCACGCCGTGCGGCTGGAGGCGCTCATGGAGGTCGGCCCGTCGGTCTTTTTCTCGCTGCTGGTCATCGCCGTGGCCTTCCTGCCGATCTTCGTGCTCGTCGACCAGGAGGGGCGGCTCTTCAAGCCGCTCGCCTACTCGAAGAACCTGGCGATGGGGATCGCGGCGGTCCTGGCGGTCACGCTCGACCCGGCGCTGCGGATGATGTTCGCGCGGATCGAGCCTTACACTTTCCGTCCACGCTTCCTGGCCAAGATCGCGACCACCGTGCTCGTCGGGACCTACCACCCCGAGGAGCGCCACCCGATCAGCCGGACGATCTTCCGCGTCTATTACCCGGCCTGCCGCTTCGTGCTGCGCCACCCGAAGGCGGTGATCGGCGCCGCGTTCGGGCTCGTGCTCGTGAGCCTGCCGGTCTACTTCAAGCTCGGCAGCGAGTTCATGCCGCCGCTGAACGAGGGGACGATTCTGTACATGCCGACCACGCTGCCGGGCATCTCGGTCGCGCAGGCGCAGGAGCTGCTGATCGCCCAGGACAAGGTGCTCAAGTCCTACCCCGAGGTGGAGCGGGTCTTCGGCAAGGCCGGCCGCGCCGACACCTCCACCGACCCGGCGCCTTTCTCGATGATGGAGACCACGGTCGTGCTCAAACCCCCGGATCAGTGGCGGGGGAAGGAGCAGTGGTACTCCTCGTGGGCGCCCGGCTGGGTCAAGGCCATACTCCGCCCGATCTGGCCGGACCGCATCTCCTGGGACGAGTTGATCACCGACATGGACGGCAAGATGCGCTTTCTCGGCAACACCAACGCCTGGACGATGCCGATCAAGGCGCGCATCGACATGCTCTCGACGGGCATGCGCACCCCGGTGGGCATCAAGATCTCCGGGGCGGACCTCGGCGAGATCCAGAAGATCGGCGAGCAGCTCGAGGGGATCGTCGGCAAGGTCCCGGGCACCCGCAGCGTCTTCGCCGAGCGCGTTACCGGCGGCTACTTCGTGGACATCGAGCCGAAGCGCGACCAGATCGCCCGCTACGGCCTGACCATCGACGCGGTGCACCGCGTGATCATCACCGCGGTCGGCGGCGAGAACGTCACGACCACGATCGAGGGGCGCGAGCGCTACTCCGTCAACATCCGCTACCCGCGCGAACTGCGCGACGACCTCGGGCGGCTCGGGCGCGTGCTGGTCGCGGTCCCCGGGGCGGCCGGAATGGCCGCGCAGCAGGTGCCGCTCGCCCAGCTCGCGGACATCAAGCTCGTCTCCGGCCCGGCGATGATCCGCAACGAGAACGGCTTCCTCTCGGGGTATGTCTACATCGACCTGGCCGGACGGGACATCGGCGGCTTTGTCGCGGCGGCCAAGCAGGCGGTCGATGCCCAGATCACGCTGCCGCAGGGGTACGTGCTCCAGTGGAGCGGGCAGTACGAGAACATGATGCGCGTGCGCGAGCGGCTGAAAGTCGTCGTGCCGATCACGCTCGTGCTGATCTTCGTGCTGCTCTACGCCAACACCCGCAGCGCCTTCAAGGCTTCGGTGGTGATGCTGGCGGTGCCCTTCTCGGCGATCGGCGCGATCTGGCTCTTCTACCTTCTCGACTACAACGTCTCGATCGCGGCCTGGGTCGGCATGATCGCGCTGCTCGGCCTCGACGCCGAGACCGGGGTCTTCATGCTGCTCTTCCTCGATCTGGCGTACGACGAAGCGAAGGCGGACGGGAAGCTCCGGACGCACGCCGAGCTCGACGAGGCGATCCTGCACGGCGCCGTCAAGCGCGCCCGCCCGAAGATGATGACCGTGGCCGCGGCCTTCATGGGCCTGCTGCCGATCATGTGGTCCACCTCCGCCGGCGCCGACGTCATGAAGCGCATCGCGGCGCCGATGATCGGCGGGCTGGTGACCTCGTTCATCCTCGAGCTGCTCGTCTACCCCGCCATCTACAAGCTCTGGAAACAGCGGGAGATCGGGAAGCACCCCGAGCCGCACACGGCCACGGACGCCGGGCTCGCCGGCGCCGAGGCATAGACGAACAACCAAACGACAGGAAAGGGAACACGATGAACACGAAGCTGCTGCACACCGTCACGCTTGGGGCTCTGCTCACCCTCACGACCGGCCCGTACGCCGCCGCTCTCGACCACGCGCAGATGGATCACTCGAAGATGGGACACGGGACGGCGGCCGCCGCGACGACGCAGCCCGTGAGCACGGACGTGGAGATTCGCACGGCCGTCGTCAAGGGGTACACCTTGACCTACACCCTCATCGACGTGAAAAAGCAGATGGCGGCCTCGCCCACGCCGATGACCCACGACATGTCGAAGATCAAGTCGCACCACCTGATGGTCAACCCCGTGGCACCCGACCGCAAACCGGTGACCGGCGGCAAAGCCGGGTTCCTCGTCGTGCAGCCGGACAAAGTCGAGGTCAAGGCGATGGCGATGCTGATGGAAGGCGGCTTCGGCGCCGACGTGGATCTTGTCGCCAAGGGGGACTACAAGATCACGACCAAGATCTCCCTCGGGGACACGACGCTGGTCGACGAGTTCGTCTACACGGTGAAGTAAACCGGCGGCACGCGGCGCAGCCCCCGGTGGTCACGGATCGGCGGCTGGCGCCGCGCTCCCCTCGCGGTGCGTGATGCCACGGTGCGCGCGGACGACGGTGACGGTGCAGGGCGCCTCGGCGACGACCCGCGCGGAGACGCTGCCGAGGAGCCGCCGCAGCGAGGAGCTGCCGCGGGCGCCGATCACGACGTGGTCGACGCCGTTCTCCCGGGCGTACTCGATGAGCGCGTCCGCCGGGTCGTCGGCCTCGAGAACATGGAAGGAAACCAGTTCGGGGGGCAGGCCGAGGGGCTGCGCCCAGTGTTTGAGTTCCGCGAGCCGCTGAACTCGCAGGTTGCGACCGTCCTGATCGACATTGGCCTCGACCACGCCGATCTTGAGCAGGGAGCGGACCGTGACGCACGCCAGGCGGATGGCGCGACGGTATTCGTAGGTCCGGCGCACGGCGGCGCGCAACGCCTCGGCGAGCGGCTCAGCGCCGGGAGACAGATCGACCGCGGCCATCACGGTCGGTACCCTCTCCCGCCGCGGCGCGGCCGCCGCGGCCGCGGCCGGCCCGGCCCCCGGCGAGGAGAACTTCCGCGCCAACGCGGCGAAGAACCCGCCCGGCTTGGCGCAAACGGCTCGCGTAAGCTGAATCTTCCCGGGATCCTTCAGCAGGACTGCGATCTGATCCGCATCCTGATAGCGGCGAGCCGGGTCGACTTCGAGGCACCCGAGGATCACCTCCTGCAGCCAGTGGGGGCAGGAAGGGCTCACGCGCCGCGGCGGCGCGGGGTCGTGGTAGAGCCGCCGGCGCAGCCCCTCGGTGCTGGCCGGGTTGCCGAACGGAGGCCGTCCCGTGATCAGGTGGTACAAGATCGCCCCGAGTGCGAAGAGGTCGCTGCGGCTGTCCGTGCGCACCCCCAGCACCTGCTCCGGAGCCATGTAGGCCGCGGTTCCCAACGGCGCCCGGAATTGCTCGGCGATGAGATCCGGCAACTGCGCATGGTGCGCGAGGCCGAAGTCGACCAGGACCACCTCGCCGCTCTTGCGGAAGATCACCGATCGCGGTTTCAGATCCAGATGGACGACCTGCTGGCGATGAATTTCGCGCAGCGCCACGGCGATCTTCGCCCCCAGGTGCGCCACATCGTCGGCCGCGAACATCACGGCACCAAACCGGTTGTGCAGCGAGGCGCCCGCGACCAGTTCCGTGACGAGGTACGCCCGGGCCGTGAAATCCCCCGCCGCGACGAAACGCGGAACGTGCGGCCCCGTCAGCCTCGGCAGCACGCGCTGCTCGACCTCGAAGCGGACGATTTCGCTGGCGTCGTCCCCGCCGACCCGCGGCACCTTGAGCACCAGCGGAAAGTCGATGTCCGGGCGCGTCACCCGCCAGAGCGAGGCCGCGGCCCCGCCGGGAAGCTCGGCCTCGAGACGAAAGCCCTCGAAGATTGCGCCGGGGGCGAGTTGCTGCGGACCCATCGCGCTCACGCGCCCTGTGGCTCGGGCCGACCGTCGGCTGCGACGCCAGGTGTTTGCCCGGTTTCCGGGGTGCGCACAACGGTGACGGTGCAGGGCGACTCGGCGGCGACGTGGGCCGAAACGCTGCCGATCAGGCGGCGCATCGTGGAGCTGCCGCGCGCGCCGATGACGATGTGCTCGACCTCGTTGGCACGCGCGTAGTCGACGAGCGCCGCCGCCGGGTCCGGCGACTCGAGGACGTGAAACGAGATCTTGCCCGCCGGCAGCTCCAGAGCGTGCGCCCAACGCTTGAGAGCCGTCAGCTGCTGCATGTGAAGGCTTTCCCCGTTTTCATCGACGGCCGGATCGAGAGTGACCAGAGAGGTCTTGCGCACGGTGACGCAGGTGAGCCGGGCGCTCTTCTCCGACAGGAAGATGCGCTGCGTCGCAAGGCGCAGCTCCTGCGACAGGGCGTCCTCGCCGGGGGAGAGGTCGACGGCAACCATGAGGATCGGCACGGCGTCCAGGTGCCGGGAAACGGCCCAGGCGGCGACCGGGCCTGAGGTCGCGTACCGCATCCACCCACCCACCGCGCTGAAGAAACCGGCGCGCTCGCTGCGCTCGGCGCGCTCGGTGAGCACGACCTGGCCGGGGTTCTGAAGGGCAAAGGCGAGTTGCGCCGCGCTGCTGAACCGCCGCGCCGGATCCGCCTCCAGGCAGCGCAGGATGATCTCCTGCAGCCAGTCCGGACAATCCGCGTTGAGGGACCGGGGAGGATCGGGCGCGGCGTACAGCCGCCGCCTGAGTCCGGCCTGGCTGGAGTCGCCGCCGAAGGGCAGCTCGCCGGTGACCAGCTCGTACATGATCACCCCGAGCGAGAAGATGTCGCTCCGCGGGTCGCTGCGCACCCGCAGCACCTGTTCGGGGGAGATGTAGGCGTCCGTGCCCATCGGCTGGGTGATGACCTCGGCCATCAGGTCGGGGAGCTGATCGTGCCGCGAGAGGCCGAAATCGATGAACACCGCCTCGCCGCTCTCGCGGAAGAGGATGTTCCCCGGCGTGACGTCCAGGTGGATGACGTGTTGTCGGTGCAGGTCGTGCAGCGCCGTGGCCACGCGGGCGCCGATGCCGGCGACCTGCTCCGGCTCGAGCGGTCCGCTGCCGAGCCGGGCTTCGAGGGACGCGCCGGGGACGCGCTCCATGACGATATAGGGCTGGCCGTCCGCATCGCCGGCGGCGACGAAGCGGGGAACGTGCGGCCCTGCGAGCCGCGGCATGATCATCTGCTCGACCTCGAAACTGACGATCGGCCCCGGCTCGTCGAGGTCGCGCAGCTGGGGGAGCTTCATGAGCATCGGCAGGTCGGTCCCCTCCCGCGTCACCCGCCAGAGGGTCGCCATCCCGCCCTGGTGAACCTGCTCCTCGAGCGTGAAGCCGTCCAGCGATCCGCCGGGCGCCGGGGCCGTGCGCGCGCTGCCCGTCATCAGACCCCCGTCTCCAGCCGCGTGCCGAGCCAGGCCGGCAGCCCGGCCTCGATGATCTTGCGGGAAGCGGTCCCCACGTCGAACGGCACGCGATGAAAGGTCAGCTGCCTGCGGGCCAGATCGTGGATCGCATAGCAGGCTGCCGGATTCCCGTCGCGCGGCTGCCCGACGGCTCCCAGCACCGCGAGCCAGCGGTGGTGAGCGCCGAGCGGGATGCCGACACCGGCCACCGGGGCGAAATGGGCCACTCTTCCGAGCGATCCCTGGTGAAAAAGCGCGGGCACGTGCAGGTGCCCGCAGAACGTGAAGCGCGACAGCGTCGCGTCCAGGCTCCGCCGGGCGTCGGTGGTCGTCGCGACATATTCCCACCCCTCCGGCTTCCAGGCGTTGGCGTGCACGTACAGGCTGTCCGCGCCCTCGCAGGAGCGGGGCAGACCGGCCAGGAACTCCCGCTGTCCCGGCGTGATGCGCGAGCGCGTCCAGGCGATGGCGGCCTGCGCATCCTCGCGCATCGTCCGCTCCGCGCCATCGAGCACCGCCGCGTCGTGGTTCCCGATCACGGCGAGGGCGCCCTGCCGCGTGAGGTCGAGGACGGTATCGAGCACCCACGCGGGGTCCGCGCCGTAGCCGACCAGATCACCGAGAAAGACATACCTTTCGACACCGCTGAACCGGGCGTGGTGAAGGCAGGCCTCCAGGGCCTCCCGGTTGGCGTGAACGTCGGCGAGCAACGCTATGCGCATGCGCCCAAAATAACAGAAGATCCGGCGGATGACTTCCTTCCCGCCGGATCCAGGCCAATCCAACCCTCGGGAGGTCGCACCCGCCCCGGAACTACTTCTTCGGCTCGCCCGCGGGGGGGTGGGCCGGCATCTCGACCGCGTGTTCCGGCTGCATCTCGAGCGCGCCGCCGTGCGTCAGCACATAGTACGACCCGCCGATGAGCAACCCGGCTCCGAGGATAATGTATACCCATTTCATGACCTGTCACCTCCTTTGCTCTCTTGATGATGAAAAACCGGCGGGTGGCACTCGCCACCCGCCGGCCTGGTCGGTCAACAATAACCGTTCAACAACCCGCGATCAATGGGCTCCGTGCTCGTGCGTCGTGATGTCGCGGTCCTTGGTCTCCTTGAGGAAGAGGAAGCCCACGACCACCGTGATCAGCGAGACGATGATCGGGTACCAGAGGCCGTAGTAGATGTCCCCCTTCATAGCGACCATAGCCGTCGCCGTCAGCGGCAACATGCCGCCGAACCAGCCGTTGCCGATGTGGTACGGCAGCGACATCGACGTGTAGCGGATCCGGGTCGGGAAGAGCTCGACCAGGAACGCCGCGATCGGACCGTAGACCATCGTCACGTAGATCAGGAAGATGAAGAGGATGAGCAGGGTCATCGGGTAGTTGATCTTGCTCTTGTCGGCGGCGGCAGGATACCCCTTGGCCTTCAGGGTTTCCTTGACCAGGGCGTCATTGAAGCCCTCGATCTTGACGTCGTTGATCTGGGTAGTGACCTTCGTGCCCGCCGGGGCGTCGATGGCCGTGAAGTTCAGACCCAGCTTCGTCAGGGAGTCCTTCGTCTTGTCGCACTCCGTGAACTTGCTCCACGGCCCGACGAAGAGGTGGAACTGACAGTCGTTCGGGTCGGCGGTGACGGAGATCTGCGTGTTCTTATGGAAGGCCTCGAGGTCCGGGTTGACGTAGTGGGTCAGCGCCCCGAACAGCGGAAAGTACGTCAGCGCGGCGATCAGACAACCGGCGAGGATGATCTTGAGGCGGCCGATCTTGTCCGAGAGCCAGCCGAAGAAGATGAAGAACGGCGTGCCGAGCAGCAGCGAGGAGCCGATCAGCATGTAGGTCGTCAGGAAGTCGAGCTTGAGGGTGATCTGCATGAAGAACAGCGCGTAGAACTGCCCGGTGTACCAGACGACGCCTTGGCCCATCGTCGCGCCGAGCAGCGAGAGCAGCACGTACTTGTTGTTCGGGTAGCGCAGGAAGCTGTCGGTGAGCGGCGCCTTGGAGCCCTTGCCCTCTTCCTTCATCTTCTTGAAGAGCGGCGACTCGTGCAGCTTGAGCCGGATCCAGATCGAGACGCCGAGCAGGACGATCGAGAGCCAGAACGGGATGCGCCAGCCCCAGGTCGCGAAGACCTCCTTGGGCAGCAGCGTGCGGGAGAGGCCGATGACCAGCAGCGCCAGGAAGAAGCCGACCGTGGCCGTGGTCTGGATCCAGCTGGTGTTGTAGCCGCGCCGACCGTGCGCGGAGTGCTCGGCAACGTAGGTCGCCGCGCCGCCGTACTCGCCGCCGAGCGCGAGGCCCTGCAGCAGGCGCAGCGTCACGAGGATGATCGGGGCCACCCAACCGATGCTCTCGAAGGTCGGCAGCAGACCGACGCAGAAGGTCGCGAGACCCATGACGACGATGGTAACGAGGAACGTGTACTTGCGGCCGATCAGGTCGCCGATGCGGCCGAAGACCAGCGCGCCGAAGGGCCGGACGAGGAAGCCTGCCGCGTAGGTCGCGAAGGCCGACATCAGGGCCGCGGTCTCGTTCCCCTTCGGGAAGAAGAGAACGGCGAAGAACGGGGCCAGCGTGGCGTACAGGTAGAAATCGTACCACTCGAAGACGGTACCGACCGACGAAGCAACGATAACCAGCTTTTCTTCCTGGCTGATCGGCGCTTTTGTGACTACTGCTTCTGTTGCTACGGCCATTGTGCACTACCTCCTTGTTGAGCGACCATGCCCTACATGCGACAGGGAGCGGTGTGTGTCATCGGTAATCCGGTGGTTCTCGATGAACATGGCGTCTACTGCGGTACAGACACAGGTGCCACCAACAAACACCTCCCTCCCTGTTTGAGCCTCGAGCGTTTCATGCGCCATGTGCGGTATCATTGCTATTGCTTTGATAGCAAATGCCGTGCCAAATCCACGCGCAGGAATCGACAGATAATTTTGCTGCAATAACAAAGAATTGCAGATAGAACAGGATTTCACTAATGCGGCCGCTCTATCAGCAGTGAATCAAACGTAACCGCGGGTAATTACAGACAAACAATTGTTACCGATAGTAGCATCAACCACACTCGGCGCAGAGTTCTGCCCCGAAGAGCTCCTCTAGTGCATCAGGCGGTACTGAACGACATAGACGGCGGCGCCAGCGAAATAGCCGACCAGGGCCAGGCCGCTGATACGCCTCACGTACCAGAAGAAGTGGATCTTCTCCAGACCCATCGCGGCGACCCCGGCCGCGGAACCGATGATCAGGATCGATCCGCCGGTGCCGGCGCAGTAGGCGATGAACTCCCAAAGGAAGGAGTCGGTCGGAAACTGCGCCAGCTCGTACATCCCCATGGAAGCGGCCACCAGCGGCACGTTGTCCACGATCGCGCTGACCAGGCCGATGATCATGACGATGATGTCCTGCCGGCCGACCGTCTTGTCGAGCATCGCGGCCAGAGAGGAGAGGATGTGGCTGTGCTCCAGGGTGGCCACCGCGAGCAGGATGCCGATGAAGAAGACGATCGAGCTCATGTCGATCCGCACCAGGGCCCGCGCCAGCGTCAGGTGCTCCTTCTCGCTGTCCTCCTTGCCGCGGTGAACCAGTTCCCCGGTCAGCCAGAGAATGCCGAGCCCGAACAGGATCCCCATGAACGGCGGCAGGTGGGTCACTGTCTTGAAGATGGGCACGGCGACCAGCGTACCGATCCCCATGAAGAACATCAGGTTGCGCTCGAAGGCAGTGCAGCTCGAGGAGTCGCCGTTCTCGACCCGGACGGGCGAGGACACCGCTCGCCCCCTGAGCAGGTAGCCGGTGATCGCCAGAGGAACAAGCAGGTTGACGATCGAGGCGAGAAAGACCGCCTTCATGATGCCGAGCGACGAGATCTGGCCGCCGATCCAGAGCATCGTCGTGGTCACGTCGCCGATCGGCGACCAGGCGCCCCCGGCGTTGGCGGCGATGACGATCATGCCGGCGAAGAAAAGCCGGTCCTCCTGCTGGTCGAGGAGCTTCTTCATCAGCGAGATCATGACGATCGTGGTGGTCAGGTTGTCCAGCACGGAGCTCAGGAAGAACGTGACGAAGCCGACCAGCCACATCAGCGAGGAGAGCTTCGTCGTCTTGATCCGGCTGGTGATGACCTCGAAGCCGTTGTGGGCGTCGACCACCTCGACAATGGTCATCGCCCCCATCAGGAAGAACACGATCTGCGCGGTCGCGGCCAGCGATTCGTTCAACTGCTCCCCGACGAGGTGGTGGGCTCCGCTCGCCATGGCGAAGAGGGTCCAGAGCAGACCCGCGCCGATGAGCGCCGAGGCGGACTTGTTGACTCGCAGCTGATGCTCAAGGGCAATTGCAGCGTAGGCAACGACGAAGACAGCGACCAGCGCGGTGACCATGCCCCCCCTACGCGACTTCGCGGAAGATCTTCTCCACGTCTGCCGCAAACATACAGGTCGTATTTCTTGCCTGTCAAGTTGCGGCACGACGGCTTTCTTGACACTTCCCCGGGGCCGGGGGAGAATGCGCCGCAATGGGAAACGATCTCGCCGGGTTCCTCCGTTCGCTGACGGCCGCCAGCGCGTTTCGTCTTGTCCTGACTGTCGCCCTGACCACCGGGAGCGTGCTGCTGGCCTATCGGGACGCGGTGACCCCGGTCCTGCTGGTCGCGTGCAACGCCTTCACGATCGCCGGGACCATTTACATGGAGTACCGGAACTACCTGGCGCGGCGGTGAGAGCTGCCGTGCGGACGAGCCGATGACCGCACCTTCTGCGGCCCCTGGCGGCTTCGACTTCGACGCGGCCCAGAAGACGCAGCGTTCCGCGTTCATGGCGAGCATCGGTTTCGTCGACCGCCAGGTGAACCGTCGCGCGGCGGCGCTGCTGGTCAAGGCCGTCTACCGCACGAGCATCACGCCAAACCAGCTGACCTGGGTCTCGGCCGTCTTCGGCTGGGCCGCCGGCGGACTGTTCGCCCAAGGCGAGACGACCGCCTTCGTCCTGGCCGGTGTCGCCGCGCAACTTTCCTCGATCATCGACGGCGCCGACGGGATGCTGGCCCGCGCAAAGGGACTGAGTTCGCCGTTCGGGTCGCACCTGGACCTTTTCCTGGACCGCGTCATCGACTTCGCCATCTTCGCGGGGATCGCGGTGGGGGCGAGCCGGCACTTCCAGGCGCCGCACCTGCTCGCGCTGGGGCTCCTGGCAACGGGCCTCTACCAGCTCCAGATCATTCTCTTCTACCTGACGAAGAGCTACCTGAAGTCCGAAGAGCGTGGCGACACCGGCGAAGCGCGGGCGGTGCTCTACTGGCTGGTGCTGATCTTCGCCGTGACGAGCCGGCTGGACTTCTTCATCTACCTGCTGCTTGCCGAGACGGTCGTTCTCGTCACCTTCCGGCTGGGGTACTTCGTCAGCCTCGGCAGCCGGGAGCCCGGGAGATCCTGAGGCTCGCAATCACAGGCGGTAAGTGACCCCGACGGAGTAGCGCGACTCCGTCCCCCGGCTGACCGTGTCCCGGATGGCACCACGACGACTTGACCAGCCGGCCGACGCCTCCACGGCCAGGGGCGTTCCGGGAATGGGCACCCCGAGATTGGCGTCGACCCGGAACCAGGTGTCCGCAGCGTGCACGTCGCCGGCGAGCTTGTCCTCGAATCGATCGAGACCCTCGATCGATTCGTGATAGTGCAGAGCGGCCGCCGTGCCGATCGTCACTGGGCCGGCGCTGACTTCGACCCGGGCCTTGATGCTCGCCCCGTAGCCGTAGTAGTAGCCGTCGTAGAGCAGCGTGGTCTTCACGCCGGCGATGTCGCGATCCGCCGAGTAGTCGTTCAGAGCGTAAGCGTTGACGATCGCGAAGTCCGGATAGGCCTCCAGCGCCCAGGTGACGCCGAGCGCCGCGCCGCGCCAGTACCCCTCGTACACCGGCCCGAAGAGATGGACGATCGAATACTTGTCGCGGAAGTCCCGGGGCTCTTCCAGGTGCAGATCGGCTCCGGGGAGGACCTTGACTTTCCCGGCATCGTAGTCGGTGACCGGCGCCTTGCGAAGAAGCGTGAACGCGGAGCCGAAGCCGAGGATCGAGGCGCTGCCCCGGCCGTCCTCCCGCACCCGGCGCTCGAGCTGGCCGTAGAAGACCGCCCGGCTGAAGACGTCGAACTCCCGGACCGTTTCGCCATCGAGGCCCGCGCTGAGATTGAGGGTGCTCGAGAGCACCTCCCACCCCCGCCGGCTCTCGCTTCCCGGCGCGGTGAACCCGGGGGCGAGCGCCAGCCGCGAGCGCAGTCCGACGGTCGCGAAGCCGCCGGTGTCGGAGGCGTAGTGCGAGTCGACGCTCGCGGCGCCGAGCGAGAGATAGACGCCGTACCCGGGCAGCGTCTGGCGGTCGGTGGGGAGGGGACGGGAGGCGGGGTCGAGCAGCGCGTGCAGTCCCAGCACCGGGTGGATGAAGCCAAGAGTTCGCGCCACCGGACCTGGCCGGGTGATGAGATAGCGCGAGAGCTGATACCAGGGTTCGCCGATGGAGAGCCCGCCGAACACCGACATGAACATGTCGTTGACGGAGACGACTTCCCGCCATTCGACGATGAGCTCCCAGTAGAGGGACGCGAATGTCGAGAGCAGGAATGAATCCTTCACCCCGAGGTTGTTGGCCCGCCCCAGCGAGTAGTACACGCCGCCGGCGGGGGCGTGGGTCCAGTTGGTCTTGAAGCCGTTGGAGTCGAAACGCACTCCCTCGAGTTCCAGCAGCCTTCTCTTCTGGTCCTCCCCCGTGAGTTCGAATTGCCAGTCCTCGACGAAGCCGGCAGCGACCCAGTAGCGGATGTTCTCGTACAGCAGGACCGTGGAGAACTCCAGCAGGGCCCGCTGTCCCTGAGGAGACGGCGCGCTCTGGGCGGTGGCCGGTGGGCGGTAGACGAGCTGCACCTCCCGGCCGACGTCTACGTCCACGTCTGCGGCGGGGGCGGCCGCGCAGGGGACTGCGGCGGCAGCAAGCCCCAGCGCAGCCGCGCCGAGGAGAGCGGCCGCAGGCCTCATCCGCCTCCGCCACACGGCGACCGGATCCCCGGACAGCGCCGCAGTCACGGGGCAGTTTCGAATGCCGCGGCGCACGCACCCTGCGCCGCCCGCGGTTCGTGATAGCGGTTGAACAGCCGGTTGCCCAGCGGCACCAGCACGGCCACGGCCACCAGGCCGGCCAGCACGTCGATCACATAGTGATAGCGGCAGTAGATGGTCGAGAGGCAGAGCAGAACCACCATGACCAGGTGGAGGTAGCGGATGCGCAGCCGGTAGCGAAAGGAGAACCAGAGAGTGCAGATCGACGCCGCCACGTGACTGCTCGGCAGGGCCGCGCCGGGCGCCTCGAACACGTCATAGATCAGGGCCATGATGCGGAAGAACGGGCCGCGGGTCACCTGCGGCGGAAAGGAAAGCAGCTCCGGCGCGACGAGCGCCAGGATGTCGGGGGGGAGCGTGAAGCCGCCGAGACTGCGGGAGAACAGCCGCGGCCCGATCACGGGCAGAAAGATGTAGATCAGGTAGCAGACATAGAACACGAAGGAGAGCACGCTCACGTAATGGAAGAATGCCTCGCGGCGGCGCAAGAACAACGCGATCCCGACCCCCGCGATCATCACGTAGTAGGAGAAGTAGGCGGCGTAGAACATCTCGCTCACCGGCAGCCAGGGCAGGCTGGCCATGAACTGCATGCTCGGCTGGAAGCCGAAGAGCGCCTGCTCCCAGCGGATGACCACCGGGTCCAGGCAGCCGGAGACGAACATCTGGCTGAGCATGCCGGACTCGCGGTAGAATGCCGCATACAGCAGGACTGGGTAGAAGTGGCGCAGAAAATCGACGACGCCCCCGCCTCTGCCGCGTTCGCCGGCGCGGACCAGCAGATGAACCAGCAGCAGGACTGCGGCGTGCGCCACGATCAGCCAGCCCCAGCCCGGCACCGTCTGGTTGTGGAAGAGCAGGACGAGCAGCCCCACCACCAGGATGTAGCCCTGGGTCACGTAATCGATGAATAGGTAGTGCTTGATCATGGTTTCGGCCTGGCTGCTCCATAACGCCTCTGCTGCTCGGGCGCTCATTGCTGCGGTTACTCCCGGCTCACGGGAGCGTGATTTTCAGGCCTTGGGCCATCCGTGTCAAGCTCTTGCGGACGACCCAGATCCGCGCGTACGCGCGGATCCAGCAGGAGAGGAGACATTTCAACCGCCGAAAAAGCAGGATTTCTTGCAGGTAGCACGGTGTGCCAGAGGTCAAGCATCCCTTGCGATTAGATATGAGCAACGACTTGGATGAACCGGACCAGGTGACAAGCCTGACTCTCCTGATCCGCGCGTTACGCGCGGATTTGGGGACGCCGCTTTGACAAACTTCCGCCCTTGCCCGTAGAATCGCCGCCATCGCGATCGAAAACCCACGGATGGGCAACCCGACGGAACATGAGAATCCTCTACAGCTACGACCGGCCGCTGCCCAACACCGGCGCCGACGCCGAGCAGGTGGTCAACACGCTCTCGTCGCTGGCGCGCCGTGGCCACCGCACCGCGCTGCTGATACCCGGCCCCGTGGGCGGCCCCGGCGACGCCGAGGCGATCCGCGCCTATTTTCAGGTGAGCGGCGATCTCGCGGTCCACGTGCTCAGGTGGCGCTACCACCGGATTCGCGCGCTCGAGAAGTGGTCGCATGCATTTCGGGCTCCGCGGCACGCCGCGGTCGCCGCTGCGGATCTGGTCTACACGCGTAATCTTCCCGGCGCGTGGAGCTTTCTCCGCGCCGGCCGGCGGGTGGTGTACGAACACTTTCGCCCCTGGGGCGACCAGTTCCCGCCGCTGCAACCGTTCTTGCGGGGCATCCTCCGGCACCCGAACCTGGCCGGCGCGATTTTCCACTCCCGCCACTGCCTCGAGAGCTACCGCCGCATCGGCGTGCCCGGAGAACGGCTGCTCGTCGCCCACAACGGCTGGGACCCCGGCCGGATCGATCCGCGGCTCACCCGCGCCGAAGCGCGGTCGCGGCTCGGCCTGGAGCCGAATCGCTTCACCGTCGTCTACAGCGGCCGGCTGAACACCCGCAAGGGGCTCGACATCATTCTCGCGGCCGCGCGCGAGGCCCCGGAGATCGCCTTCGTACTCGTTGGATCCGAGGGCGAGGGGCCGATCGAAGCGCACGCGAAGACGCTCGCCAACGTGCGCGTCGTCGGGTGGCAGAAGTTCAAGGACATCTCGCCCTGGCTCCACGCCGCCGACGTGCTGGTGCTCCCGCCGAGCCTCGAGCCGCTCCAGAAGCACGGCAACACGGTGCTGCCGATCAAACTCTTTCTCTACCTCGCCGCGGGGCGCGTCGTTCTCGCCCCGATCGCGCCCGACACCGCGGAGCTTCTCACCGACGAGGTGAACGCCGCCCTCGTGCCGGCCGGCGATCTGGCGGCAACGATTCGGACGTTGCGCGCACTCGCGGCCGACCCGGCGCGGGCGGCGCGGCTGGCCGCCGGCGCGCTGCGCACAGCGCAGGGGTTGACCTGGGACGCGCGGGCCGCGCGGATCGAGCGCTTCCTGCTGGAGCGCCTCGCGGCCGCACCAGAGGTTCGCCCGGCCGCCGATCCGTGGACGGCGCGCTGCTGGGCGGGGGAGGTCGGGCGCTGGCTGCTTCGCCGCTGACGGTCGGGATAGCCGGCGGCCGCGAAGCTGCTGCCGGGAGCGGCCGGTCTTCGCTCACGGCGAAGAACGGGACCGGCTTGACCGAACCGCGCCGCGATCCCGACGGCAAGCCATCCGCCGCGCTGTGGCGAAATAATTTTCTCCCGTATTCGGAAACCTTCATCCATGACCAGCTCCGCTTCCATGAACGCTACCGCGCCGTCGTCTTCTGCCGCCTGCGGCTCAACGCGGAGCTCTTTCCCCACGAACCGACCGTTGCGCTCGAAGAGATCCCGCGCGGCGGCTCGAAGCTCGCAGCGCTGGGGTACGGCCTGTTCGGCGTGTCGCCCCGCTTCGACCGCGAGCTTGAACGATACCGCGTGAAGATCTGCCACGCCCACTTCGGCCACAACGGCGCATTCGCGCTGCCCTTCGCGAAGCGGCATCGCCTGCCGCTCGTCGTCTCGCTGCACGCGCACGACGTCACGGTGCTCGGCAGCACGGAGCGGTTCCGGCCGGCCTGGTGGCGGTACACGCTGCGGCTCAAAGCGTTGTTCGACTACACCGCGGCGTTCCTCGCCACATCGGCCGAGATCAGGGAGCTGATCGTTGCCGCTGGTTGCCCGCCCGCGAAGGTCCGCGTCCACCACCTGGGGATCGACCTCGACCAGTTCGCACCGCGAACCCGGCGGACCGAAGGCGACAGCGCGCCTCTCGTCGTCATGGTCGGGCGCTTCGTCGAGAAGAAGGGGCACGAGTACGGACTGCGCGCCTTCGCCGCGGCCCGGCGCCGCGGGCTGAACCCGCGTCTGGTGATCGCCGGCGACGGGCCGCTCAGAGACCGCTACGAGCGGCTCATCGCCGAACTCGGGCTCGGCGGATCGGTCGAGCTCCCCGGCGCCCTCCGCCACGAACAGATCCGCGCCCTGCTCGCCGCCGCCGCCGTCGTCCTGACGCCGAGCGTCGTCGCGCGAACGGGGGACCGCGAGGGCGGACTCACGTTCGCGAAAGAGGCGTCCGCCTGTGCGGTCCCGGTCGTCGGCACGCACCACGGCGGAATTCGAGAAATCATCGACGACGGCGTGACCGGGTACCTCGTCGCGGAGCGCGACGCCGAAGCGCTCGGCGAGCGCTTGTGCGCGATTCTTCAGAACCCGACGCTCGGAAATCGCCTCGGAGCCGCCGCGCGAGCGAAGATGGAGCGGGAGTACGATATCGTGAAGCAGATGCGGGAGCTCGAGGCGATCTATGACGAGGTGATCGCCGCCCGCCGGTGTAATCTCCCCTGACCATGGAAGAGAGCCGGCCGGTGTCCACGCTTTCCGAAAGCCAGCGCGCCATCGCCCGGGGCGCCGGCGTCAACATCCTCGGGACCATCGGCAAGGCGCTGACCCCGGTCTTCTTCATCCTCGTCACCCGGCTCTACGGCCCGCACGACATGGGCCTCTTCTATCTGGCATTCGTCTTCCTCGACAGCCTGGTCACCAGCCTGACCGTGAGCGGGTTCAACGACGGGGTGCTGATCTACGCCTCGCAGTGGGCCGACAAGCCCGAGCGGGAGGCGGAGTTCTACCGCGTTCTCGCCAATGGCCTGGTGCTGACCCTGAGCATCGCCGGCGGGGTGCTGCTTCTCGTGCACTTCGGCGGGCTGGGGTGGCTGCTCGCCCGGTACGGGCAGCCGCAGATCGCGGAGTCGGTGCTGTTCATGGCCTGGGCGCTGCCGTTCGTCTGCATCCCGATCATCGTGGTCGCCGCCACGAAATCCCTGATGATCATGAAGTGGGACGCCCTGGTCTACGGATTCTGCAAGCCCGCCCTGCTGATCGCCACCACGGTCGGCTTCCGATTCTTCGACGCTGGCCTGCCGGGGCTCTGGCGCAGCTACGTGCTCACCCATGTCGCGCTGACCGGCATCGCGCTGTACATCTTCCGGCGCCACTTCTCCTTCCGCAAGCTGTTCCGCCAGATCCGCCGCTTCCGCTATCTCCCCGCGCTCGTTGGCTACGCCGTCCCGCAGAATCTCAACATGACCTTCAACTCCTTCATCAACAACCTCGACGTCATGATGCTGGGTTACTACGGCGTGAGCCCGGAACTCATCGGCTTCTACGGCATGGGCGCCCAGATCGTGATCAACCTGCGCCAGGTCCGGCTGGTCTTCTCCGGTGCCTATGCCCCCGTCATCTCCCGCCTCTGGGCCGAGCGCAACCGCGAGGAGATGAACCGCTCTTTCTCCATGGTCTTTCGCTGGACGACGACGTTCGCCTTCCCGGTCGCGCTGCTGATCCTCGTCTTCCGGCAGGATCTGCTGCGGCTCTTCCACAGCAGCTACACCAGCGACACGACGTTCATGATCCTGCTGTTGATTCCGGCGCTGCTGAACTGTTCCATCGGCCTCGCCGGCAATCTGATGGCGATGACCGGGCACTCCCTCTGGAACCTGACCAACTCCCTGTCCATCGCCGGCGCCAGCGTGCTGTTCAACGCGCTGCTCATCCCGCGGTACGGCATCCTGGGCGCGGCCGGCGCGTCGGCGCTGGCCGGCACGCTGATCTATTCCCTGGTGCTCCTCGAGGCCCGACTCGTCCTGGGGGCCTCGCTGGCCTGGAGGCGCATCTACAAGCCGCTGGTGGCCATCGTCCCGGCCCTCGTGTTCACGCTGGTCTTCACCAGCCAGGGCTTCGCGACGCACCTGTCGCTGCGGGTGGTGCTGGCGCTGCTGAACACGCTGTCGTTCGCGGCCGTTTTGGCGGCGCTCAAGCTGGACCCGGGCGACCGGGAAGCGCT
>JANOHV010000267.1:0-19908 GCA_031406795.1 Candidatus Rokuibacteriota bacterium
GCAAGCCCTTCGACGCGGGGCGGACCGGCCTGACCCTCGGCGAGGGGACCGCGGCGCTGCTGCTCACTTCGCCCGACCGGGCCCGCCGCGACGGTCGCGAACCGGTCGGCGAACTGCTCGGCTGGAGCGCCTCCAACGACGCAGTCCACATCACCGCGCCGGCCCGCGACAGCCGCGGGCTGATCCAGGCGATAAGGGCCGCGCTCGCCCGCGCCGGGATCGGGCCGGGCGACATTGCCGGCGTGAGTGCGCACGGCACCGGCACCATATACAATGACCTGATGGAGCTCAATGCGTTCAGGGCGGTCTTCGGGGAGCAGAGCGTCCCCGTCTACGGCGTCAAGGGGGCGCTCGGCCACACGCTCGGCGCGGCCGGCGCGATCGAGGCGACGATTGCGCTGCGTGCGCTCGCCGAGGGGGTCGTTCCGGGGACCGTGGGTTGCACAGTCCCCGACGCGGCGGCCGCCGGCATGGTCCGCCTGGAACCCACGCCGCTGTGCGGCAGCCGGATGCTGCTGACCAACTCCGGCTTCGGCGGCGTCAACGCCGCGCTCGTTCTCGGCGGAAGGCCGCATGGGCCGTGCGCAAGCGTGGCCCCCTGCCTGCGAAGCGGTTTCACCCCGAGGTTGAAATGAAAGTCTTCGTGACCGGTGTCGGCTGGGCCGGCACGGCGGGCATGGGCACCGGGCGGGGCTCGACGCCGTTCGCTCTGCCGCCGGGTGAACTGCCGCCGATTTCGCGGCACGAGGTCTTCCCCGAGGCCGACAGCAGGTTCGGCCGGCTCGACGCATTCTCGCGCCTCGCGCTGGCCGGCGTCGCACTGGCGCTGCGCGATGCGGGCCTCGAAACGTGGACGCAGCCGCGCGCGACGGCAATCGCGGCCTCGACCATCTACGGCTGCACGGGCACGGACCTGGACTACCTGGCGACGCTCGGCGACGCTCCCGGTCTCGCCAGCCCGCAGCTGTTCGCCTACACGCTGCCGAACGTCTTCCTCGGCGAAGCCGCGATCCGCTTCGGCCTGACCGGCCCGACCCTCATCGTCAGCGACGAAGACGGCTCCGGGTCGGCCGCCCTCGAGACGGCGCTCGACTACCTCGCCGCGGGCGGCGACACGGCGCTGGCCGGCATCTGCGACCTGGCGCGGCCCGCGCAGCTGCCGGCGCGCGTCGATCCTACGCCGGGGGCGCTGTTTCTCGTTTTCGAACGCCGGCCGACGCTCGAGCCGCTCGGGGCTTTGAACTGGCCTGAAGAACGACTTCCGCACCCGGACGGCAGCCACGGGCTGCGGGCGCTGGCGACGCGCCTGTGCACCGGGAACCGCACGGATCGTCCGTCCGGATTCGTTTACGGTCAACCATGAACAGGAATGATCCGAGTATTCGGGCGGGAGTAAATCCCGCCCCTACATTGTTCTCGATCCGGATTCTAACCGGATGGAACCCCGCCCAGGCATCGTCAACGATCCGGGTTGTAGGGGAGGGTTTCACACCCTCCCATGAGAAATTTCAAATATCTCCGATTCGAAGGTTTTCAAGGATCCGCACAACACGAAAGGAAACGGCATGAAGGCAACCATCCTCTACCCCTCCTGGCCGAAACTGCAGCGCCAGACGGAATTTCATCTCCCCCCGCACGGGCCGGTGGTGTTCGCGGCCGCGCTCCCGCCGGAGGTGGAGGTCGAGTTCTTCGACGACAACCTCCAGCAGATCCCGTTCACGACCGACACCGACGTCGCGGCGCTCTCGGTCATGCTCTCCTGTCAGCTGCCGCGCGCGTTCGAAATCGCCGACCGCTACCGCGCACTCGGCGTCCCGGTGCTGATGGGCGGGATCGCGGTGATGCTGCACGCCGAGGAGGCGGCCCGCCACGCCGACAGCGTCTTTCTCGGCGAGGCCGAGGGGCGCATGGAGCAGGTCTTCGCCGACCTGCGGGAGAAACGCCTGCAGCCGGTCTACGATTTCATGAAGGTCCACCCGGACATCGCCCTGGTCGGCACCGCGCGGCGCGAGATCCTCGCCCGCGAGCTCTACAACTACCGCGGCGTCCAGATGCTCGATCTCGTCCACGCCTCGCGCGGCTGCCGCTTCAACTGCGCCCCCTGCTGCGCCGAGTACCTCGGGGGCCGCAAGTTCCGGCCGCGCCCGGTCGCGAAGGTCATCGCGGAGATGGAGTCGATCCCGAACAACCGCCTCTTCATCGTCGACAATTCGCTGGCGCAGGACAAGAGCTGGCTGCGCGAGCTGTTCACCGCGATGATCCCGCTGAAGAAGATCTGGGTCTCCCACCCGATCCTCGACGACGACGAGATCCTGGACCTCGCGGCGAAGGCGGGGTGCTGGTACGTCTACCAGGCGATCTTCGACACCTCGAACAAGATCCGCAATCGCATCCAGCGGCTCAAGGACCACGGCATCGCCGTCGAGGGGACGATCCTGCTCGGCACCGACGACCAGGACGAGGCCGGCCTCAAGCGACTCGTGGAGTTCCTGCTGGAGATCGGGCTGGAGGTCGCCGAGTTCACGATCATGACGCCTTTTCCGCACTCGCCGGTCCGCGCCCAGATGGAGCGCGAGGGCCGCATCCTGACCAACGACCTGAGCAAGTACACCGCCGACAAGGTCGTCTTCCAGCCGAAGCAGATGACTCCCGAGAAGCTCCAGGAGCTCTACTTCTGGGCCTGGGACACCTTCTACGCCAACGGCGGCCAGCAGCTGAAGATGGGCGAGCTGTTCGCCAAGGGCATGCTGAAGGAAGTCCACAACGGCACCTATCGCCGCTACGACCAGCAGCGGGAGCGGGGATTCCAGCGGCGGCGCGAGACGCCGTGAGTCGGATCTTCTTCGTCTGCGGCAACCGCTGCGTCGACCCCTACCCCGTCTACCCGATGGGGATGGCGGTCGTCTCGGCAGCGCTTGCGGCGCGGGGACACGAGGTCCGGCAGTACGACCTGCTCTCTTCCGGGTTGGATCTGGCGGCGCTGGGCGCGGCGGCGCGGGCGTACGCCCCGGATGTCATCTGCTACTCGTTGCGCAACGTCGACACCGAGGATCACCTCAACCCTGACGACTGGCTGCTGGATGCGGACCGCCTGGCCATCGGCGCGCTGCGCGAGGCCTCCGGCGCCCCGATCGTGCTCGGGGGCTCCGGGTTCTCCGTGCTGCCGGAGGAGCTGCTCGAATTCCTCGGGGCGGACTACGGCATCGTCGGCGAGGGGGAACACGCGGCCTGCGAGCTCGTGGAGGCGCTCGCCGCGGGGAAGCCCTGGCCCCGGCTGGTGCGCTCCCGGGAATTGCCGGCCGCGGCCGACATCGGCTGCCCCCGCTACGACGCGGCGATCGTCCCGTATTACCAGAAGACCGCGGGCCTGATCGGGCTGCAGACCAAGCGCGGCTGCCCCCATGCCTGCGCGTACTGCAGCTACCCGCTGATCGAGGGCACCCGCGTCCGCCACCGCGATCCGCGAGAGGTCGTCGACGACCTCGAAACGCTGAAACGCGATTTCGGCGTCGACAATGTCTTCTTCACCGACTCGATCTTCAACGACGCCGCGGGCGGACATCTGGCGCTGGCCGAGGAGATGGTGCGCCGCGGCACGAACATCCGCTGGGCCTCGTTCTTCCGCCCGCAGCGGCTCGAGCGCGCCCAGCTCAGACTGCTCAAGCGCGCCGGCCTCTACGCCGTCGAGCTGGGCACGGACGCGACCGACGACGCCACGCTGGAGGCGCTCGGAAAGGGGTTTTCGTTCGACGAGGTCGTCCGCTCAGCGCAGGCGTGCGCCGACGAGGGGCTCCTCGTGGCCCACTACGTGATGTTCGGGGGGCCGGCAGAGACGCCGGAAACCGTGGCGCGCGGCCTGGCCAACCTGAAGCGGCTGCCGACCGCAGTGGTCTTCGCGTTCGTCGGCGTGCGGATCTTCCCGCAGACACGACTGCGCGAGCGCGCGGTGCAGGACGGGATCATCGCCGATGGCGACTCGCTGCTGCGGCCCACTTACTACATCTCCCCGCAGGTGCGCCAGCCCGAGCTGGAGAGCTCGATCGCCGCGGCGTTCAACAAGCGCCGCCACTGGGTCTTCCCCCCCTCCGACATCCGGATCCGCCTGCAGGTGATGCACCGCTTCGGCTTCCGCGGGATCCTCTGGGATCAGCTGCTGGCCCTCGACCCCGGCCCGGCGGAGAGCTGACCGGCGATGTCGCCGCTCGACGAGCGCCGCATCCTGCTCGTGCACCCCCTCGGGTACGGGGCCTCCTCCGCCGCTGGCGACATCTCGCGCAAGGCGAACATCATGCCGCCGCTCGGACTGGCGATGCTGGCGGCCTACCTGGAGCGGCGCGGGTTCACCGCCGACATCGTCGACTGCTACGCCGACCCCGCCGCCGACCGGGGCATCCGCGAGTACCTGAGCGACCGCCGTCCGGCGCTGCTCGGCTTCTCGTGCACCACCTCATCGTTCCTCGACGGGGTCCGTCTCGCGACCGCAGCCAAGGAGCTGTTGCCCGGAGTGACCACGGTGTTCGGCGGGCCGCACGTCTCCGCGCTACGCGAACAGGTCCTGCGCGATTACCCCGCGGTGGACCTGGTGGTGGTCGGCGAGGGGGAGGAGACGCTGTGCGATCTGCTCGAGGGCGGGGCCGCCGCGCCCAAGGGGGTGCCCGGGATCGTCTACCGCGACAGCGCCGGCGAGCCGCTCTTCACGGGGCGCCGGAAGACCAGCCTCGAGTTGGACTCGCTGCCGCTTCCGGCCTACGACAAGCTCAAGGGCTATCCCGGCGCCTACAGCCTGCCGATCTTCAACTACCCGCGCACGCCGAACACCAGCTGCATCAGCAGCCGCGGCTGCCCGTACGCCTGTTCCTACTGCGACCGCTCGGTCTTCGGGCGCAGCTTCCGCTACAACTCGGCCGAGTACCTGTACGAACACCTGCGCCACCTTCACGAGCGCTACGGCATCCGCCACATCAACTTCTACGACGACCAGTTCACCTTCCACCGGGCGCGCGTCGAGAAGTTCTGCCAGCTGATGCTCGAGAAGCCCCTCGGCATGACCTTCAACTGCGCCGTGCGGGCCGAGCACGTCGACCCCGCACTGCTGGCGCTGATGAAGCGCGCCGGCTGCTGGATGGTCAGCCTGGGCATCGAGACCGGGGACGAGCAGCTGCTCGCGCAGCACCGGCAGCGGCCGAATCTCGACCTGCTGGCGCAGACCATCCGCGCGATCGCGGCGGCCGGCATCCGCACCAAGGGGCTGCTGATGATGGGCCTGCCCGGGGAGAGCGAGGCGAGCATCCGTCGCAGCATGGACTACGTCTTCTCGCTGCCGCTGGACGATTTCAACCTCTCCAAGTTCACGCCGTTCCCCGGCGCCCCGCTCTACGAGACGATCCGGGAACTCGGCGAGTTCGACGAAGACTGGGAGAAGATGGACTGCATGCACTTCCAGTTCGTGCCGCGGGGCATGACGCGGGAGCGGCTCGAGGAGCTCTTCATCCTCTTCTACAAGACGCACTTCAAGCGCCCGCGCGTCTTCTTCGGCTATCTCGCGATGCTGTGGAAATCGCCCGACTCCTGGCGGCGCTTCCTCGCGGATCTCGGCTCCTACCTCAGCTTCACGCGCAGCAACAAGCGCCTGGGCAACTAGGCGCGCACCGTGGACACGGCACCCGCGCGCCTGCTCGTCGCAATCCCCGTCTACAACCACGGCCGGACGCTGCGCGAGGTCGTGCAGCGCGCGCTGGCCGTCCACCCCGACGTGCTCGTCGTCGACGACGGGAGCACCGACGGGGGCGGGGAGACCCTGCAGGGGCTGCCGGTGCGCGTGCTGAGGCACGCATGCAATCTCGGCAAGGGGCAGGCCATCCTGACCGCCGCGCGCGAGGCGCAGCGGCTCGGCATGACCCATCTGGCAACCATCGACGCGGATGGCCAGCACGACCCGGCGGACCTGCTGAACTTCCTCCCGCTGCTGAAAAGCGCGCCTGAAGCGCTGGTGGTCGGCACACGGCGCTTCGGCGCGGATGTCCCCGGCCTGTCGCGCTTCGGCCGTTCGTTCTCGAACTTCTGGCTGCGGGTGCAGACCGGCGTCGATCTCGGCGACACCCAGAGCGGCTTCCGCGTCTATCCGGTCGCCGTGCTGCTCGAACTGCCGCTGCGCGAGTCCGGCTACACCTTCGAGAACGAGGTGCTGGTGCGGGCGGCCTGGGCGAAGGTGCCGCTGCGCGAAGTGAGCATCTCGGTGATCTACCCGTCGGACCGCGTGTCGCACTTCCAGCTGTTGCGCGACAACGCCCGCGCCAGCGCCCTGAACGCCCGGCTGACGATGCGGACCATCCTCCCCTGGCCGCACCACACCCTGGCCGCCGACCGGCCCCCGGGCGTCTCCGCGCTGCATCCGCTGCGCGCCATCCGGGTCCTGCTCTCTGAGAACACCACCCCCCGGGAGCTGGCGCTGGCCGCGGCGCTGGGTGTCTTCATCGGCACGTTGCCGCTGATCGGCGTCCACACCCTCGTGCTGCTGATCGCCGCCAGCTATCTGCGCCTGAACCGCCTGGCGACGATCACCGCGAGCCAGCTCACCATCCCGCCGTTCGTCCCGGCGCTCGCGATCGAGGTCGGCTACTACCTGCGCCACGGAACATTCCTGACCGAATTCACGCTGAAGACCATCGGCAGCGAAGGGCTCGACCGGCTCTGGGAGTGGTTTCTCGGGTCGCTGCTGCTCGGCCCGGCGCTCGGGCTGGGCGTCGGTGCCCTTACCTATCTGGCGGCCGCGCTATTGCGCCGGCGCTCGAATGCCTGAGGAGCCGGGCCCGCCGCGCGAAATCCGGCGCACCTGGAGCAGCCGCAGCGTCGGCTCCCGGCTGCAGCACGGCTCCTTCCACCTGCTGCTGCGCGCCGGCGGACTGCGCGCCGCGTACGCGCTGCTCTACCCGGTCGTCGCCTGGTACACGCTCTTTCGTCCGTCGGTTCGCCGCCGGGGCTCTTACTACCTCGCGCGCCGGTTCCCCGGCCGCTCGCTGCCCGGGCGGCTGAGCGACTCCTACCGCCACTCGCTCGAACTCGGCAAGGCGCTCGTGGACCGCGACGCCGTCGGCCTGCTCCCGCCTGGCGCGATCACGGCCACCCTGCGCGAACGCGGTGTGCTCCTCGATCTGCTGCGCGAGGGACGCGGCCTGATCCTGCTGATCTCGCACGTAGGCTCCTGGCAGGCGATGATGCCGGCGCTCTCGCTGCTGGACGCCCCGGTCAACCTGCTGATCCAGCGGGAGGAAGGGGACATCGATCGCCGCTACTTCGAGCTGCGGGGCAAGGCCTGCCCGTTCCGGATCATCGACCCGCGCGGGTTTCTCGGCGGCGCCATCGAAATGGTTGCAGCGCTCAAACGCGGCGAAGTGCTCTGCGTGATGGGGGACCGCGTCTTCGGCGACGCCCGCGGCGCGCTGCCGGTCGATTTCCTGGGCGCTCCCGCCCCGTTCCCGACCGGGCCCTACAAGATCGCGGCGGCCACCGGGGCGCCGATCGCCGTGCTCTTCTCGGTGAAGACGGCGCCGGCGACCTACCAGATGGTCTTCGCCGGCGTGCTGCGCGTCCCGCAGAGCGCCGGCCGCGGGGCGCAGGCCTACCGGCCATACATGGAGGAGTACGTGCGCCTCCTGGAGGGGTGCGTGCGAGACCACCCCTTTCAATTCTTCAATTTCTTCGACATGTGGGCCGTCCCGGACGGAGAACCGAAGGAGAACCGATGAGGCTGCACTCGCACCGTCAGAATACGACTCGTTTCGTCATTCCGGCGAAATCCGGGATCCCGTCATCTGCTGGAGACGCAATTCCGCTGAACACCGGTTTTCGCCTGAGTGACGAATTATTGCCTGACCACCGAATGACGTCTCGAGGGCTGCGACTCTGCCGCGCCGTCGTCGCGTGCGCGGCGCTGATCTCCGTCTCGCTGCCCGCGGCGGCAGCGGGCGGGCCGAAGGTGCTGCACGTGCCGGCGGATCTCTTCGCCGCAAGCGGGCCCCTCGGCGCGCTCGAGATCGACGGCTGCCGGATCCTGCTCGCCGACGGGCCGGGCGGCTCGGCGCTGCGTGTCTCGCCGGCCATGGCCAGGCGCGGATTCCGCGACCTCCCCTTCTCGCTGCCACCGCTCGAACAGGAGGTGGTCTTCGGGCCGCTCGCGACTACGCTGCGCCTGAGAATCCCCGGGCGCGACGCGGCCGACCCGGCGACTACGATTCAGAGCACCCGCGCGGCGCTGCGGATAGCCGGCGCAAGCATCGAGCTGACCGTCGTCTTCGAGGATCAGGGACCGGAGCTGACCGGCGAGTACTACGCCACCGACCCCGACACCGGCAAGGGCGGGTGGGTGCATGCGCTCGACGTGGAGGCCGACGACCTGAGGATCGCGGTCTCCTTCCCGATCCTGGCGCAGGGCGCCACATTGAGTCTCGGCGCGCCGACGGCGAGCGCCGCTTTCTCGTTCGCCGTTTCCGCGAGCGGGTTCGCCGGGCTGGCTCTGGACGGCACCTTCGCGAAGGACGTGGTGAAATCCGCCCTCGAGCGCGCCGTCGCGGACGCGCTCAAACTCGATGCCTACCGCGCGCCCCTCGCCGCCGCGGTCACTACCTGGCTCCGCGAGGGCCCCTTCCAGGGTCTGGCGCTGCGGGAAATCAGGCTCCAGCCGACTGCGGACGGCGGCCTGGATCTGCAGGCGATCACGATCGCGGATCCCTGACTGGCTCTTGATGAAGCACTGTACCCTTGTGTTGCTGCCGGGGCTCGACGGCACGGGCGAGCGGTTCGGTGCGCCCCGCGGTCGTCGCGGCGCGTGTCCGAGCGCTGATGAACGTCGCACCAGGGCGCAACTTCGGGCAACGGCGCTCCCGCTGCTCTACCTGCAGGCGCTGCGGCGCGAGATACAGGATCTGCGAAACGACGGGTACACCACGGACTCGATGCGGGAGTTCCTGCGGGACATGATCGCGAACCTCAACGGGATGTACCACGTCATGACGGTGAACCCGAGGCTCCGGGCGGTGGAGCGGCCCTGACGCCTTCTGCCTCGGAGAGCCATGCCCACGAGAATATGAGGCTTGACGGCAATGCAGCATATTGCTACATTTGTAGCATTATGAACATGCGGTCAGGAGGTGGGGTATGGCAAGTCCCATGAGATTGGCTTCAGCACTGATAGCGGCAGCGGAAAAGGAAGCGGCAATCCAGAAACGCTCGGTTCCCAAACAGATCGAATTCTGGGCGGAATTGGGCCAGGCAGTGGAGCACACCATCGGATTCGCTGACGTAATCGCCATTACCCAGGGCCTGAAACGGATCGAACTGGAGCCTCTGGTTTCAGCCACCGCTGATCCGGACGATGTGTTCGACAACCTGGAGGCACGCAGGAGAAGCGGAACCCTTTCCGAAAAAGTCACCTCAGCCGCTTTCTCTTACGAAGCCAGCAAACGCCGTCCGGGTTTTCTGGAGAGGGTGAACAACCTCAGCGGGAAACGGGAAACCGGACGATTTCAAAACGGTGAATTCACTGTTCACCAATGACTGAAATCAGACAGCTCTGGCTGCTCGCAGGTGGTAATGGCGCCGGGAAATCCACCTTCTACCGCTTGTTTCTGGAACCCCGCGGCATCAAGTTCATCAATGCGGATCTGATCGCCAGGGAGATTGCCCCGGAACATCCTGAAGCCGCGAGCTATAAAGCCGCCAGCCTGGCAGAACGTTTTCGATCGGACTTGCTGAATCAGGGCCTGTCTTTTTGTTTTGAAACCGTGTTCTCCCATGTATCGAAAATCGACTTCACCGGCAGAGCCAAAGCCCTGGGCTATGAGGTGATTCTGGTCTTCATCCATCTTGAAAGCCCGGAACTCAACGCAGCCCGGGTTAGCCAGCGAGTCAGCGAAGGCGGCCACGATGTGCCTGCCGACAAGATCCGCAGCCGAATTCCCCGGACCATGAAGAACATCGCGACCATTCTCCCTGTAGTAGATTCAGCCTGGCTCTTGGACAACTCGTCCCGGGAAAACCCCTTTCAACAGGTCGCCGTGGTCCGTCTGGGCCGTAAACGCATCCTGGTCGATCCCCTGCCGGCCTGGGCTGAAGAAATCCTCCGCGCCTGCCATGAGCACTAACTACTGTGGTGACACTCGCAGCACCGGGGAAACCGGGCAAGACGGTCTCGTCGCGGTCGTGGCCGAGAAGCCGTCGGTCGCTCGCGATATCGCGGCAGTGCTCGGCGCCACGAAAAAGGGCGGCGGTTGCCTGATCGGCGCCCGTCACATCGTCACCTGGGCGATCGGCCATCTCGTCGCGCTACCGGAGCCGCACCAGATCAAGCCCGAGTGGAAGGCCTGGCGGCGAGCGCTGCTGCCGATGCTGCCGGACATCTGGCCGCTGGTCGTCGCCGAGCGCGTGAAGGAGCAGTACGAGGCGGTTCGCAGAGTCCTCACCGACACACGCGTTGCCGAAGTCGTCTGCGCGACCGATGCCGGCCGCGAAGGGGAGCTGATCTTCCGGCAACTCTACGAAGCGACGGGCTGCACGAAGCCGGTGAAACGTCTGTGGATCTCCTCCCTGACGCCCGATGCGATCCGCGCTGGCTTTGCCCGCCTGCGACCCGCGCGAGACTTCGACCGATTGGCCGACGCGGCCCGCGGCCGCAGCCGCGCCGACTGGCTCGTCGGCATGAATTTCTCCCGGGCCTTCACGCTCGCGGGCGACGAGATGCTCACCGTCGGCCGGGTGCAGACTCCGACCCTGGCCATGGTCGTCGAGCGGGAACTGGCAATCCGGGCCTTCGTCCCCCAGGAGTACCTCGAGGTCGTCGCGACGTTCGAGGGGGAGAACGGACACTACCGCGGCACGTACTTCGACCCCGCGGTCAAGGAAGACGGCGGCACGCGGTTCCCGCAGGACGGCGGGGCGGCCCGGTGCATCGTTTCGCGCGCGACAACAGGCGCCACGGCGATTGCCGCCGTCGACGCACAGACGAGGCGGACGCCGCCGCCGCTGCTCTTCGACCTCACGGAACTACAGCGCCACGCGAATCGCCTCCTCGGCTGGAGCGCCAAGAAGACGCTCGAGGTGGCGCAGCGGCTCTACGAGGTGAAGAAGGCAATCACCTATCCGCGCACCGATAGCCGCCACCTGTCGAAAAGCGTTGCCGAGACGCTGCCGGAGGTGCTCCGCGCCCTCGCGCCCGCGTACGGCGCGCTCTTTGCACCCGGAACCCTCGAGCGGCCGCTCGGCAGCCGCTTCGTCGACGACGCGAAAGTCACCGACCACCACGCGATCATCCCGACCCGGCTCGTGCCCGACAGCAAAGGTGACGAGCGCGCGCTCTACGACGTGATCGTCAGGCGTCTGATCGCCGCCTGGCATCCGGAGCACGTCGCGGCGACGACAACCGTCGTCACGGCGATCACCGGCCGCGAATTCCTCGATCGCTACCGTTCAAGTGGCACGATGGTGCAACAGACCGGTTGGAAGGCGGTCGAGCCGGAGCCGCAGCGCCGCAAAAAGAGCGAGGAAGAAGACGACGCCACGCCGACGCTGCCGCCCGGCCTCAAAGTCGGCCAGCCGCAGCGGGTCGCCGCGATCGACACCCGCGAGCGAAAAACCCGGCCGCCGAAGCGCTTCACGGATGCCACGCTGCTCACCGCGATGGAGACCTGCGGCAAGACGCTCGACGAGAAAGAACTTGCCGCGGCGATGCGCGAAAGCGGCCTGGGCACGCCGGCGACCCGGGCGGATATTCTCGAGAACCTGCTGGCGCGCGCCTATCTCGAGCGCAGCGCCAAGACACTCGTCGCCACCGACAAGGGGATCAGGCTGATTGCGCTTGTCCACCCGTCGGTGAAGAGTCCGGCGTTGACGGGGCGCTGGGAGGCCCAGCTGGCGCGGCTTCAGCGCGGCGAGGGGCGGCTCGACGCCTTCATGGCCGGGATCGAAGAATATGTGCGCGAAATCGTCGGCGAGACGGTGCCCGCTCGGAGCTGCGCGCCGCCGGGGTCCCCCGCTTCGCGCCACCCCTTTGTCCAGAGCGTGATCCAAGGCGACGAGTCCCTACGAAACGTTCCGCCAACCCGCGAGCCGGTTCCCGCGGCCGGCCTCGGCGAGCTGCTCACGCGCGTCTTCGGCCACACGGGCTTCCGGCCGTTCCAGGAGGACGTCTGCCGCGCCGTGACCGCGGGCCGCGACGCGCTGCTCGTTATGCCGACCGGCGCCGGCAAATCGCTCTGCTACCAGCTCCCCGGACTCGCGCGCGCCGGCACGACGCTGGTCATCTCCCCCCTGATCGCGCTGATGGAAGACCAGGTCGCCAAGCTGCGAGCGCTCGGGCTGGCCGCCGCACGCATTCATTCGGGCCTCGAGCGTCTGGCCGCGAACCAGGTTTGTTGCGATTACCTGGAAGGCAAGCTCGACTTCCTGTTCATCGCGCCGGAGCGGCTCGCGTTCAAAGGCTTCACCGAGATGCTCGCGAAGCGCACGCCGGCGCTGGTCGCGGTGGATGAGGCGCATTGCATTTCGCACTGGGGTCACGACTTCCGCCCCGACTACCGGCTGCTCGGCGCACGGCTGCCTTCATTGCGGCCCGCGCCGGTGATCGCCCTGACCGCCACCGCAACGCCGCGCGTCCAGGACGACATCAAAGCGCAGCTCGGACTGACCGGCGACGCGCGTTTCATCCACGGCTTCCGCCGGACGAATATTGCCGTCGAAGTGCTCGAGGCGCCGCCCAGCCGGCGCGCCGAGCTGGTGCTCGCGGCGCTCGCGGACCCGGCGCATCGGCCGGCAATCGTCTATGCGCCGACCCGCCGCGAGGCCGCGGCGCTGGCAGCCGACCTGCAGAGCCACGTCCGCGCGGTCGCCTACCACGCCGGGCTGGCTTCGAAAGAGCGCGATGAGGTGCAGCGCCGCTTCCTCGGGGGCCGCGCCGAGGTCATCGTCGCGACGATCGCTTTCGGGATGGGGATCGACAAGCCGGACGTCCGGACCGTCATCCACACCGGCCTGCCCGGCAGCGTCGAGGGGTATTACCAGGAGATCGGACGCGCGGGTCGGGACGGTCTGCCGTCAAAGGCAATCCTGCTGCATTCCTACGGGGACACGCGCACGCATGAATTCTTTCTCGGGCGCGACTATCCCGAGCCGGCAATCCTCGAGAAGGTGTTTGGCGGACTGCGGCCGGAGCCGATCGCTGCGGAGGAGCTGTGCCGCGGCGTGAAGATCGACGCCGAGGTGTTCGAGAAGAGCCTCGAGAAGCTCTGGATGTTCGGTGGCGCCCTCGTCACGCCCGAGGGGGACGCCTCTCGCGGCGTCGAGGGCTGGCGCCGTCCCTACGAGGAACAGCGAGAGCACCGCAAGACCCAGCTCGACCTGATGCGCCGCTTCGCAAACGGCTCTTCCTGCCGGATGCTCCAGCTCGTCAGGCACTTCGGCGACCAGGAAGACTCCGGCGCCCGCTGCGGCATCTGCGACATCTGCGCGCCCGCAGGCGGCACCGTGACCCGACTGCGCCGCGCCGACCCGCAGGAACAAGCCGCGCTCGGCCGCGCACTGGCGCTGCTGCGCGGTCGCGACGGCCAGGGGACCGGGCAGCTCCACCGCGAGGTGCAGGGAGCGTTCCCGAAGCTGGACCGGCGGATCTTCGAGGCGCTTCTCGGCGGCCTGGCGCGCGGCGGCCTTGTCAGGATCGAGGACGACCAGTTCGAGAAGGACGGCCAGACGATCCGCTTCCACCGCGTGTACCTGACGGATCAGGGGCGGCGGGCCGACGCGGTGATCGAGGCGCAGATTCCTGTTGCGCCACCGTCGACAAGCACCGGGAGGCGGGGGAAGAAGTTGTCAGCGAAGACTGGCGGGGTGACGCAGCGGGAGAAGTCGCCAGCGCTTTTCGAGGCACTCCGCCAGTGGCGGCTCGAAGAGGCCCGGCGGCGGCAGGTGCCGGCCTTCAGGATCCTGAGTAACCAGTCGCTGCTCGACATCGCGGCCAGAAAACCGAGCACTAACGCCGAGCTGCTCGAGGCCTCCGGGATCGGCCCGTCCCGCCTCAAGCAGTACGGGAAGCGCCTGCTGCAGATCGTGCGGGGTTGAAGGGCTGAAAACCGGGACAAATAAATCTGTCCCGTTTTCGAGTTTCCTTTACACTGCCATCAACCATGTCCTACGAGACTGAGTGGCAGACCCGCAAGAAACGCATCGACAGCCGTCTCAAGGCCCTCGGCTGGTCGATCAGGCCGTATTCCGACCACCTGAACCTCGAAACCCTGACCGCCACCGCCGTCGAGGAACTTCCCGCCAGGAACGGCCCGGCGGACTACGGACTTTTCGTCGGCGGTCAACTCCTCGGCATCATCGAGGCCAAGAAGGTCACCGTGAACCCCCAGAACGTCCTCGAACAGGCGAAACGCTACGCCGCCGGGGTCAACCAGCCTGCCGGTGACTGGGACAGCCTCAGGGTGCCATTCCTGTACGCCACCAATGGCACCATCGTCTGGCACCTCGACACCCGGCAGGCAAAGCGGGTGTCCCGGACCCTCAGTAATTTCCACACCCCGGACGCGATGAGCGGCCTGTTCACGCAAGACTTGCGCTCCGCCGCTGCCTGGCTCAAGGGGACACCCCCGAGCAGATCGACACGGTGGTTTCGCCAAGACCATTGGACGGAGTATTACCCAAAAATCACTTGTCAAGACCGAAAAGCACCAAACGGTCAACGGTTCATGCAAGCTTTGTTTTCAGCCCCACCGTCATTGCCGCGGCTACCCGGCGATTATCCGCGGAGGCGAATAATTCGGCGCCCCAGGCCACGGCGCATGCGACATGGAGCGCGTCCATGGTGCGCACGGGCGTGGTTTCCAGGATTTCGATGCTCGTGCGCACGACGTCCGGGGTCAGGTTGATAACGACGGTATCGCGCACATCCTGAGCGAGGCTCTGCTTGGCCTGGGCATAGCCGCGGCGGGTCAGGCTTTTCTCGCGCAACCGACGGTTCAACGCCGAGATGATTTCCGGAACGCAAATGACGCTCAGGCAGAGCTCATCTGCTTGAGCGCAGAGGATCTCGACCTCTTCGCTCCCTGGCTCTTCAACAAAGCGCTTCGCGAACGCCGAGGAATCAAGGAAGAGCTTCATGCTCCCGCTCCTCGATGATCGCGGCCGCCAAACCTGCACCCGTTGTCGCCAAGTGCAATGCCGGGCGTTTCCATGACGGTTGTTCAACCGTCTTATCCGCCGAATCGTAACGCTTCCGCAGGTCGTTGTTCCATTCGTGCTTCAGGCGGCCGTCGTGCTGCAATCGTCCGACCACGATCCCGGCATCTATCCTGTGCACATCGGCAAACCCACGAACGGAATGGGGGGTGTAGATCCCATGCTTGAGAAAACGCTCATAGACCTTGGGTGGAATAAGTGTATCGGCGGCGAAACGGTCGGCTGCAACCTCCTGTTCCACCTGCTCAGGAGCGGCGCAGCCATCTTCAAGAAACACGGATTGACGGTCGTGCAAAAGGAGATGACCTAATTCGTGAAAGAGACTGAACCAGAAGATATCGGCCCACTTCCCGCGGATGGTCAGCAGGATCACTGCCTTTTCGCGCCCGAGCCAGAAGGTCGCCCCGTGGGCCTTCGTGCCGGGGAAATGGGGGCAGACAACCAAGGCAACCCCGGCGCTGGCCAGGAGTTCGCTCAAGGGCCCCAGGAATTCGTTCGGCGTCAGTGGGGTCATCGCCCTGATCTTTGTGAGGGATTCCTGGAGTAAAGGCTTATTGAAAGGAGCACACTCAATCGCCTGGGCCCTGATCTCCCCCATCCTGAGCCATGCGGCGACAGCATGGCACGAATGCCCCTGTCTCGGTGACTTGCCGTAACGGAACGCAGCCTGGTAACGCCGGACCTCGAGCACAGAATGCAGCGTGGCTACGCCGAAGAAACGCTGCAACTCCGCGACTTTCTCGATCGGCTGCGTGTGCCGTGCAACCGCGCCAAGCTTCACCAGATCCTGATAACAGAAGGTATCGACAAGTCCGGCCTCGGCTTTCAATAGCTCCTGTTCGCGCGCTTTCTCCTGCCTGACGAGGGAGAGACGGTACTCGGACTCCAGCCCGAGCCAGATATGGGCCGGCACTCCGACCACTTTCTCGAGCTGAAGGGCGGTGTCCGCGGTGATGGCCTTCTCGCCCTTGAAGATCTGGCTCAGCTTGGAGGCAGGACGGGCCATCCTCGTCGCCAACTCGTCCTTGGTCATCCCAAGCTCCCCGATGACCTCCTCGAGGTACTCCCCCGGAGGGATGGCCAGATCGGAATGTGCCACCGACTCAGTCCTCATAGTGCTTGCTCACCCCCTCGATCATAACGATTTCGAGCCGATCGCCTTCCAGCGTGAAGATCAAGCGCTGGTAATCCGTCAGATTGACCGCCCACTGGCCCTGGCGTTTACCCTTGAGCTGGTGGCACCTGAGTGCGGGGAGTCGTTTCAACTCATCGATGTCGCGGGCCGCCTTGATGATATTGACGCGCTGGATGTACTTCCGCGCCACGGGTTCCCCATAGGCTTTGACAGCTTCGCCAGAGCGTTCATAGTAACTTTGCAGCTTCCGGGTCCGGAACCTGACGTCCACGCGCCCTCTCACATGCCTTCATAATCCTCTTTACCTTTAGGGTAAAGACAATATGGGGCGTGATCAGCAATCTGTCAATAGTCTTCTATACCTCAGGGGTGAAGAACTGTTTGCGACATCTGTGCGGGCGCCTCATCGACCCCCTCACCTCCTCCGACACCCCGGGCCGTTTCTCATCGTCATCCGACTGCGGGATGACTGCGCTCGGACAATATCAATCTGCTGCGGATGACTTACGAGGAACCGGAAGAAGCGTTGCCTCCGGTGTTTTCCGCCGGGAGAGCACCCTAGAAATTGAAGTGCAGGCCGAGGCCGAGGTAGTCGATCTCGTCGGTGTAGAATTGACCGTTCGGCGAGTGCCCCTGGAAGTATTCGACGAGCACCTGAAGATTCCTCGTCCCGAGCCAGCGCTGGAACTCGAGCCCCGCCCGCAGCGACACATCCGCCGCCCAGGCGTTCTCCTCCCGGTACTGGACGTCGGCGGCCGCGATGGGGCGGATCCCCGACCCCGACCCCGGCCACGGGCTGCGGAACTCGAGGCCCGACTGCAGCGACAGGGGCTTCAGGGTGGACGGCTCCCGCTCGAAGATGGAGCCGCCGCCGACGCACAGCCGCAGCACGTCTCCGAAGAACTCGTAGGAGAGCCGGAGGTCGACGGCCTGGTAACTCAGGTTGACGCGGTTGTCGCCGGAGTTGCTGAGGATGTACTCGTCCCCGAGGTGGCTGCTCTGGTGGAACAGGCGGCCCAGGGCGGAGAACCGGTCCCAGCGGAAGCCGAGCACGACCCCGACGATGTAATCGGCGTTGACCAGATCGCTCGACGGCGAACTGAGGTCGAAGAAAGAGAAGACACCGGCCTGTATTCCCGCCTCCCACCACGCCTTGCCGATCTTGTCGCGGTAGACGATGAAGCTCTCGCCGAAGCTGACGGCTGCCACGCTGCCGAGCTTCGGATCGTCGAGGTACCCCTGGTAGGCGAGGGCAAAGTGGGGCCAGCGCGGGTCCGCGATGAGCGGCTTGAAGAGATCGCCGCCCGGCAGAAATCCGATCGCGAGTTCCCGAGGCGCAGTCGCGTCGACCGTCCCGGCCGCGGCGTAGCCGGCGAGAGAGGCGTCGGTCGCGGTATCGGCCGCCCGTCCCGCCGGGGGCGCCGCGAGCACCAGCAGCAGGACCGCGCCCAACGCGAGGATTCGCTTCGCTTTCGTGTTCGAGTCGCGCGCAGCGTCCATCTCAAACCACCGGCGGCGGGAAGTACCGCTCGAGGCGGGTGAAAAGCGACTTGTCCCCGTCGAGCCTGATCTCGCCGCTCGCCAGCGCTTCGCGGACGTCGATCTGCCGCATGAACACCTTGGCCCAGGTAGCCGCCGGGGTCGTCAAGCGCAGATCGCAGGTCGCGGATTTCTCCTGCGCCAGGGTCGCCTTGCCGTGGTCCACGCTCACGCGGAAGTGCCCGCCCGTGTCGGTGAAATCGAACTGCAGCACGAACCGCTTCTTCGCCGTGGCCACGGTATCGACACTGCGCACCATTTCGCTGAGCAGTACCCGCATGTCGCCCAGCACCAGCGCGCGCACCGCCGAGACGTCGAGCGCCCGGGGCCCCAGGCTGCGGGCATGCTCCCAGTAGATGTTGGCGTACTGCTGGAAGTGGTGCAGGTCGGACGACAGCGGCGTCGCGGCCCGGGCGGCCGTTTCGGCGGTGATCTCCCCTCGGGTGGCCAGTTCGATCCCCGCCTGTTCGAACGCCGTTTCGATCACCTTGATGGTCTTCGGCTTTGCCAGGTCGAACTGCAGCAGGTAGGACTCGGGCCGGATGATCCCCCCGGCCAGCTCCGTGCCGATCGCCGCGGCGAACAGTTCGAAGGCCTTCGTCGCGGCAGCGAAATTCTCCTCGCCGCGGAACGCGCCCACCAGCAGATACGCGAGCTTCTTCGGCCAGTGCTCCGGGTCGCGCACCGTGTTGCGGATCAGTCCCCCCGGCGTGGGCACGAAGCCTTCCTTGGTCCAGGCGAAGGTCCGGTCGAGGAAGACCTTCACGAAGCTGCTCGGGCCGTAGGCGTTGAGAGGCGACAGGAACACGACGATGTCCGCCGCCTGGAATTTCTTCATGACCGAGGGCATGTCGTCTTTGTGGATGCAGACGCCCGGGTGCACCAGCCAACAGCTGTAACACCCCACGCAGTGCTTGATCTGCAGCGCGCACAAGTCGACCACGTCCAGCTCGGCGCCGCCGCTGCTGACTCCGGCCAGGAACAGTTTCGACAGACGTTGCGTATACCCGTTCTTGCGGGGGTTGCCCATGAGCGCGAGGATCTTCACGGTTTCCCCTGCATCATGGCCAGGGTCAGGGTCCCCTTGGCGATCACCTTGCGCTTCACCATGGCTTCAACCTCGTAGGTGTAGAGTGCGCCGAAGTTCCGGTCGGCCCGGGCGGTCATTTCCAGGGTCTCCCCCGGATAGGCGGGATTGACGTACTTCATGTTCGCGGCGGCCAGGTGAAAGATCTCAGGAGTTTCGCTGGCCTCGCCACCCCTGAGCTGCTTGGTGAACCCCCAGAGCAGGCCGCTGGACTGGGCCAGCGCGTCCGTGACCAGCACCCCGGGCATGATCGCCAGCCCGGGAAAATGCCCGGCGAAGAACGCCTCGTCGGGCCTGATGAACCATTCGGTCGCGATCGTCTTGTCGGGCACCATCTTCGTCACCTTGTCCACGAACAGGAAGGGCGGCCGGTGCGGCAAGATGGCACGGATCTGTTCCAGCGTGAACGAATGCGTCGTCGTGCCTTTCACGCGCCACCCCGGCGGTTCACGATTTCACTTCCCACACGGTCCCCTGATCGAGCTCACGCAGGTTCGCGCCGATCGCCCGTTCGACGCGCGCGATCAGCGACGCCAGCGTCTCCTTTTCCTGCAAGCGCACGGGCTCCAGAAACCGCAACGTGAAGTTGATGGTGCGCGGCGGGAAGATGCTGCCCGGCCGCTTGGCCATGAACGGCAGGTCGGACTGCAGCACCACGGGCACGATCGGAACGCCCGCCGAGCGGGCCAGCCTGAAGGCGATATCGCGAAACGGCAGCAGCCGCCCGGTGACCGAACGCGTCCCCTCGGGAAAGACGATGATGTTGCGCCCGGCCGCCAGCACACCCTGCGCCCGCTGCACGGCGGTGGTCAGGGAGCTGAGCGAGCCGGCTTCCACGCTGATGAAATCCATGTACTTGACGAAGCCCGAATACAGCACGTTGCGGCCGTAGGCGGCCTTGATGATCACCGCGGAGTCGGGCACC